>JAYVUK010000072.1:0-2481 GCA_043787975.1 Bacteroidota bacterium
CAAACTGACCACCATTTTTACATTGTTGATCGGGTAAGATTCAGCCCATAAAATTTGTGAGGAACCTTGTGTTCCTAAAACAAATAGTATGGCAAACCAACGAATCACAATGGCTAAGATAAGACAAATCCTGCGCCTTCACTCCCAAGGCAAAACAAAATTACAGATCAGCGAACTTACAGGTGCCGCACGCAACACGGTGAAAAAATATCTGCGTGTGTTAGACCGTGAGCAGTTAGGCTGGAGCGATTTGGAAGCAATGAACGATTATCAACTTGCGCAAATTTTTTGTGTGGATGAAAGCCGTGAGCTTACTGAGCGTTTACGCACATTGATTGCACTGTTTCCCTTGATTGAAAAGGCATTGAAGCGCAGAGGGATGACACGCACCAAACAATGGGAAGAATACCTGGATAAGCATCCCGATGGTTTTAAGTTTACTAGTTTTTGCTTCTACCTTAATCGCTACATCAATCAAACACGCCCGGTGATGCACATCAATCACAAGGCAGGCGATAAAATGTTTATAGATTTTGCCGGAGAGAAGATGTACTACTGGAGTAGCGATACCGGAGAAAAGATCGAAGTAGAAATTTTTGCTGCCATTCTTGGATGCAGTCAGCTGGTGTATGTGGAAGCAGTAGCCTCGCAGAAGAAAGAAGATTTGATTCGTGGGAGTGAAAACGCCATTCATTATTACGGAGGAGTTCCCGCTGCCATTGTTCCTGATAATTTAAAATCAGCAGTAACAAAGAGTAGCAAGTATGAACCAACGCTCAATGAGACATTCGAAGATTTTGCTTCGCATTACAACACTACGGTGTTGCCTGCACGCAGTTATCGTCCACGTGACAAAGCATTGGTAGAAGGAATTGTTAAAATTATTTACACCAATATTTACACAACACTTGATAAGCGGGATTTTTTCTCACTCGAAGAATTAAATGCTGCCATCAAAACAGAACTTGAAGCACTCAACAACAAGCCACTCACAGGACGCACCTATAGTCGCAGAGAGCAGTTTGAAGAAATGGAAAGGACCACACTGCGCCCATTGCCTCAATACCGCTACAACTTCAAGCAACAATACCTGTGCACGGTGATGAAGAATGGGTTTGCCTGTTTACGCACCGACAACCATTATTACAGTGTACCGTATCGTCTGATTGGGAAAAAAGTAAAAATACTTTACACCGATACACAGGTAGAAATTTTTCACGATTACAACAGCGTAGCCATGCACCCGCGCCAGATGCGCGCACATCAATACACCACCATCACCGATCATTTAGCGTCGGCACATCGGTTCATCACTGAATGGTCAACCGAAAAATTTATTGCTGATGCAAAGAGGATACATGATGATGTTGCGCTCTACATCGAGCGAGTCATCCAGATCAAAACACATCCCGAAGCGGCTTACAAATCCTGCATGGGTATTTTGAACTTTGCACGTAAAGTTGGTCACGAACGCTTGATCCGTGCTTGCCGAAGAGCCCACGGATATGGACTTTACGGCTATCCTCAAATTGAAAATATTCTTCAGCGCAAATTAGATTTAGTTGTCGATGAAGAAGAAAACAATCCGCTCATACCTGTTCATCCCAACATACGAGGCAGTAATTATTATCAATAAAAGCACAGTCCAACTAAAAACAAAACCAATACTTATGAATGAAGAAACCTTAAACAAAATGAAAAGGATGCGGCTGCATGGAATGCACAGCAACTTTCAAACACTGCTCGAAACAAATCGAGCAGACAAACTAACCGCTGATGAGTTCATCGCCCAACTCATCCAAAGCGAGTGGGACGACCGCCACCACCGTAGCATTGAGCGCGGAACCAAGAATGCGCACTTCCGATACAAGGCGAGCATTGAGCAAATTGATCTTGCCGGTGAACGCGGCATTGATAAAAATCAACTGCATCGTTTTGCGGATGGTGTTTTTATTAAAAAGAAAGAAAACCTTCTCATTACCGGATCCACAGGAACAGGAAAAAGTTTTCTCGCTTCTGCCATCGGTCACCAAGCGTGCTTACTCAACTTCAAAGTACTCTATGCAAACTCCGCCAAACTCTTTGCTCAACTTAAAATGGCAAAGGCAGACGGAAGCTCCATGAGTGAACTTGCTAAGATCGAAAAGCAGGACTTACTAATCCTGGATGACTTTGGACTGCAACCCTTCGATAGTCAGAGTAGAATGTTACTGATGGAAATTTTTGAAGACCGACATGGAAAACGTGCAACTATTGTAACTTCGCAACTCCCGGTAGCACAGTGGCACGACATCATCGGTGAACAAACCATAGCCGATGCCATTCTTGACCGGCTCGTGCACGATGCACACCGCATCGAACTAAAAGGTGAATCATTAAGAAAGAAAGCAACAAGTATAGAACAAAACTGAATTTAAACAAGTAAGATTATTAACCTTGAACTTAACCACTAAACATGTATCAAAATGGCATCTGAAAACC
>JAYVUK010000073.1:0-54276 GCA_043787975.1 Bacteroidota bacterium
GTGGGGGGGGCCCCCCCCCCCCCCCCCCCGACCCTCTTTAATCAACTTCAAAATTGTCATTCCGAGCGAAGCGAGGAATCTTTATCAGTGAAAAAACAAATTAAATTAACCAATTTGCTACCTTTGCCCGCACTATATTCAATTTAAAATTTAGAATTTAAAATTTCTAATTCACAGAAAAATGGCTTTTGATCTCGACATGATTAAGTCTGTGTATGCACGAATGAACGAACGCATCACAGCAGCACGCAAAGTGGTAAACCGCCCGCTTACTCTTACGGAAAAAATATTGTACTCACATCTTTCTCCCTTAGCAGGAAGCGGTAGCAGTCAGCAGGACGGCCAACTGCCACTGCTTACTGCACCTTTCAAAAGAGGTATCTCTTACGTAGAGTTTCGTCCTGACCGTGTAGGCATGCAGGATGCAACAGCTCAAATGGCGCTGTTGCAGTTTATGCAGGCCGGAAGACCAAAAGTGGCAGTTCCTTCCACCGTTCATTGTGATCATTTGATACAAGCACAGGTTGGAGCAAAGGAAGATTTGAGTGTTGCGCTTGATAAAAATAAAGAAGTATATGATTTTCTTTCTTCTGTTTCCAACAAATACGGAATCGGTTTCTGGAAGCCCGGAGCCGGAATTATTCACCAGGTTATTCTTGAACAATATGCTTTCCCGGGAGGATTGATGATCGGTACGGACTCACATACGGTAAATGCCGGCGGACTCGGAATGATTGCCATCGGAGTTGGTGGCGCTGATGCTTGCGATGTGATGGCAGGACTTCCGTGGGAATTAAAATTTCCAAAACTGATTGGAGTAAAATTGACAGGCAAACTCAGCGGCTGGACTTCTTCAAAAGATATTATTCTCAAAGTTTCGGGAATCCTTACGGTGAAAGGCGGAACAGATGCCATTCTTGAATACTTTGGTGAAGGCGCTGATTCTCTTTCCTGCACAGGTAAAGGAACCATTTGCAACATGGGTGCAGAGATTGGTGCAACTACTTCTGTTTTCGGGTACGATAAAAAGATGAGTGAGTATTTGAAAGGAACCGGAAGGACGGATGTTGCAGCAGAAGCAGATAAAATTTCGGAACATCTTCGCGGTGATAAGGAAGTATATGCTGATCCTTCAAAATATTTTGATGAAGTGATTGAAATCAATCTTTCAGAATTGGAGCCGCATATCAACGGTCCGTTTACGCCTGACTTGGCATGGCCGATTTCAAAGTTTGCACAAGCCGTAAAAGAAAACGGTTGGCCGCGTTATTTCGAAGTCGGACTGATTGGTTCTTGTACCAATTCTTCGTACGAAGACATGACACGTTCTGCTTCGATTGCTCGTCTTGCCAATGAGAAAAAATTAAAAGCGAAAGCTGAGTTCACGATTACTCCCGGATCCGAACAAGTTCGGTACACTGCTGAACGTGACGGATTGCTCCAGGAGTTTGAAAAAATCGGCGGAGTTATTTTGGCAAATGCTTGCGGACCTTGCATTGGTCAGTGGGCAAGACATCGCAAAAACGGTGAACCAAAAAATTCCATCATCACTTCATACAACCGGAATTTTGCAAAGCGAAATGACGGTGATCCGAATACACATGCTTTTGTTGCATCACCGGAAATTGTAACGGCGATGGTTCTTGCAGGTGATCTTTGTTTTAATCCATTGACTGATACTTTGACGAATGATGCCGGAGAAAAAATAAAGCTCGATGAACCGAAAGGAATTGAAATGCCTTTGAAAGGTTTTGCGGTGGAGGATGCAGGTTACCAGCAACCTGCAAAAGACGGAAGCAATGTATCTGTAAAAGTTTCCCCGACTTCCGATCGTTTGCAATTGCTTGATCCATTCCCCGCTTGGGAAGGAACTGATCTGAAAGGATTGCAACTGCTCATCAAAGCAAAAGGAAAATGTACGACTGATCATATCTCCATGGCTGGTCCGTGGTTGAAATACAGAGGACATCTCGATAATATTTCAAACAACATGCTCATTGGCGCGATCAATTCATTCAATGATAAATCGGATTCGGTAAAAAATGCACTGACGGGAAAATATGATTCAGTTCCTGCTGTTCAGCGCGCTTACAAAGCGGCTCACATCGGTTCCATTGTAGTTGGAGATGAGAATTACGGTGAAGGTTCTTCGCGTGAACATGCAGCGATGGAGCCGCGTCATCTCGGAGTGAGAGCGATCCTCGTAAAATCTTTTGCGCGCATTCACGAGACCAATTTGAAAAAACAGGGAATGCTTGCGTTGACATTTGCGAACAAAGCAGATTACGATAAGATCAAGGAAGATGATACGTTTGATATTCTTGGCTTAACGGAATTCAAACCGGGAGTTCCGCTGAAACTGGTTCTTCATCATATCGACGGCGATCATGAAATTATTACCGTGAATCATACCTACAATGAAAACCAGATTGAATGGTTTAAAGCCGGCGGAGCGTTGAATATTATTCGCTCGCAGGTAAGTTTGAGTTGAGAAGTTCTTGGTTTTTTAAAATCGACGTTGTCATGCTGTTCGCCTATGGCGGATCAGCATCTCTTCATTGTTGAGATTCCGAAACAAGTTCGGAATGACAATTACATCGTTGTCTTTGTGATGAAAAATTTCTCAAACGGAAATCCATTCTACATTTGTTACCGTTTATTATTAAAATAAATTTAAACAGATGAAACTATTCACATTATTAACCGCTTCTACCATGGCGCTTTGTTTTACTTCATGTGCACAGAGTGATCAAAAACTAAATCAAAAATCAATAACGATGGAAACAAAATCCAATGACGAGAAGGTCATAAAGACCGATGAAGAGTGGAAAAAGGAATTAACTCCTGAACAGTATGATGTAGCGCGTAAGCATGGAACAGAGCGCGCGTTTACCGGAAAATACTGGGACAACCACGAGAAAGGAATGTATAACTGTGTATGTTGCGGAGAACCTTTGTTCACAAGCGATACCAAGTTTGAATCAGGAACCGGCTGGCCAAGCTTTTATGCTCCAGTTGATAAACACAACGTGGATGAAATAAAAGATTCAGCTTTTGGAATGGTCCGTACGGAAGTGGTTTGTCACCGTTGCGGCGCTCATCTCGGACATGTATTTGATGACGGCCCTCAACCAACAGGTTTGCGTTACTGTATGAACTCTGTTTCGCTGAAATTTGAAAAGAAGTAACATCAACTAATTACGAATAAAAAAACGAAACTACGAATTACGAATTTGTGCAAAAGGAACATTTCGTAATTCGTAGTTTCGTAAGTATTCGTATTTCGAAGAGTTTATTTTGTTGACTCCACAGCGAATTCAATCGTCGCTTCTTTTCCTACAAACGGAAGTTCAGGATTTCCGATTCCGAAATCATTTCGGTTAATGGTTGTTTCGCCCTCAAAAGAATACACTTTTCCTCCTCTTGGCGTGGTTGTCTCGCCGAGATAATTGAAATAAATATCTACAAGCTTCGTAACACCTTTTACGGTGAGGTTTCCCTTTGCATCATAACGATAATTCGGGCTGGCAGATGAGCCGATGGAAACTGATTGAAAAGTAATTTTCGGATGTGCACCGGTGCTAAACCAATCTTCACCACGCATTTCTTCATCACGATCAGCATTGGCTGTATTAATTGACGCTGCATTGATTTCCATCCACAAGTTTGAAGTAGCAGTGTCGCCGGTCATCTTAATCATTCCTGAATCAATTTTCATGGTTCCATGAGCACGACCCAACCAGTGTTTGATAGAAAAATTAATCACCGAATTGCTCGCATCAACAGGATAAGCTCCGTTTAATGCTTCTAAAGTTCCTGTCATGTTTGCTGAAGAAGTTGATTCAATCAAACTTGCTTTCATTTCATCTGCTTTCGTATGTCCCGGTTTGTGAAGAAGTGGAGCAATAACAAGAGAAACGATCGCAGTCAACTTGATCAGGATGTTCATCGAAGGACCGGAAGTATCTTTAAACGGATCACCAACGGTATCACCGGTAACAGCTGCTTTGTGCGGCTCGCTGCCTTTGTAATACATCTTACCGTCAATCTCCACACCTTTCTCAAAACTTTTCTTGGCATTGTCCCATGCACCTCCTGCATTGCTCTGGAAGATCGCCATGAGAACTCCGGATACGGCAACACCTGCCATCACGGATGCAAGCACCTGCGCACCATCATCACCAAAACCAAAACCGATGATGATCGGTGTAACGATGGCAAGAATCCCGGGAAGCAACATCAATCGCAATGCTGCTGAAGTAGAAATCTGGATGCACTTATCGTAATCTGCAACCACGCCTTCTTTTCCTTCGAGCAATCCTTTGATTTCTTTGAACTGTCTGCGGACTTCAACAACCATCGCATTCGCGGCACGACCAACAGCACGCATTGCAAGAGCGGAGAAAAGAAACGGAACCATTCCACCGATAAACAAACCGGCAAGCACTTTTGCATTGGAGATATCGATTACTTCAACACCGGTAATTTCTTTGAAGGCTGCGAAGAGAGCAAGTGATGTCAACGCTGCTGATGCAATCGCAAAACCTTTTCCGATTGCTGCTGTTGTATTTCCAACGGAGTCAAGAATGTCTGTCTTCTCACGAACTTCTTTTGGAAGATGGCTCATCTCTGCAATACCTCCTGCATTATCTGCAATCGGACCGAATGCATCAATGGCCAGTTGAATTCCTGTTGTCGCCATCATACCGGAGGCAGCAATGGCTACTCCGTAAATTCCTGCAACAGCAAAGGAAGCAATGATACCACCCGCCAACACCAAAATCGGAAGTGCTGTTGAAATCATTCCAACACTTAAACCGCTGATGATATTGGTAGCAGCGCCTGAAATGGATTGACGTGCAATGGTGTTCACCGGATTTTTTCCCATCGCACAATAGAATTCTGTGATGACACTCATCAATGCGCCAACAACTAAACCGATCACAACCGTATAGAATACATCCAGGCTTGTATATGGAATTCCTTTGATTGAAAAAGTGGAAGGCAATATTTTCGTGACAACAAAATAACAGGCAGCTGCTGTAAGTATGATTGCTCCCCAGTTCCCACGGTTCAATGCGGCTTGCGGATTTCCATTTTCTTTGATTCGTACAAACCAGGTTCCTACAATGGAGAAAACCAGTCCTGTAATCGCGATGATAAGCGGAAGGAAAACGGCTGACATTCCGTGAAACTGATCCTGGTTGTCTTTACTCATGATAACCGATGCGCCCAATACCATGGTCGCAAGCACCGTACTTACATACGAGCCGAACAAGTCAGCACCCATGCCTGCAACATCACCAACATTATCACCAACGTTATCTGCAATTACTGCAGGGTTGCGCGGATCATCTTCCGGAATTCCGGCTTCCACTTTTCCTGATAAATCAGCACCCACATCAGCGGCTTTTGTGAAAATACCACCACCCACACGGGCAAAGAGCGCGATGCTTTCTGCACCGAGAGAAAATCCTGTCAATACTTCCAATACTTTTCTTAGCGGAGCGCCCAGTTCATTGTTGCCGTTGAACATGTGCTGGAATAATAAAAAGAGTAAGCTTAAGCCAAGAATACCAAGCGCTGCTACACTGATTCCCATCACTGATCCACCGGAAAAGGAAATGTCCAATGCTTTAGATAAACTGGTACGGGCAGCGTTTGTGGTGCGCACGTTTGCTTTTGTCGCGACACGCATACCGATGAAACCGGCAAATGCTGAAAGAAAAGCTCCTGTAACAAATGCAAGAACTATTAACGGTGAAGAAGTTACGGAATCAGCGGTGACAGCGAGCAAAGCTCCTACAATCACCACAAAGATGGCGAGGATCTTATATTCAGCTTTCAGAAAAGACATGGCTCCGGTGGCAATAAAGCCGGCAATTTCTTTCATGCGGTCGGTACCGGCATCGTATTTTGAAATTCGTGCGGTAACAAAAGCGGAATAAATCAATGCTAAAATTGCAATTGATGGTACAAGGTAAATCAACATCTCCATAATATTCAGTTTATCTTCTTTTTTTAAAGGGAGGCAAAGGTAATTTAATAAAGAAAAAAAGCAAAAGTGGGTTTGATTGTAAATTTTCCGCTTGAAATAAATTGTATATTTGAAGTGATGAAAATTATTGGTGTATTTTTATTTGTTGTAATTAGTAATTGTGTGGCTGGTCAGAATATTAAACCTTCTCAAAAATTTTCCCCTGTTACGAAAATATCTCTCATTGAAATTTCGCAGGTCGATATTCATGCAACTGAATTAAATATATTGAACAAACGAAGTCAAGAGGAGACAATAACATATTTGTGTTTTTGCAGATGTAGTCAACCAGATTACAGTTCTTTTTACATAGACGGAACTAAATATGTAAACGGAATAAAGGTGATTGACCCTGACCAAGTTGAAAGAGAAACCCCTTTTGTTCTCGATGGAAATAGAAACAGAACGTATTCTTATTTAGATATCCAACGAATGCCAAAAGAAGAAAATCTTTTTAATTCATGGTGGCTTAAATAAAAGTTGGAATTCAACTATCGCTTTTTATCCTTTCACAATCTTCTTAATAATTTTTTCTCCGTCAATAGTCAACTCAAGAAAATAAATTCCTTTAACAAGAAAGTTCAGGCCAATCGTCCTTGTATTTCTATCGTAAAAACGATCACTGAAAATAATTTGCCCCAGTACATTTTTGATTGAGAGTGAAGCGTTTTTGAAATTTTGTTTTTGAATTGCAATTGAAAGATTGTCAGTGAATGGATTTGGATAAACCGAGGCAAAAAGTTTTGATGCTTCATCTATTCCTACCAAAGCAGAGTTGATCGTGTTTAATGTAGAATTGGTAACCACAGCAGGATTCCAATCAAAATAAATTCCTGCGTTGTTGATCAATTGAGTGCCATCAGTAAGGCTCTGCTTTGGATTTATTTTGTAAACCACAAACCCGTGACTTAAAAATTCATTTGCTCCGCTGTCAGGAAGAAAAATATTGTCAAACTGAAATCTTAAGATGTTACCATTGATGATATAAAAATTCATCGGATGAGTTGCATACACGATTTGAATGCTGTTAATATCTAAATCAGAGTCCAGTGTATCGAGAATGTACACATTTGTTGCTGTGTCATTCCCCGTGTTCTGAAATCCAATTGTGTAGGTCAGTTGAGTTCCTGGCAAAATTTCTCCCGTCGGGCCAAAACCTTTTGGATATACATCTTTGTAATTTGGATCCCAGGCGCTCAAAACTGTATAGCAAGGTGTAACCACATTGTTTGTTGGGTTTGTATCACCGGCCGAAGGAGAAACTGAAAACGAATAGCACAACGTATCGCCTATTAGCACACCCGGATTAAGATTACAATACATCATGTTATGGATTCCCGGAACAAAGGAAGACAGGTTTGAATAGTTCCATACATAAGTTAACCCGCCACCTGATGAAGGAGGCGTTTCTGCAATTACAAAACTCATTAACGGATCAAGATTGAGCGTATAGGTTCCGGATTGAGGAAGACATGAAACATCACTTATTCCTACACTGATGAGTGCAGAATTATCTATCTTAAAAGGATGGCCAGACGAAGTAATTGAAAGGTCATAGCTATTTGTACAGCCAAGTGCGAAATAGATTGTATTCGACCAGTTTGATGTAAAATTTATCATACCGGAAACGGGGCAACTCAATACATATCCTAATTGATGAACAGCATGTGTGTCTATCACAGCAGTATAATTGACTCCAAAAGGAACCGATGCACCTCCGCTGTTAATTGTGGTATAAGTGGAAACTCCATTATAAAGTGTCACCGGAACATTAATAAGAACATCGCCTGAATTGTAGACACAATCAAAATTATTATCAATGAAAACTCGCTTGGTCAGGGAAGAGCAATACACTGTCCTGATAACTTCAGCAGGATGAAAAAGTGTATCAGCATTTCCGTCAGGCCCTGTTACTATATACGTGACATCAAAAGTTCCTGTATCTAAATAAGTATGATTGTAATAACGCGACAATTCAAGTTGTCCTCCATTCATAAAAGGGTGTGCAGGGATAGTCTGGTATGTACCATCACCAAAAAAAGTTTCTATAAGGAAACTGTCGCTGATCGCGTAACCGGTCAGATCAGCATGAAGATTAAAAGTTCTACTGCCAACATGGGCAGTATCATACATGCAGTTTAATGCTGAATCGCCTGCACTTGAAATGTAAATTGAAGTCTGACCAAATCCTTTTAGGTGGATAAAAAGCAGAATTGAAACAAGTAGAATTTTTTTCATGACATTTTGTTTTAGTAAATGTTAATTAAAAGTCTAATCACATCAAAGTTTAAAATAAATTGACAAGTTGATTGATCTTAAATAAGTTCGGTAGTGGTTCAGTTTGAAAAATGATTCCTCGTTTCGCTCGGAATGACATCTTGCATTGGTGGTAAGAGGCGGGCTTAAGCCCGCACTATAGCCTTAATTTGCATTGTCATTCCGAGCGAAGCGAGGAATCTAAATATAATTCAAACAGGCCCACTACCATAAGTTCAACAGTGTCAAAAAAATCGAAAATTAATTACACATTTGTTTTTCTTTTAGTATAAATGCAATCCACCTCGAACATACTCCTCATCCGTCCTTCAAACTTTGTTTTCAATACTGAAACGGCGGGTTCAAATTCTTTTCAGAATAATTTTAAAAATCTGGATGCTGAAACGATCAATAAAAAAGTTTCTGAAGAATTTGAACAGTTTGTAGAAGTGTTGAAATCAAAAGCAGTACATGTTATTGTAATTGATGACACAGATTCTCCTCAAAAACCGGATGCGATTTTTCCGAATAACTGGGTGACGTTCCATGAAGACGGAACTGTTATCGTGTATCCGATGTTTGCTCAAAACAGGCGGTATGAAAGGCGGCAAGATATCATTGATGAATTGGAGAAGAATTTCATCATGAAGAAAATTATAGATATTTCAGAATATGAAAAGGAAAATAAATTTTTAGAAGGAACAGGAAGTATTGTGTTCGATCATATAAATAAAATCGGTTATGCTTGTTTGTCACCGCGAACAAACAAAGAACTTTTTATGCTGGTTTGTGAAATGCTGAATTACAAACCCGTTTACTTTCATGCAAGCGATAAAGACGGAAAAGAAATTTATCACACGAATGTGATGATGTGTATCGGAGAAAAATTTTCTGTTATTTGTCTTGAAAGTATTACTGACAAGCAGGAAAGAACGCTGGTTTCTAATTCACTTAGCGAAACGGGATTAGAGATCATTGCAATTACCAATGAACAAATGAACCATTTTGCCGGAAACATGCTTGCCATTGAAACTGAGAATAAGAAAAGCATACTGGCTTTATCACAAAGTGCATTCGTCAGTTTAACTGCGAATCAAAAAAAAGAAATTGAAAAATATTCGGAATTGGTTCCTCTTTCTATAAATACCATTGAAACGATTGGCGGAGGAAGCGCGCGGTGTATGATGGCGGAGATTTTTTTGAAGAGAAGAGTTCAATAGTTTAATGGTTCAATAGTTTAAATGCTCGGACAGATTCCATAACCAATGAACTATTGAACTATTAAACCATTGGACTTATATAAGGTACATGACTTCTTTTACCGCCCTGATAACCCGTTCCGGATTTGGAAGATACGCTTCAATTAAAGTCGGAGCATATGGCAAAGGAACATCGCCACCCATCACGCGTGTTACCGGAGCATCCAAATGATCGAACGCTCTTTTCTGAACCATGAATGTAACTTCCGAAGCAATGGATGCGAGCGGCCACGATTCTTCAACAATCACCAACCGATTGGTTTTCTTTACAGAAGTAATCACCGTTTCATAATCAATCGGACGAACTGTACGCAAATCAATTACTTCAGCATTGATATTTTCTTTCGCTAATTCTTCAGCAGCCTTCAATGCAATCTTCATCATCTTTCCAAAAGAAACAATCGTTACATCCGTTCCTTCTTTCTTGATATCAGCAACTCCGATCGGTATTAAATATTCGCTTTCGGGAACCATTCCCTTATCACCGTACATCTGTTCACTCTCCATAAAAATAACAGGATCGTTATCACGGATCGCAGACTTAAGCAAACCTTTTGCATCAGCCGGATTGGAAGGAACAATTACTTTCAAACCGGGACAGTTTGCATACCAATTCTCAAATGCCTGTGAATGCTGGGAACTCAACATACCGGCAGCTCCTGTCGGTCCACGGAAAACAATCGGAACAGTAAATTGTCCGCCACTCATGCTCATCATTTTGGCTGCGGAGTTAATTACCTGGTCGATGGCAACCAATGAAAAATTAAATGTCATGAATTCAATGATCGGCCGCAATCCGTTCATTCCTGCGCCAACACCTATTCCGGCAAAACCAAGTTCGGCGATCGGAGTATCAATTACGCGTTTCGCACCGAATTCATCAAGCATTCCCTGGCTCACCTTGTAAGCACCATTGTATTCAGCCACTTCTTCACCCATGAGAAACACACGTTCATCACGTCTCATTTCTTCGCTCATGGCTTCGCGCAGGGCTTCTCTGAATTGCAGTTCTTTCATACCGGACAAAAGTAAAAATTAAAGATTAAATAAAAAGTTCCCAAAGAATTTCACCTTACAGACGTTTTCTTATTTTACTGCCGTCAAATAAAGAATGAGAGAATACTACCTTCTTTTGGGTTTATCTTTTGATGCTTCGGCTAGTGAAGTGAAAAAAGCGTTTCGGGAAAAGGCAAAACTTTTTCACCCTGATTTGAATTCTTCTCCGCTTGCCCAGGAAAGTTTTGTCCGTATTCATACAGCTTATGAAATGATCCTGGCTCATCTGGAAGGAAAGACAAAGACGAAACGTGTTTCAGTAAATACCGAAGAAGGAAAGGAAAAGAGACGCCAGCAAACCGCGGAGCGTTCTGAACGTTATGCACGAATGAAGTACGAACAGTTCCGGAAAGAATGTGAAGCGTATAAACAATCGCCTTACAAGTGGGTTTTCCAGATTTTGTATTACGGATTGTTTTATCTCTATATGTTTTGTGCGATGCTTTTTGTTTTTGTACCACTTTGGGCAGGGTGGGAAGGCGGAATTATATACCTGGTCGTTTGTCTACCGCTTTTTGTACTTGCTTATTTTACCGTAGGTATGGCTAACGACTGGAAAAAAGAAATTGATCCATTATTTTATTAGTAGTCAGGAGTCGTTAGTTCGGAGTTTGGAGACTTTGTGCCATTTCTCCGAACTCCGAACGAATTGCTCCTTACTTAACTATTATTCTTCCAGTAAATCGAGCGCGGATTGTAATTCACTTAATGTCTTCTGATTTTTTTGTCTGCGCGCTACTTCAATTCCTTTCTCAAAAACACCAGAAGCTCTATCTGGCTGTTGCTGCATCTCAAAAAGTTTTCCTAACTGGTAATAAGCAGCGAGGTAACCAGGATTTTTTTCAAGCAATTTTTCCAATAATTGAATGGCTTCGGTGACATTATTTAGTTTCACATATTCAAGTGCGAGTGCATACAACGAGAAATTATCACCGGGATCTTCTGCCAAAAAACCCTTCAAGAGTTCTATTCTTTCCATTTCATGTTTTGCTTTGTGACTTAACTTAAATGTGTAAATTCGCGGCTCTAAAAAGATTTTAATTGAATGAAGATTCTCGTTTGCATTTCGCACGTCCCCGACACGACGGCAAAAATAAATTTTACTTCTGACAATAAAGAATTTGTGTCAGCAGGTGTCACGTTTATCATCAATCCGTATGATGAAATTGCTCTCGCGCGTGCCATCGAATTAACAGAAGGAAACGGAGGAACTGTAACGGCCATTACTGTTGGTGATGTGTCCACTGAACCTACGATTCGTAAAGCGCTTGCAATCGGTGCAGCAGATGCCGTTCGTGTAAATGCTGTTCCCAAAGATGCATATTTCGTTGCAAAACAAATTGCCGAATATGTAAAGCAAAATGGTTTCGATATGGTCCTTTGCGGTCGTGAATCCAGTGATTTCAATGGTTCATCAGTTCCGATGATGATTGCTGAGATGCTTGATATGCCTTCTGTTTCGTCAGCAAAAAAGTTGACTGTAGAGGGAACTTCTGCAACAGTTGAAAGAGAAATTGAAGGAGGAAAAGAAGTAATTTCTGTTCCGATGCCTTTTGTCGCAGGAGCTTCCGAAGGAATGGCTGAACCAAAAATTCCGAACATGCGCGGCATCATGAGTGCGCGGACAAAGCCGTTGAAGGTTGTTGAGCCGGTTGGAGTTCCAGAACTTACCAAAGTTGGTTCCTATGATAAACCGTCACAACGAAGTACTGTGAAGCTGATCAATCCTGATGATGCAGGGAAGCTGTTTGAGATGTTAAGAGAAGAAAAAAAAATAATTTAAAAAATGTTTACGGTTTACAAGTTTACAGTTTACGAATCAGACTGTAAATACTCAAACCGTAAACTGTAAACCATAAACTGTAAACCGGCATGTCTGTTTTAGTTTTCGCAGAAAGTACACAAAGTAAATTCAAGAAGTCGACATTTGAAATTGTTTCATATGCTTCTGCAGTTGCAAAGCAATTAAACACAACTGTTACTGCACTTTCAATTGGTGATGTTTCGGATGAAGAGCTGAATAAATTAGGGAAGTACGGTGCTGCCAAAATCCTCTCCGCAAACAATGATCGGCTGAAAACATTCAATGTTCAACCGTATTCATCGGTGATTGCACAAGCTGCAAAGAATGAAGGTTCAAAAGTAATTGTAATGTCTGCAAGTTTTTCCGGAAAGGGAATTGCTCCGCGTGTTGCCGTGAAACTGGAAGCTGGTCTTGCTCAGAATGCTGTTGATCTTCCCAAAACGGATGCAGGTTTTGTAGTGAAGAAAGGTTCGTTCTCAGGAAAAGCGTTTGCTTTTGTTGAATTGCTTTCTGAAATAAAAGTAATTAGTGTAATGCCGAATTCGTATAAAGTTGTTGAGAGTCCTGTTGCTGCACAGGTGAGTAAATTGGATGCGCAACTTGCTGATAAGGATTTTGCTGTCAGCATAAAAGAAACCATTCGTGCTTCCGATAAAATTTCTTTACCGGATGCTGAACTTGTTGTTTCTGCCGGAAGAGGAATGAAAGGACCTGAGAATTGGGGAATGATTGAAGAACTTGCTACCATTCTTGGAGCTGCCACAGCATGTTCAAAACCCGTGTCAGATGCCGGCTGGAGGCCACATTCAGAACATGTCGGACAAACCGGAATTGCAATCAGTCCGAATCTGTATATTGCTATTGGTATTTCAGGAGCCATTCAACATCTTGCAGGAGTAAGTTCATCAAAAGTGATTGTGGTGATTAATAAAGATCCTGAAGCACCATTCTTTAAAGCAGCAGATTATGGAATTGTGGGTGATGCATTTGAAATAGTTCCAAAGTTGATTGAAGCTGCAAAAACATTTACAGCAGGTCACAACTAATTTGAAAAGCATTCACAAAAAAAATATTTATTAATTTCGATTAATGGATCCGCCTTGGATGGATACTTTTATCTTGCTGACCGTTTCATTTGTATGAAGAAAATAAAACTTGAAATCATTGGACTTTCTTACAGCCAGACTCAATCAGGTGCGTATGCATTGGTACTTGGTGAAGAAAAAGGAAAAAGGCGATTGCCGATTATCATCGGAGCTTTTGAAGCGCAAGCCATTGCCATTGAGCTGGAGAACATGACTCCTACACGTCCGTTGACACACGATTTGTTCAAAAGCTTTGCCGGTTCCTTTGATATCGAAGTGGAAGAAGTAATTATTTTTAATTTGCTCGAAGGTGTTTTTTATGCAAAGCTTGTTTGCAACAATGGCGAGAAGAAAATGGAAATCGATGCGCGAACCTCCGATGCGATTGCGATTGCTGTTCGTTTCGGTTGCCCGATTTATACGTATGAATTTATTTTGTCGACAGCCGGAATTGTGCTCGAAGAAAATACGCCAATCGAAGCCATCGAAGAGAAAATAGAAAAACCTCAGACCACCAAACTTTCTGAAAGTGAATTGTCGGCAGCAAGCACAGAGGAGCTGAAAGAGATGTTGAAGAAGGCGTTGGACGAAGAAGCGTATGAGCGCGCTTCCCGTATTCGGGATGAGTTGAATCGCAGGAAGCAATCTTAAAATAGTTTAATGGTTCAATGGTTCATTTGTTCAATGGTTGAACTAGTGAACCTTTGAACAAATGAACTATTGAACTTTAGAAATATGAACATAAAACTTCGCCTTACCTTCTTGAATTTTCTCCAATTTTTTCTGTGGGGAGCATGGTTAATTTCTTTTGGCGGATATATGTTTGTAACGCTTCACTTCACCGGAACTCAGGTTGGAAGTGTATATGCCACGATGGGCATCGCTTCGCTGATCATGCCTGCTCTGCTTGGAATTGTCGCCGACAGATGGATACCAGCAGAACGATTACTCGGTATTTGTCACCTGGCCGGCGCAGGATTATTGTTCTGGGCATCTACGGTAACTGATTTCAATACACTGTATGTAATCATGCTTATTAATTCGATGATGTACATGCCCACGATTGCTTTGGCA
The DNA here is from genome assembly GCA_043787975.1 of Bacteroidota bacterium. GTDB lineage: Bacteria > Bacteroidota > Bacteroidia > AKYH767-A > 2013-40CM-41-45 > JAPLDA01. The sequence continues at coordinate 14,572 of JAYVUK010000073.1, forward strand.
AATACGGTTTCATATTCCGTTTTAGAATCACGTGGCTTTGATGTTGTAAAAACGTTTCCACCAATCAGGGTTTGGGGAACAGTCGGCTTTATTGCTGCCATGTGGCTGGTAGACAGCATGCATCTTGTTTTTAAAGCGGAACAACTTTACATCGGTTCAGTAGCAGCTTTACTGATGGGGCTTTATTCATTTACAATTTCTTCGTGCCCGCCACTTAAATCAAAGGAAAAGAAAAGTCTTGCTTCCATGTTAGGCCTCGATGCGTTTGTTCTGTTCAAGAACAGGCGAATGCTTATCTTTCTTATATTTTCAATGTTCTTAGGCGCGGCATTACAAATCACCAATTTGTTCAGCAGTACTTTTCTCAACGATTTTAAAAACAAGTATCCCGATACATTCGGCGTCACACATCCGAATATCCTGATTTCCATTTCACAGATGTCAGAGACATTATTCATTCTTGCCATTCCGTTCTTTCTTCGGAAATTCGGAATAAAAAGAGTGATGCTCATGAGCATGTTTGCATGGGTTCTCCGTTTCGGTTTATATGGAATCGGTAATCCGGGTAGCGGTTTATGGCTGCTTGTTTTATCGATGATCGTTTACGGAATGGCCTTTGATTTCTTTAATATCTCCGGATCCTTGTTTGTTGAACGCGAAGCAGATGTTAAGATCAGGGCCAGTGCGCAGGGATTATTCATGATGGTGACGAATGGTCTCGGAGCTTTTTTCGGTGGAACAATCAGCGGCTTTGTTGTAGACTATTTTTCATCGGATGGAGTCCGTGACTGGCAAAGCATTTGGTTTTGTTTTGCAGGGTATGCATTGGTGCTTGGAATCGCTTTCCCATTTGTATTCAGGTATAAACACGATTCAACGATGGAAGTTAGACATGGTCATTGAGGTGATTTATTAAATCTTTCTCTTCCATATTCAATACAGGGATACTTTCTTCATTTCTTTCAAGACTTCTTTTGCCGTTTTCATTTCACCGGTTTTACCTGCGAAAAGTAAAAGGAATAAAAAGTTCAGGATAAAAATTCTTTACCTAATTTTACACGCATCAACAGCAAAAAATGAAACAATATCTTGATCTTTTGGAACACGTGATGGAACACGGTGTTGAAAAGAGTGACCGTACAGGAACCGGAACACGCAGCGTCTTTGGTTACCAGATGCGATTTAATCTTGAAAGAGGATTTCCTTTACTTACGACAAAAAAACTCCACACCAAATCAATCATTCACGAATTGCTTTGGTTCCTGAAAGGGGAAACCAACATAAAATATCTGAAAGAAAATGGAGTAAGCATTTGGGATGATTGGGCAGATGCAGAAGGAGAACTGGGTCCTGTCTATGGTTCACAATGGAGAAGTTGGGAAGCAGCCGATGGAAGGACGATAGACCAGGTCACACAGGTGATTGAGCAGATTAATAAAAATCCTGATTCACGAAGACTGATTGTAAGTGCGTGGAATGTCGGTGAGATCGACAAGATGAAACTTCCTCCTTGCCATGCCTTTTTTCAATTCTATGTTGCAAATGGAAAACTCAGTTGCCAGTTGTACCAGCGTAGTGCAGATATTTTTCTTGGAGTTCCTTTTAACATCGCATCGTATGCATTACTCACCATGATGGTTGCGCAGGTGTGTAATCTGAAACCGGGAGAATTTATTCATACACTTGGTGATGCACATATTTATTCCAACCATTTTGAGCAGGTGAATCTGCAATTGTCACGCACTCCCAAAGTGTTGCCAAAAATGAAAGTGAATCCTGACATCAAAAATATCTTCGATTTTAAGTTTGAAGATTTCACCCTGGAGAATTATGATCCGCATCCGCACATCAAAGGGACTGTTGCAGTTTAATTTGTTCATCTGTTTATTTGTTCAATTGTTCATTGGTTTTTCGTCCTTAGATTTATTTTTAATTTTTTTATTCATGAAACAATATAGGCTTGAAGAGTTAGAAACATATCAGTTAGCGATGGAATTGGCGGATGAAGTGAGGAATATAGTTTCGAAATGGAATATTCTTTCAAAAGATACTATTGGGAAGCAATTCATCCGTTCTTCTGATTCAGTAGCTGCGAACATTGCTGAAGGTTACGGTCGATATTATTATAAGGAGAACAAACAGTTTTGTTTTTATTCCAGAGGTTCAATTCTTGAAACCAAGACATGGCTTCTTAAATCCTGGAATAGAAATCTTATTACCGAAGAGAAATTCAAGCATCTATTTGAAAAACTTGAAACTATTCACAAAAAATTAAATGCGTACATAAAGTTTATTGAAAAAATTCCAGCATCAAGACCAACCTTAGCTGGTAGCTAACCAATGAACTACTGACTATTGAACCAATGAACCTCTCTATCATCGTCGCATTATCAGAAAACAACGTAGTTGGTATTAACAACCAGCTGCCTTGGCATCTTTCCGCTGATTTGAAACGCGTGAAAGCACTCACGATGGGACATCATCTCATCATGGGAAGAAAAACTTTTGAAAGCATTGGCAGGCCCTTGCCCGGACGGACGAATGTGATTATTACAAGAAATAAGGATTTTAAAGCGGAAGGTTGCGTGACGGTTTCTTCGTTGATAGAAGCATTGGAAAAGGCAAAGGATGACACGGAAGCTTTTATTTTCGGTGGAGGTGAAGTGTTCAGGGAAGGATTACCGAAAGTAAATAAGATTTACATGACACGCATTCACCGGAACTTTGAAGGCGACACACATTTTCCTGAATTAAAATCTGAAGAATGGAAAGAAATTTCCCGGGAGGATTTTAATGCCGATGAAAAAAATAATTACAACTATTCATTCATTGACCTGGTAAGAATAAAATAAGTTTCGCAATAAGAACTGCTTTACTTAATACATCTCAATTTCAAACGGCAACCTGGCCTGCAATCCCTGCATCTTTAAAAGCGATTGAACCTTGTTATAATATTTGTACGATTCACCCAATTGTTTTTTAGAAATACCTACACTTGTTTCCGTGGAAAAATCTTCCAGTAACTGCTGAAAAAATTCTTTTTGTTCAGGTAAAGAAATAGTCCGGTATGTATCAAGCTTCGCCATTCTTGCGGCTATTTTAATGGCGTCATCAACTCCTCCTAAAACATCTACAAGTCCCAACCGTTTTGCATCAGTTCCGCTCCACACCCTTCCTTGACCGATGCTATCAACATCAGCTTTACTCATCTTTCTTCCGTCAGCAACATGCGATAAAAACGTATCGTAAACGCGTTCTACCTGTTGCTGAATAATTTCTTTCTCTGCGGCACTCAACGGTCGCGTGATGCTTCCGAGCGCGGCAAACTTGCCTGTCTTTACCGTATCGAATGTGATTCCTAATTTGTGATTGAAAAGATTTTGTGCATTGAAAAGCAAACCGAAAACTCCAATGGAACCTGTGATCGTATTTGGTTCGGCAACAATCGTATCGGCAGCACATGAAATGTAATAGCCACCTGAAGCGGCCACGTCACCCATCGATACAATAACGGGTTTTGCTTTTCTTGCAAGCACCATTTCGCGCCAGATAATGTCTGATGCCAACGCTCCTCCACCCGGCGAATTCACGCGCAACACAATAGCCTTGATGGATGAATCGGTTCTTGCTTTGCGAATAGTTTCAGAGATCCGGTTGGAGCCGATGCTTTCATCATCACCCTCTCCGCCTCCGATTTCCCCTACAGCATAAATAACAGCAATTTTTTTTGCGGAAAATAAGTTTGAAGAACCGGTGGCGTTATTGTATTTTTTTAAGGCAAGCAATTTAATTTTTTCTTTTTCTCCTGTTCCCACAAGTTTTTTCAAGTCACTTTGCACTTCATCATAATAAGAAAGCTGGTCAACCATTTTTAACCGAAGAGCATCTTCAGGATTCCTGGCTTGTAATCCATTTGCAATTGTCATCAAATCATCGCTGCTTATTTTCCTGCTTTCAGAAATGTCGTCAACAAATTGTTGCCATACTGAATGTTGTAACGCAGTAATCTGGGCGCGGTTCTCCGGGCTCATTTTATCGTTGATAAATGGTTCTACTGCGCTTTTGAATTTGCCGTGACGAATGATCTCAGGTTCCACTTCCAGTTTTTCGAGTGCGCCTTTAAAGAAAGCGAGCTCTGTGTGTAGCCCTTTAAAATCAAGGTCTCCCTGCGAATTCAAATAAATTTTATCGGCAACCGAAGCGAGGTAATAGGTTCCTTGTGTATACGACTCACTGTAGGCGTAAATAAATTTGTGAGAGTTTTTGAAATCGAGCAATGCATTCCTGATTTCTTCAACGGTTGAAATTCCTGCTTGTAAAGTTGAAAGGTTCAGGAAAATTCCACGGATACGGCTGTCCTTTTTTGCTTTCTCTATATTTTTCAGCACATCATTTAATCCTAAATCCTGGTCAGATTTTAACGATGAAAATTTGAATCCTTCAAAAGGATTTTTCGAAGTACGTTCTTTAATAGGATGATCAAAAGTTAGTTCCAGGATGGAGTTGTTCTCGACAACGGTAACAGTATCTTTTGTCATTGAAACAATACCGGAAACGATAAACAAAAAGATAAAAAACAGTATCACAAAAGAAAGAAGCATTCCCAGCATGGATGCAAACATGAATTTAAAGAATTGTTTCATTGTGGTTGGTTTAATTCAGGGTGAATAAAAATGTTCTTGAAATGTTTCGCAATATTACTCAATGAAAATGAGACCGGAGAATTCGGTTTTTATTTTGCTTACAGGGTTTGATGAATCCTGTATCTTTGAAAAAATTTTTTTATTCATGAACAAGGTGGTTCTTCTGCTTGGCTCAAACTTAGGCGAGCGGTGGATAAATATTGAAAAGGCATCCAATGAAATTGAGCAGGATCTTGGAAAAATTATCCAACGATCTTCCATTTATGAAACAGCACCATGGGGCAATGTTGACCAGGAAGCGTTTTTAAACGGGATTGTACTAGTTAACTCTGCTTTGAATGCTGAACAAATGATGGAGCGCATTCTTTCCATTGAAACGAAGATGGGACGCGTACGGACAAAAAAATGGGAGCCGAGAATGATTGATATTGATATATTGTTTTTTAATGATGAAATTATTTCAACGGAAAACCTGGTTGTCCCTCACCCAAGTCTTCACCTGAGAAAATTTACACTCGTTCCTCTTGCTGAAATATTGCCCGGCTACGTGCATCCTGTTTTGAAAAAATCAATTGCAAATTTGCTGGAGGAAATAAAGGATTCTCTTGAAGTAAAAAAATATCTTCGCACCGATGCCTGACCTGAAATATAATTACATCGTCATTGAAGGAAACATCGGAACGGGCAAGACCTCGCTGGCTCATAAGATTTCAAAAGATTTTAACACGCGGCTGATTCTCGAGCGATTTGCTGACAATCCATTTCTTCCCAAGTTTTACGAAAACCGTCAGCGTTATGCTTTTCCTCTTGAGCTTTCATTTCTTGCTGATCGTTACTCTCAGCTGAAAAATGAAGTTACGAACCGGGAGCTTTTCCAACAACAAACGGTTACGGATTACATCCTGAGCAAGTCACTCATCTTTGCATCCATTACGTTAAAAGATGATGAGTTTGAATTGTATCAACGACTCTTTCAAATTATCAATCCGCATTTACCGAAGCCCGATTTATTAGTCTACCTGCACAAGGATGTTGTCAATCTTAAATCAAACATTCAAAAAAGGGGAAGAGATTACGAACAAAATATTGAAGACGATTATTTGAAAAAGCTCGAAGAGGGATATTGGGATTTTTTCAAGCAACAAAATAATCTTCGGATCCTAGTAATAGACACCAATTCTATTGATTTCATAAATGACGAATCCAGCTATAAATCAATCGTGAACCTGATTAATTCGGATTATGAACCCGGTATACACCGTGCTATTATTGACGTTTAAAGGCAAATACCTGCCGATTACCCCATAAAACTTGTTTTCTAGCTCATGATTGTTATTTTTGTACAAATTATTTTTTAAAAGATCAAACAAAGATTACCCCCAATGAAGATATCTACTCTTCTTCTGATTGTACTATTTTCGTTCGGAATTTTTTCTCAATCAATGGGTCAGGTTCAGAGGGATTCTGTTCATGTAACAAAACGCTTCGACATGCCTCGCGCAAAAAAATTCCGTAACTGGGATATCGCAGGTCACATCGGTGTTACCTATCCGAATACGGACATTGCAGCCAGTGATTTATTCGCCAGCAATGTGGAACGGCAATTGGCTTACGGACTTTCACTGACAAAATTTTTCACGCATACTTTCGCTTTACAAGGTCATTTTATTACAGGGAAGATGAGTGGTAGAGACCTGGAAAAACCGAATGAGTTTTTCTATACGACCAAGATTAAGTATGACTTGTCGATCAACGCACTCGTTCAGATTGGAAATATTGCATTCCTGAAACGCAACCCGAATATTGCTGTGTACGGATATGTAGGGCTCGGACAAATTTATTTTGATCCGAGTAAATCGTGGCATGTGGAGGGCAACCCTGTGAAAACACTTACTGACTCAACGAATCCCGCGGTTAATTACCACAATACCAAAGAAATTATTTTCCCGTTTGGCTTGGGTGTTAAATACCGGATCAGTAAGGATTTCTCATTGAATGTCGATTATAGTTTACGGATAACCAATACGGATAAACTCGATGGCTATTTCAGGTTGTTATCTGAGAACGATGATTACTCATACATCTACTTAGGCCTGACATATCATATCGGTAAAAAGGAAAAAGTGCTCGAGTGGCACAATCCTGTTGCTGATATGTACGCTGATTTGGCGATGGTAAAAGACAAAGTTGATCTTCTCACGAGAGATTCTGATAAGGATGGAGTTGCAGATATTTTTGATAAGGAACCGGATACACCTGAAGGAGTCAAAGTATATGGCGATGGTACATCCGTGGATAGTGACGGTGACGGTGTTCCCGATTTCAAAGATGCTGAACCATTTACTGCTAAAGGCGTGAAGGTAGATGCTGCCGGAAAAGAAATTGATGCTGACGGAGATGGAATTCCTGACAGTCGCGACCTGGAACCAAATACACCGAAGGGTTCATTGGTTACCAACAAAGGAGTTACAATTCCAACGAATGCGAACGAAGAAGGCGGAAACTCCGCGCTCAACGTAGGAGCGGGATGGTTACCATCTGTATTCTTTGAACTCGACAAATCAGTGATACAAAAGAAATACAATGAGATACTTGCATCTGTAGCATTAATCATGAAAAATAATCCGGGACTTAAATTTAATGTTGTTGGTAATTGCGATACACGCGCCAATGAAGAATACAATGTGAAGTTAGGAAAGCGAAGAGCGCAGGCAGTGAAAGATCATATAGCAAAGAGGTATGGTATCGATCCTGAGAGAATGACAATTACAACAAAAGGAAAGAAGGAGCCAATCACAAGTATGGATCATGCAATGAACCGAAGGGTTGACTTTGAAGTGGTGCGATAACAAACACAAAAACATAACGAAATAAAAAACCTCTGAGTGATCAGGGGTTTTTTATTTTTTGAGAAATTAATTTTGCTTATGCAGTCTTGTTCCCAGAAGTTCAGCATAGTCTTTAGGTTGGCTTGTCGGGTGGCAGACTACCTTTAACATTGCACCTTCATTTTTATAATAGCTACTACTACTATAAACAGGGGGTCTGGGGGAGTTGATAACTTGTTAATTTTGTTGATAAGGTTAACACTGACAGGGGCGACCTAATAGACTACCAGGTCGCTGAACGGGGATTCGGAGCGGACAGTGGAAGTATCTGCGATTCACTTACAGCAGTTCAAAGTTTGGAAGTTCAAAGTTAGAAGTTAGTAGTGTATCCAAATCCCTCGGATGGAATTTTTGCATTAGGATTGAAAGATGAAAGCGGTAAAATTATTTCGGTAAAAGTTGAAGATATTTTAGCCAATGAAGTTTTTTCAGTTAAAAACTTTTCTTCGATAGTTGACATCAGTAGCAAAGCAACTGGAATTTATTTTGTGCATGTAACCACGCAGAAGAAGAAAATGTTTGCTGCAAAGATTGTCAAAGAGTAATTTACTCAGGCCTGCCCGAAAATAATATAACGAGAGGTAGGTGAAAAGAACACCTGCCACCACGGCATTTTTCAGAAAGTGCTTTTTTTAATTCGTTTTTTTCCAGGTCTTGTAAATATCCTGTTGCATTGGTCGATCTGTTGGAATTGTACGAAGAGGCTCGCATTCTTTCAACGTCGAAAAAAGTTCAGCAGGGAGTTGCTGGTAAAGTTGTGTTCCTTTTGTTTTCCATTCGATCATTTCATCCGACACGTCTTTGATAATCTTTGCCGGGTTACCGACAACAACTTTTCGCTCCGGAATAATCATTCCTTCAGGAACAAAAGTTAACGCGCCAATGATACATTCGTCACCAATAACTACGTGATCCATCACCACCGAATTCATTCCGACTAAAACATTTCTTCCGATGGTCGCGCCATGAATAATTGCACCATGACCAATGTGCGCAGATTCTTTCAGCAAGACAGTGGTTCCCGGAAACATGTGGATCACACAATTTTCCTGGACGTTGCATCCGTTTTCGATAATTATTTCTCCCCAATCACCTCGTATGGCAGCACCCGGGCCGATGTAAACATTTTTTCCGATGATGACATTTCCTGTTATAGTAGCAAGAGGATGCACGAAAGAACTTTCGTGAATAACCGGTATGTATCCGTTGAATTCGTAGATCATACTTTTTCTATTACAACAGCATACCCTTGCCCAACTCCAATACACATCGTCACCAGCGCGTATTTTTTATTCTGTTCATGCAATTCGATCGCTGCTGAATTAAGAATTCGCGCACCACTCATTCCCAACGGATGACCGAGCGCGATGGCTCCGCCATTCGGATTTATTCTCGGATCAGTATCTTCAAGTTTCCAGGAACGGATGCAGGCAAGTGACTGTGCCGCGAATGCTTCATTGAGTTCGATGATGTCCATGTCACTCATCTTCAAACCGGTTTTTGCCAATGCTTTGTTGCTTGCTTCTACGGGACCGATTCCCATGATGCGTGGTTCAACCCCGACAACAGCACTTGAAACAATTTTTGCCAATGGTTTTAAAGAATATTTTTTGATGGCATCTTGAGAAGCTAAAAGAATTGCAGCAGCGCCATCATTCAACCCGGAAGAATTTCCTGCTGTCACAGAACCATCTTTTCTAAAAGCAGGTTTCAGTTTAGCGAGAATCTCCAAGGTAGTTTCAGGTCGGATGAATTCATCCGCATCAAAAATTTTAGCATCACCTTTCTTCTGTGGAATTTCCACAGAAACAATTTCTTTTTTGAATCGTCCCTTAGCCTGGGCGGCTTTTGCTTTCATCTGTGACCAAAAGGAAAATTTATCCTGGTCTTCTCTTGAAATTTTATCCCTATCGGCAAGGTTCTCTGCCGTTTCGCCCATGGCATCAACGCTGTACATTTCTTTCATCTTCGGATTCACAAAACGCCATCCGAAACTTGAATCGAATAGCTGTGCATCTCTTCCAAACGGAGTGGAAGTTTTTGAAATGACCCACGGACCACGTGTCATGTTTTCAACTCCTCCTGCAATGATCAGATCAGCATCGCCAACCATGATCGCTCTTGCAGCGGCAATGCCCGCCGATAAACCGGATGCACACAAACGGTTTACTGTTTCTCCCGGAACGGAGTAAGGTAACCCGGCAAGCAGTAAAGCCATTCGGGCAACATTACGGTTATCTTCGCCTGACTGATTAGCGCAGCCAAGAATAACATCACCGATTTCTATTGGATCGATAGATGGATTCTTTTTCATGAGTTCTTTCAAAACGATCGCAGCTAAATCATCCGTGCGAATGGTTGAAAGTGTACCACCTAAATTCCCGATCGGAGTACGGGCTCCATTAATTATATAAGCCTGTTTCATGTGTACGAATTAAACTATACTTCCCATTCCTTGTTTGTTCTATAGACAGTTCCTTTAAAGAATGCAACGTTCTCCTTTTTCTGATTGGAAACAGTTATAAGATAGGTTGCGGTTTTAACGGTTATGCTTAATTCCTTTGCTTCGCACGTTAGTTCATCTCCGACTTTTACCGCAATAGGAAAAGAGATAGAGCATTCTAATGCAACGCTTAGTCTTCCATACGCATTGCTGGCAAAGGCAAGAGCGCTGTCGGCAAAAGAAAATGCAATTCCTCCATGGGCGATTCCAAAACCGTTGACCATCTCCGGTCGCACTTTCATTTTCAAAATGCAATGACCTTCTTCAATCAACACTCTTTCTATTCCAAGCCAACGGCTGAATTGATCGTCATCGTACATTTTATCCACGATACTTGTTGCGCGATTTTTACTCATCATTTTTTAATTTTAAAACCGACCGGATTACGTGGCTCATTTTTTTCTGTGATTAATTGGCGAATGGCATCTCTCTTTAAGGACGCAATTTGCGTCCTTAAAGATTTGTATTCATCAGGTGATAATTCAAATAAAAAATCTTCCGGAAATCGCTCCATATTTCTTCTTACAGATTCTTTCAACCTTTTTGTTTCAACTCCATATAGTTCAGCCAAATCAAAATCAAGCATTACTTTTTCTCCACGAATGAAAAATATTCTTTGTGCCAGTTTCTCTTCCGTCAGGTGAATGATCGATTCCATAATTTTATAATATTTAAATGATGATGCCAGTTAATTAAAAAACTTTCTTTTTTCTTTTACCATTTTTTTCAAAAGAACACTCGGCCTGTAACGGTCCTCTGCATATTCCTCCTGAAGTTCATTCAGCGTATTCAGAATTTTTTCCGCACCGATTTCATCACACCATTTCAATAGTCCTTTCGGATAATTAACTCCTTTTGTCATCGCTAAATCAAGATCTTCTTTCGTTCCGATATTCAGGTATAGTGCATCAATGGCTTCGTTGATTAACATCGCGATAATTCTGTCGAAGATTTGAGACGTGAGATTTGAGATTTGAGAAAAGTCGTTCGATTTTTGTTCCTCGTCCTTCATTCCCTGTCCATCATAAACATAATATCCTCGCCCTGATTTTTTTCCGAAACGTTTCGCTTCGAACAATCTTTTTTGTGTTAACGATGGCTTGTAACGTGGATCATAAAACAGCTGCTGCCAAACGGTTTCAGTGACCGTATAATTTATGTCGTTGCCGATTAAGTCCATCAATTCAAACGGTCCCATTTTAAAACCATGTTCTCTCATTACATGATCAATGGTTGCAAAGCCGGCAATACCCTCCTCGTAGATTTTTATTGATTCTCCGTAATAAGGTCTTGCAATTCGGTTCACAATAAATCCCGGAGTATCTTTTGCAAGTACCGTTGTCTTTCCCCAACCGTCAATTAATTTTTTTGTTTCACTTTCTACAGATGAAGTAGTCGCAAGTCCTTTGATGATTTCCACCAATGGCATCAACGGAGCGGGATTAAAAAAATGAATACCGATTACGCGTTCCGGTTTTGAACAAACTGCTGCGATGGAAGTGACAGAAAGCGATGACGTGTTGGTAGCAAGGATGCAATTATCAGCAACGATTTTTTCCAACTCAGAAAAAAGTTTTTGCTTCACGTCTAAGTTTTCAATCACCGCTTCAATTACCAAACTGCAATCAGAAAAGTTTTTCAGATCATCAATCCATTGGATATTTCTCAGGATAGAATCTCCTTTTTCCCGGGTGATTTTATTTTTCTCAACAAGCTTTTCTACTGTCGACTGCAAACCGCCGGCAGCCTTTTGGATTACGGCTGAATTGCTGTCATACACCTTTACCGGATGTCCCGAGGTGGCTGCAACCTGGGCGATACCGCTTCCCATGGTTCCTGCTCCTATAATCCCGATCGTACTCTTTTTTGTATCCATAAAACCGATTCGGGGCAAAAGTAAGAATATTTCAACGTGTCATTTTTCAGGATGAGCTCCCTTTCAATGACCCGTCTGATTCAATCTACCTCTGAAAGAGGCATTTATGCAGTATCAGGAGAAGATAATAATAGAAACCGGATTTGGAGTTTTCACTGAGAATCGTATATTTGCGCTCCCAAATTTGAAAATCAGAAAAATGGCAAATCATAAATCATCCATTAAAAGAAACCGCTCTAACAAAGCAAAGGAATTGCGTAACAAATACCAGGGTAAAACAACCCGTAATGCGATCAAGGCTTTTCGTGATCTGAAAACGAAAAAAGAAGCGGAAACAGCATTCCCAAAACTCACTGCTATGCTTGATAAACTTGCAAAGAAAAATGTAATTCATAAAAACAAAGCCGCCAACTTAAAATCGGAGCTCCAGGTTCATTTGAATCATATCAAATAAATAAATCAAAAATTTTTATTGAAAGGTCTTTTCAGCGATGGAAAGACCTTTTTTATTTTTAGCTTTGAAACATGATTGTAATTATTCAAATTTTTCAAATCTGTACTCAACGATGGACCATCTCACAATTAAATCCTGGGCCGAGGAAGATCGACCACGCGAAAAACTTTTATTGAAAGGAAAACATGTTTTATCAGATGCTGAGTTGATCGCTATTTTAATCAGTTCGGGAAATGCGGAAGAAACCGCCGTGGAACTTTCCAAACGTATCCTGGGTAAAGCAGAGCACAACTTAAATGAATTAAGTAAAATGAGCGTAAAAGAGTTGATGGATTTCAAAGGGATCGGGGAAGCAAAAGCCATTAGCATCGTTGCGGCTCTTGAGCTTGGAAGAAGAAGGAAGGAAGCATCGGCTACAAAACGTGAACGCATAACAACCAGCAAGGATGCAGTTGAAATATTCCAGCCTTTGTTGGGCGATTATACGCACGAAGAATTCTGGATTTTATTTTTGAACAGGGCTAATATGATCATTGGCAAGCAACCCGTAAGTTCAGGTGGAATGTCAGGAACTGTAGTTGATCCGAAAATTATTTTTAAAGCAGCGCTTGATCACAAGGCTTCATCCATTGTTCTTTGTCACAATCATCCGAGCGGCAATATTCAACCAAGTGAAGCAGATATCAGGCTCACCAAAAATATCATTGCAGCAGGCAGAGTGCTTGAAATTTCCGTGTTGGATCATGTCATCGTTACTCAAAACAGTTATTATAGCTTTGCCGACGAAGGAATGATGTAATAAAATATGAAATCAAAAATCAGAACTATGAAACACGAATTTCCAATTTCCAATTTCCAATTTCCAATTCCTGTTTTCTGATTTTTCCTATGCTTCTGATATACACCACATCCTCCACACCCCGCCTCAGGTACACATTTGACCTGGTATTCAAGGAAATTTTGGGAATTGAATACACCCTTACTCAGAATTCACAGGAGTTCATCGACAGTGCTAATCCAAAATTAAATTACAGTGATGGAGAACAATTTACGGATGAACCATTTTTTTACGCTTCAAAATTTTTATTTGAAAAAGGAATTCGTCCGCAGGAAATTTCTGTTTTTGACTGGGATGATTCAAAAGTTTTTTTTGCAACGCATCCGAAATATATTTTTCCGTTTGACCCGTTTGCCGCTACGTTTTACCTTGTCAGCCGGTATGAAGAATACCTTCCTCACAAGCGCGATGTGTACGACCGTTTTGATGCAAAAGAAAGCCTTGCTTTTGAAAAAGGATTTTTAAAAAAACCATTGGTAAATATCTGGGCAAAAAAAATTAAAGGAGTGCTCCTTGAAAAGTATCCTCAACTGAGATTTCCACTTCGTTCCTATCAATTTGTTTCGACCATTGATATTGATAACGCCTATGCTTACAAAGAGAAAGGACTGATGCGTACCGGTGGCGCTTCGTTACGTGCGTTTTCAAAACTAAACTTTAAAGGAATTGCTGACCGGTTTGCAGTCTTGTCCGGAATCAAAAAGGATCCGTATGATACGTATGATTTATTGGACCTGGTCCAGCAGAAATATAATTTGAATTGCATTTATTTTTTTCTTCTTGGAGGTTATGATGAGAATGATAAAAATATCTCCATCAGCAGAAAACTATTTCAATCATTGATCAAATCAATTGCTGACTATTCGGAGGTTGGTATTCACCCTTCATTTGGGTCAAATTCAGATCCATCGAGATTGAAGAAAGAAATCTCGAGGTTGCGAAAAGTGTTGAAGAGAGACATCACAAAAGCCCGTCAGCATTTTTTGATGTTGCATTTTCCTGCAACATACCGAAGGCTGATAGATCATGACATTACCGATGATTATACCATGGGATTTTCAGGAGAAGTCGGTTTCAGAGCAAGTATCTGCACTCCCTTTTATTTTTATGACATCGAACAGGAAGCATCTACCAAATTACTCATTCATCCGTTTGCTGTCATGGATGCTACACTTAAGTACTACATGAAAGTAAATCCTGAAGACGCGATGACGTATATTGAACCATTGATAAAAGAAGTGAGAGCTGTGGATGGTACGTTCATGAGTCTTTGGCATAACGAGTCGTTAAGCAATATGAAACCGTGGGAAGGCTGGCGCGATGTGTATGAACAAGTAGTCAAATCCGCTCATTGATTTTTCTCCCATGATCAGGTACCTGGAACATCACGAGATTGATAAAAAGAAATGGGATCGTTGCGTCCAACAGGCTCCGAATGCGATGGTTTATGCGTACTCATGGTATCTCGATATTGTTTCCCCGGGCTGGAATGCTTTGACAGAAGAGGATTATACCTGTGTTTTTCCGTTGACATGGAAAAAGAAATACGGCATTCATTATTTGTATCAACCATTCTTTACACAGCAACTTGGAATTTTTTCCGTTGAAAGGAAAATCACTGAGAAAAAGATTCAGGAATTTCTCAGCGCAATTCCGGAGCAGTACCGTCTCATCGAGATTCAACTAAACGCTGCGAATACGTTTAGCCAAAAAGGTTATAAAGTTTCAGAAAGAATTACGCATCATCTGGATTTGAATCATTCGTATGAAAAAATTTATAATTCGTATTCTGAAAATTCAAAGCGAAATATAAAACGTGCTTATAAAAGTAAAATAGAACTTTTTACAGATGTAAATGCGTCCGATGTTATTCAATTGTTCAGGAAAAATAAAGGAAAGGATATTGTAAATCTGGGTAAGAAAAATTACAAAATGTTGGTTCAGTTAATCCATGAATCAGCCAACCGAAAACTCATTTCAATTCTCGGTGCAAAAACATCAAACGGGAAACTTTGTGCAGGAGCTGTATTTCTGGAATCGGATCATGAATATATTTTTTTGTTTTCAGCTACGAACGAGGAAGGGCGTCATGCAAGCGCCATGAGCCTGATCATTGACTGTTTTATTCGTACTCATACCAATGAAAACAGGAAACTTGATTTTGAAGGTTCTATGGATAGAAATCTTGCACGTTTTTATAAAAGTTTCGGTTCAGCGGAAGTTGTATATTTACAAATCAAAAAAAATAATTTGCCCTCCTACGTAAGGTGGATTAAAAAATAACCTGGAAAATTATGGTGCATAATCTCAGCAAGGATAACTCAATCATCAATCAATTCGTTTCTGAACTTCGTGATGTTGAAATTCAGAAGGACCGGATGCGTTTCAGGAGAAACCTGGTTCGCATCGGAGAAATTTTTGCTTATGAGATCAGCAAAAAAATGAGTTTCTCACCGAAGGAAGTTACCACTTCGCTTGGTATTGCCACTGTTCCGGTTTTGTCAGAGCAACCGATTGTGGGTACAATACTTCGTGCCGGACTTCCTCTGCATGAAGGGATTCTTAATTTTTTTGATCAGGCTGACAATGCATTCATCAGTGCTTACCGTAAACATCATAAGGATGGAACATTTGATATCAAACTGGAGTACGTATCAAGCCCGAGCCTGAGAGACAGAGTTCTGATTTTATGCGATCCGATGCTTGCAACAGGTTCCTCTATTGTAATGACATACAAAGCGCTCATGGAAAAAGGTATTCCGAAACATACACACATCGTAAGCGCATTGGCAAGCACACAAGGCATCGAATATGTGAAAAGCCAGCTATCAACAAACATTACTATTTGGGCGGCAGCAGTTGACGAGGAGCTCACAGCCCAGGCATACATTGTTCCGGGACTTGGCGATGCGGGCGACCTCGCATACGGTTCTAAACTTTAGCAAATCAATTTTCCATTATTTTGATTTAGCATCATTTCTCTGTCTAATTTCGTGGTTTCAATTTAATCCGGAAATTAACCTGATTCATGGATCATTTTCTTAAGGCACTCACATTGATTTTGATCAGCAGCGTAAAGTTTGTTGCCGGTCCGCCATTGGTTTACCTGAGAGAACAATACGATTTCACCTGGCTTGAAACAAACATCTATGCAATCATTGGTGGAATGATAGGCGTGCTTGTGTTCATTCATGTCAGTGATTGGATTTACGAACTCTGGCATTCTATCAAAGATTATTTCTGGAAAAAGAAACAGAAGCGCGAAGCTTTCTTCTCTCAACCGAAAGCCGATACTGACGAAGAGTTGGAAATCAGTTATTCGTACGTCGAGAAACCCCTGCAACGCCCGCGAAAAATTTTTTCTTCCCGTACAAGAACGATGGTAAAATTATGGCGTAAGTATGGACTGATTGGATTGGCAGCGCTCACACCGATGCTTTTTTCAATTCCACTGGGAATTTTTTTTATGACACGGTTTGAAAAGAACAGGAGGAAAATTATTCTCTATATGTTTATTTCCATTACGGCCTGGTCACTGATATTGACATCAGCCTTTGAACTTCTCCATGTCAGAAATATCCAGGAAATAATTAAATGAAACCAAGATGTTTCAAAAAATATAAAAGCAACCAGGAAACATGTTGCTCCAAGAAACCATTTTGAAAAGAATCATTTACGAATGAAAAAATACAATCACATTTTTTTTGATCTGGATAATACACTTTGGGATTTTGAACGCAACTCAAGAGAAGTATTGAATGAATTGTATCACAAATACCGGTTGAATGAACTAGGAGTTCCTTCAGCCGAGTTTTTTATCCGGAAGTACCAGGAAAGAAATATCATGATGTGGGAGCAATACCAGTTTGGAAAAATCGACAAGGAAACATTACGCGACAAACGGTTTGAACTCACCTTTTGGGACATGGGTTTAGATGCCGAACTGACTCCACCTGAATTAGCGAAAGATTATATCAGCATCACCCCGAAGAGAAATTATTTGTTTCCTCACGCTCATGAAGTGTTGTCTTACCTGCAACAAAAATACACGTTGCACATCATCACGAATGGATTCCAGGAAGCGCAATACATCAAACTTGATTCAGCCGATCTCTCTAAATACTTTTCTGAAATAATTATATCTGAACATACGGGCTTTAAAAAACCGGATGTCAATATTTTTTATCATGCTGCTGAAAAGGCAAATGCGAAAGCTGTTGAATGCCTGATGGTGGGCGATGGTTTGGAAGTGGATGTTATCGGTGCAAGAAATGCAGGATGGGATGCCGTTTATTTTAATCCGGATAAAGTTGAACACCGTGAAAGCGTTACGTACGAGATTTCTTCCCTTGACGAACTGAAGAATTTTCTTTAGACATAAAAAATAGTCCCATTGCTCTTTACGCAAATAAAAAACCCTCCGCTTTTGGCGAAGGGTTTTTTATTTAGAGTACTAAAACAATTAGTTATTGTTTGCTTTAGTTCCTGTTTTCTTTTCAGTACCGGCATCAGCTTTTGATTTGTCGCCATGATTGCAGGCAGCTTTTTCAGCAGGCGTACAATTTTTCATTTGTTCCGCAGAACAATTTTTCATGGAACCGCCTTTACAGCAAGAATGAGAAGCAGTTTTCGAATCAGTTTTAGCAACTGCTTCTGTCTTTGTTTCTTTAGCTGCTGCTTTCGGAGCTTGTGCAACAGATACGTTCACACCAACGAAGGCAACAAGAGAGAGAATAGCGAGGATTTTTTTCATGATATTTTTTTAGTTTTATTTTCTTAACGTCAAATATACGTATTTATTTGGCAAATGGTTCTTATGAATTGAGTGAAGTCCACAGTCCACAGTCGACAGTCGACTGTTGACTGTGGACTGTGGACTGTCGACAATTAATATGAGTTAATTTCTGTTAATCTTTTTTCAATGTATATCTTTCAACCAGTATTTCATTAATTTCACAACCAAACATTTCTATGGATTTTCTTGAAAACCTGAAAATTGCGTTGCAAAGCATCCGGAGCCAACTACTTCGAACCGTGCTTACAGCTTTGATCATTGCGATTGGAATCATGGCGCTGGTGGGAATCCTGACAGCTATTGATGCCATCAAATCCTCTATTAACAGCAACTTCCAGAGCATGGGAGCAAATTCATTCACGATTCAAAACAGGGGAATGCATATTCACATCGGCAACTCCGGGAGGCGCCCAAAGAAATTTAAACCGATTGATTATTACCAGGCAACGCGTTTTGCGGATGAGTTCAAATTTCCTTCTACAGTATCGGTTTCCACATTTGCTTCAGGAGCTTCTACTTTAAAGTATGCCGAAAAAAAGACCAACCCGAATATCCAGATTATGGGAGGGAATGAAAATTATCTTTCAACGTCAGGGTATAACATTGAAAAAGGTAGAAATTTTTCTCCACAGGAAATTATATATGGCGACAACGTAGTGATCCTTGGGAAGGAACTGGTAGATAAACTTTTTGTGAATGAGGATCCGATAGATAAGGTAATTTCTGTAGGAAGTTTGAAGTATCGCGTAATCGGAACCCTGAAAGCGAAGGGAACAGCGATGGGATTTGGCGGAGATAAAACCTGTATTATTCCATTGTACAACGTAAAGCAAAACTATTCACGGCCTAACATGTCATTTGCTATTAATGTAAGTGTAGCGGATGTAAGGACGATGGAAACCGCGATCGGTGAAGCGACCGGTTTATTCCGAACGATCCGGCATGTACCGATTGGTGAAGATGATACGTTTGAAGTGATGAAAAGTGACAGCATCGCAAATCTGCTTATTGGTCAGCTGAAAAATGTAACCATTGCTGCAACACTCATAGGACTCATTACGTTGCTTGGTGCAGCGATTGGATTGATGAACATTATGCTTGTTTCAGTAACCGAGCGAACCCGTGAAATAGGCATCCGTAAAGCGATCGGAGCAACTCCATTTATTATTCGCAGGCAATTTTTGGTGGAAGCTATTGTTATTTGCCAGATGGGTGGGATACTCGGAATCATTCTTGGAATTTGCGTAGGCAACATCATGTCGATGCTGATTGATGTCGGTTTCATCATTCCCTGGGTTTGGATTATCTCCGGGCTTCTCCTTTGTTTCTTTGTCGGAGTTATTTCCGGTTATTATCCGGCATCCAAAGCAGCGCGGCTTGATCCGATTGAAGCCTTGCGATACGAATAAGTTCAAGTCATTACAGACAAATAAAAAAGCGCTCTAACCGAAATCAGAACGCTTTTATTTTTTCAAAGAAGAAAATTATTCAGCTACAACTTCAAAGTTTACTTTCACCTTCACATCTTTGTGAACGTTTACGGTTGCTGTGTAACTTCCCAATGCTTTGATATGATCACCATCAATGTGAATTTTCTTACGATCCACTTCAACTCCGTGTTTTGCGAGTGCATCAGCAATTTGCAACGATGTAACAGAGCCGTATATTTTTCCGCTTTCGCCTACTTTAGCACCGATCTTCAAAGTCATTGTTTCAAGCTGCTTAGCAACTGATTCAGCATCACCTTTCAGTTTCTGTGCTTTGTGAGCGCGTTGCTTTACCGTTTCAGCGAGCATCTTTTTATTCGACTCGTTTGCAATAGATGCAAGTCCACGCGGAATTAAAAAGTTGCGTGCATAACCCGGACGCACTTTCACTATTTCATCGGCATAACCGAGATTATCTAAGTCTTGTTTTAAAATTACTTCCATTGTTTGCTCTCCTTATTTTAAAAGATCAGATACATACGGCATCAAAGAAAGATGTCTTGCGCGTTTGATCGCTTGTCCTACTTTGCGTTGATACTTAAGCGAAGTTCCGGTTAACCTGCGAGGTAAAACTTTTCCCTGCTCGTTTACAAACTTCATCAGGAAGTTTGCGTCTTTGTAATCAATATACTTGATTCCGTTTTTTAAGAAACGGCAATATTTTTTGCGTGACACATCAACCGACGGTGGGTTGAGATAACGTACTTCATTTGGTGTAGCCATGGTTGTGGATTTTTAAGCGACGGTTGTTTCTTCTTTTTTAAGTGCAGCGTTCCTGCGTTTCTTTTCATTGTATGCAACGGCATGTTTGTCCAGTGCAATCGTGAGAAAACGCATGATCCGCTCATCGCGCTTGAATTCCGTCTCCAGTTTCCCGATCAGATCACCGGAAGCTTTGAACTCAATGAGGTAGTAAAACCCGGTCGTTTTTTTCTGGATCGGGTAAGCCAGTTTGCGCAATCCCCAATTGTTTTCGAAAACAATCTCGGTTCCGACATGGTCGGAGAGGATTTTCTTGAATTTAGCAACAGTTTCCATCATTTGCTCTTCTGAAAGAACAGGAGTCATGATGAATACCGTTTCATACTGATTTGACATGTGTGTTGAATTATTTTTTTGATTTTTATTTTAAGGGACGCAAATGTATAAAAACAATTCAATACGGGCAAGGAAGTTTTGAAATTTGATGGAGAGCCTGAATGAGCTGCTGAATGCGGAAAAGGAGCAGGTGTGTGTCTCGAACATACCGTCACACATGGGTTTTAGATCAAAGTTATTAACAAACCCCATATTTTATTAACAATTCAGGCTATCTGTGTCGCCAAAAGGTTGATTTGTCTATACATTTACTAACGATAAATTAATTTAGTTTAACCTTAAACAATTAGCAAAATGAACAAAAGTGAATTAGTTGATGCAATGGCATCAGAAGCAAAAATCACGAAAGCAGACGCTTCAAGAGCTTTACAAGCTTTCATGAACGCTACAACCAAGTCATTGAAAAAAGGTGACAGAGTTGCTTTGGTAGGTTTCGGAACATTTTCAGTAGCTAAAAGAGCTGCGAGAAACGGTCGTAACCCGCAAACAGGAAAGCCGATTAAAATTGCTGCTAAAAAAGTAGCTAAATTTAAGGCTGGTGCGGAATTAGCTAACAAAGTAAGATAAGCTGTTCAGTAAAAAAATAAAACCCTGTCCGCCTTTGGCGCGACAGGGTTTTTTTATGACCTCACCCCAACCCTCTCCAAAGGAGAGGGAGTAATGAAAATCATTCTCCTTTAAAAACAGGTTTTCGCTTTTCTAAAAATGCCTTTACGCCTTCGTTGTAATCATATGTTGCTGCCGCTTCGATCTGCAGGTCACGTTCCCGATCCAATTGTTTTTCCAATGAATTAAAAGAAGATTCATTCAACAATTTTTTTGTCAGGCCAATTCCTGTAGTCGGCATTTGAGAAAGTGTTGTTACAATCAGCATGGATTCTTCAGATAATTTTGAATCGTCAACAACTTTGTAAATCATTCCCATTTGTTGCGCATCAACGGCTGTCACTTTTTCTCCCAACATCATCAAAGCAGAAGCTCGCTGCCAGCCGATTAATCTCGGAAGCATGAATGTGCCGCCACTGTCAGGGATCAATCCTATTTTTGAAAATGCCTGGATGAAAACTGCTGAAGAACCTGCAACTACAATATCGCAGGCCAATGCAATGTTGGCTCCGGCTCCTGCAGCAACTCCGTTCACAGCACACACAACAGGTTTTTCGATTGCTCTTATTTTTTTGATGATCGGGTTGTAATGTTCTTCCACAATTTTTTTTATTCCGGGGCCACTGGAATCAGCGGCTTCGCCCAAATCCTGTCCCGCGCAAAAAGCTTTTCCTTCACCGGTAATTAAAATGGCGCGAATATTTTTTTTGGAAGCACAATGATCGAGCGCATCCTGAAGTGCCAAAGCCATTTCACGATTAAAGCTGTTGAATTTATCGGGACGATTTAGCTTAATTATGAAAACTGAATTTTCTAATGTTGTAATAATGGAATTTTCCATGGTGCCTTTTTATTTATCAAGATGTTCAATATCATCTTTGTCTTTATTTCTTCCGGAAGATTTTTTTGCTGCGATCAGATCGCGGTAATCGATCAACCTTAACTTGATTTTCTCATGGGTAATAAAAGCAGAATGTTCGAAAGCGGCATTAAACTCCAATCCTTTTACAGAAGTCAGGAGATCAATACAAACAGGTGGAACACCGAATGTGAACACGTCAAAACGGTTCTTGTCAAGAAAATTTTCTAACGTCATATCAAAGACAGGCATGTTGAATTGCTGAAAGGCAAGAAAAAGTCTTTGGTAATTTTTTTCTGTTTTGTCAACCCAGATATCAAGATCACCGGTTGTTCGTGAATACCCATGAAGTATTACAGCGTAGCCTCCAACCACCATATACTTTACTTCATAATGATTCAAAGCGTTTATGAAATCAATAAAATCTTCATTGAAAATATTTCCCATTACGTTGAATGTTTACGGCAATGGAATTTTGTTCTGTCAACTTTCGGTGGAGTTGAGGGATCGAAATCAAAAGCTACACTGATGAGATAATAAGCAGCCTCTAATCTTTCAGTAAAGGACTTATCATTCCAATAAGCATTTTGATTTTGCTCGGCTACTTTTCCCATGCTGAATTTGGTCTTATCTAAACGAGGCACACGAATAATTTTTAATAACAGGGATGTGTGTTAATTGGAAGCTGAGTGGTCAATGACATTTAAAATAATCAAATGGTTCTTTGCAATCTTTACAACGATACAATGCTTTGCATGCTGTGGAACCAAACTGGCTGATCAGTTCACTGTTTGAGGAGTTACATCGCGGGCATCTTATTGAGTCACCAGTCGCCAGCGGCACTAGGCAGTTGTGCTTACTGCTGCTGCTTACTGCTTCCTTTTGATGAGGTGGTGAAATTCCATACACACGAAGTTTTTCTTTTGCTTCTTCGCTCATCCAATCCGTTGTCCACGCAGGAGAATAAATGGTTTTAACCAAGGCATCAATTCCATTTTCTTTGAGTGTAGAAAGAATGTCTGATTCAATTGCTTTCATAGCCGGACAACCGCTGTAAGTAGGAGTGATGGTCACAACAATTTTTTCATTTTCCAACCTGACGTCACGAAGTACTCCAAGATCAGAAATTGTAATCACGGGAATTTCAGGATCCGGAATTTTACTTAACAGATCCCAAACCATTTCTGATCCGCCAGAGGCGGACTGATCTTTGATTTCTGATTTTATTATTGGATTCATTTTTTACTACCGGTATTACCAGTTGGCTCCCGGAAAAGCTCTTGTCAACGATTGCATTTCAGCTAACAAATGACCCAAGTGTTCAGTATGTTTTCCTTTGTTGCTTCCCAGGATCATAAAAGCATTTTCAGGAATTGAAAGAGTTGCTTCCGCAAAAATTTCTTTCACTTTATTTTCCCAGCGTGTTCTTACTACTGAGAGATCAACAGCAATTCCTGCTTTTAGCAGTGGCTGATCCGCTTCATTCATTTCAAACATATCACCGGTATACATCCAAAGTTCGTTGATCGCATTCACCATTCGCTGATGACTTTCGTCGGTTCCATCACCTAAACGTTTTACCCATTCACTACTGTGGCGAAGATGATACGTGACTTCTTTCAATGATTTTTCTGCAAAGCCTGATAAGGTTGTGTCCTTTGATTTCTTCAATGCATCAAAAAAATATAACTGAAAGGTACTCACTAAAAATTGTCGAAGAATGGTTTGACCAAAATCTCCGTTTGGTTGTTCGCTGATGAGAAAATTTCTGAATTCACGTTCTCCGCGGAAGTACGCAAGATCATCTTCTGTTCTTCCTTTACCTTCAACCTGTCCAGCATACGTAAGAAACTCGCGTGCTTGTCCAAGAAGATCAAGAGAAATATTTGTCAATGCAATATCTTCTTCGAGAATGGGCCCATGTCCGCACCATTCACCTAAGCGCTGGGCGAGAACCAGGTTGGTATCTCCGATACGGAGGCAATATTCAACTAATTTTTCCTTCATAATGACTAATAACTAAATTCTAATAACTAATGAAATTCAAAATTAAAATCACTAAAAGAGAGTTTATTTTATTTCTCCGGTTTTTCTAAGGATCGAAGCAAAAATCAAGACAAGTTCCTGTGCTTCCTGCACCAAAGCAATTCGTTCATCTTCCAATATTTTTTGATTGTTACAATCAATAAGTCTTAAAAAGAACTTTGATTCCTTAGCTTCTTTTCTACAAATCTTAATCCGGTAAGCAAAATCCCGCTGACTAATCGAATCATTGGCCTCGATGTAATTTGCTCCAACGGATCCCGAACACCTTGTTAACTGGGCGATGTCCTCAATATTGGAAATTGTTTTCGGAAGATTTTTAATCAGTTCACGAATTCTTTTAGCGAATACATATGTACGGTCTTCTAAATCGAAATCTTTCGGTACGAGGGCAACAGAAAAAACTTCTTCAACATTTAAATATTCTTTCATTAAAAATTTTTAGTTATTAGAATTTAGTTCTTAGTTATTCAAAGTTTACTCCCGGTGTTTTATAAAAATTCGGATGGCGATAAATTTTGTCATTTGCCGGCTCAAAGAATGATCCTACGTCTTCTGGCGTGCTTGATGCAATTGCGTCTGAAGGAACAACCCAAATGCACAAGGCTTCGTTTCTTCGTGAATATACATCGCGTGCATTTTGCAAAGCCATTTCCTTATCAGGCGCATGCACATTGCCGGCATGTTCAAACGGAGCACCGAATCTTTTCTGTAAAAAGACCTCCCAAAGAGGCCATTGTGAGTTACTCATAGTTGTATTAATTTTCAATGACCAAGCATCAATTTACAATTAATATTAAAAGGTAAAATTTTAATTATTTATTTGATTCAGATCATACTCTATAGGCAAATTGTATTTTAGAGTTTCATTGATAATTGATGCTTGGTAATTGGTAATTGATCATTGGTCATTGGTCATTGGTATTTCTTCAGGCAGCAACCGTTTTTGCAGCCCGCTTTCCTGCGTACGCTTCCGCTGCATCACGCACCCATGAACCATTTTCATGCGCATCTTTTCTTGCTTTCATTCTTTCTTTATTGCAAATACCACGGCCATTGATCACGTTATTAAATTCCACCCAATCAATATCACCGTGATCGTAATGTTGAGTCTGCTCATTCCATTTCAGTTCCGGGTCAGGAATTGTTATGCCGATATTTTCAGCTTGCGGAATAGTACGATCAATAAAACGCTGACGTAAGGTATCATTCGAATGTAATTTCACTTTCCAACGCAATAAATCTCCGCTATGAGGCGAATCTTTATCATGCGGACCAAACATCATCAACGACGGCCACCAGAAACGGTTGATGGAATCCTGCGCCATCTCTTGTTGTTCCTTCGTTCCTTTCATCAGGGTTGCAAGAATTTCATATCCTTGTTTGTGATGAAAATTTTCTTCTTTACAGATTCGAACCATGGCGCGTGCATACGGACCGTATGAACATTTAGCAAGAGCGGTTTGGTTTACAATGGCTGCTCCATCTACTAACCAGCCGATGGCTCCCATGTCAGCCCAACTCAATGTCGGGTAATTGAAGATGGAAGAATATTTTGCTTTTCCGTTCAAAAATTCTCCAACTATTTCTTCGCGTGAAACATTCAATGTTTCAACACCACTGTATATGTAAAGTCCATGTCCGGCTTCATCCTGAACTTTTGCGAGCAACACGGTTTTTCTTTTTAAGCTAGGCGCGCGCGTAATCCAGTTTCCTTCGGGCAACATGCCGACGATTTCAGAATGTCCATGCTGACTCATCATCCGGATGAGTTGCTTGCGATATTTTTCAGGCATCCAATCCTTTGCTTCAATGACTTCACCCTTGTCAATTCGTGCCTGAAATTTTGCGTCTAATTCCTGTTCGTTCATGTTGGTTATTCAATTAAATTTCAAAATTCTGCTTTAATTTGAATTCGTACTATGATAAAGGTTAACGAATACCCTTATTTCTGCGATGCCCTATTTTTCAATTTAAAATAAATTGATGAACAAAGCTATCACTTTTGCGATTGCCCGCCAAATCAGTCAAAGCATCATCTTCCTGATTCGGATTTTTTCACTTAATTGCGTCTTCTCATAAGACTTCCTATTAAAATTCATTGCAGTAATTTATGAAGCGTGTGATCATTTCAGTTGTCAGCGATCTCGTTACGGACCAACGTGTACACCGTGTTTCATCCTCCCTTCAAAGAAACGGTCTGGATGTGACGTTGGTGGGAAGACAATTGAAAAAAAGTTTACCTCTTTCAAGGCGAGAATACAAAACTGTCCGTTTCCGGCTTTGGTGGGAAAAGGGAATGTTGTTCTATGCATCTTATAATGTCCGGTTGTTTTTTTATTTGCTATTTAATAAAGCGGATGTTCTGGTTGCGAACGATCTTGACACCTTGCTTCCGAATTTTATTATTTCAAAATTAAAGGGTGCCAAATTGTATTATGATAGCCATGAATATTTCACAGAAGTTCCGGAACTGGTGAACAGGAGGGGAGTTCAGCAAGTATGGAAAATGATTGAACGATTTATTTTTCCAAAACTGAAACACGTATATACCGTGAATGAATCCATTGCACAGTTGTACGAAGAAAAATATAAGAAGAAAGTTGATGTAGTGAGAAACATTCCTGTTACTTCTTTTCAACCCATCGTGCCAAAGACCAGGACTGATTTAAAGTTACCGGAGGATAAAAAAATTATTCTTTACCAGGGAGCAGGAATCAATATACACCGTGGTGCAGAAGAAGCGTTGGAAGCCATGTTGTATATTGAAAATGCAATTTTGCTCTTTATCGGAAGCGGTGATGTCATCGAACAATTGAAGAGTATGCGTGATGTTTTAAATCTCCGGGAGAAAGTTTTTTTTCTTCCAAAACTTCCGATGGAAGAATTAAAACAATTTACACAAATTGCTGACATCGGATTAACGCTCGACAAAGACACCAACATCAATTACAAATACTCGCTTCCGAATAAATTGTTCGATTACATTCATGCCGGACTTCCTGTATTGGCTTCTCCGTTGGTAGAAATAAAAAAAATAATTGATCAGTATCAAATCGGAGTCACCATTGAGAACCACGATCCGAAGCACATCGCTGAAAAAATAAATGAGATGTTTGCAGATGAAAGACGATTTGCAAAGTGGAAGGAAAATTTAAAACTTGCTGCCGTGGAACTTTGTTGGGAGAAGGAAGAAAAACAGTTGTTAAGAATTTTTCATGACGTCATCTGAAAGACATATCAATATCATTGCATTCGATGTTCCATATCCGGCGGATTACGGTGGTGTGATTGACATTTTTTTCAAGCTTAAATCTTTTCACGAGGCCGGAATAAAAGTCCATCTTCATTGTTTTGAGTATGGAAGGAAGCCGCAAGACATTTTGAAAAAACTTTGCGCCAGTGTTCAGTATTATCCGCGTAAAACAGCCAAGTCACTTTTGTTTAATACGCTCCCATATATTGTTCTGACACGAACGTCGGAAACACTGAAAAAAAATCTCTTAAAAAATAATTATCCGATCCTGATGGAAGGATTGCATTCCACATTTCTATTGAATGATAAGGATTTCATCAAACGAAAAATAATTGTCCGGGCACACAATGTCGAGCATGATTACTATGAGAACCTGGCCAACGTGGAGCGGAATATTTTCAAGCGATATTATTTTTACAACGAAGCAGGAAAGTTGAAAAAATATGAGAGTGTTTTAAAGAATGCTTTTGGAATTGCTGCCATTTCAAAAAGTGATACGGATTATTTTGCATCTCATTTTAAAAACGTGCATTGCATTTCCGCTTTTCATCCGAATGAAACAATTACAAGCAGAGTAGGGAAGGGCACGTTTGCTTTTTATCACGGTAATCTGTCTGTCGGGGAAAATAATGAAGCAGCTTTGTATCTCGTCAATAAGATTTTTGACAAACTTCCTTACCGCTTGATAATAGCCGGCTCCAAGCCATCCGATGAATTGGTCAAGGCAATCCAGGGGAAAAAAAATATGGAATTGAAAAGTGATTTAAATCCTGTTCAGATCCATGAATTGATTCACGAAGCGCAATGTAATGTCCTTCCTACTTTCCAGGCGACGGGAATAAAATTGAAATTGCTGTCATCACTTTTTGCAGGACGATTCTGCATTGTAAACAAGCAGATGGTTGAAAACACTGGACTGGAAGGGCTTTGCATCATTGCTAACTCGCCGGAAAAGATGAGAGAAAAAATCAAAGAGGTGATGGGAAAGGAGTTTTCAAAACGGGAAATTGAAAAGAGAGAAAAAATATTGATGGAAAATTTCTCGAACAAAAAAAATATCGAAAAGCTTATTCGACTGGCATTTTAACCTCATCGTTTACTTCTACCAGTTTTCCATTTTCGCATTTGATGACGCGCGCCGGAAATTTTTCTATCACGGGATAATTGTGTGTTACCATTAAAACGGCTCTTCCGGATTTACTGATTTCAAAAAGTAAGTTCATAATTCCTTCCGAAGTTTCAGGATCAAGGTTGCCCGTTGGCTCATCAGCAAGAATTAAATCGGGATCATTTAAAAGTGCACGTGCAATTACCACACGCTGCTGTTCTCCACCGCTCAATTCATGCGGCATCTTAAACCCTTTGGTTGCCAATCCTACTTTGTCCAACACTTCCTGTACGCGCTGCTGCATCTTTTCTTTGTCTTTCCATCCGGTAGCGCGCAACACAAAAAATAAATTGCTGTTAACCGAACGGTCAATGAGCAGCTGAAAATCCTGGAATACAATTCCAAGTTTTCTTCTGAGGAAAGGCACTTGTTTTTCCTTGAGATGATTCAAATGAAAACCGGCAACCGTTGCGTCGCCTTGAAAAAATTCCATATCACCATAAAGCATTTTCAACAGGCTGCTTTTGCCGCTTCCTGTTTTACCAATGAGATAAACAAATTCTCCCTTGTTAATGTTCAGCGAAACATTGGAAAGTATCAGGTTTTTGGATTGAAAAATATTTACGTTATCAATCGAAACAATCGTATCAAGCGACATGGGATTTTATTTTGAATTTTATCTTTATCAGTTTAATAGTTCAATAGTTCAATGGTTCAATGGTTAATAGTTAATTAGCTGCAATCCACTGATGAACTATTGAACTCCTGAACTACATTTCCAGTTTATGAACTTTACCATATGGAATCTCGTTGATTAATTTTTTGATCTCTCCTTCCTTATCACCAAGCCCGGCTTTTGTAAGCGCTTTTTCCGGCCTGTCAACACGAAAGTAAGCAAGTAACGTAAACTGATCATCACGCAACTGAACATAATCAGGAATTTTTGCAGTGCCTTTTATTTTGAGGATATACATCGGTGCGAAGAAAAGTTTTTTTTCAATACAAAGATATGGTTTAAGCCGGCACTTATGAGCAGGGAGTCAGGAGTTCGGAGGTTGGAGACTTATTGATTTATTTTTCTCCAGACTCTGAACTAGATACTCGGAACTAATTTAATGTTTAAAACTATGTTGGTAAAAATCAAGCTGATTGAAGGGTGAAGGGAAGCGTTTGAATAATTTTGTTTGCAACGCGTTTAGTGCTTGCCATCCTATCCAACGACTGACTTATTAAAATGAAATGCACATGATACGTTTAAATATCAAAGAAATAAATATCATGTGCATTCCATGTGACCGTTTAAAAGAAGTTATATCCACATGAAAAAAATATTTTTTGTATTCCTGTTAGTTCTTTTCGTTCTTCAATTGTTTGCGCAGCAAACAGCAATTTATCTCGATCCTGAAAGAAATTATCAACTCGGACTGGAGCTTTTCAACAAACAAAAATACGGAGCTGCACAAAAGGAATTTCAACAGGTCACGGAATCAAGAGACGCTATCTCAGAAGAGAGCCTTACCAATGCTGAGTTTTACATTGGCTTTTGTGCGGCCGAATTATTCAATAAGGATGCGGAATATTTACTCACGCGTTTTGTCAGAAATCATCCTGAGAGTTCAAAAAACGGAGCTGCCATTCTTGAATTGAGCAATCTTTTTTATCGCCTGAAGCAACATAAAAAGGCAATTGAATGGTTTGAGAAAGTTGATAAATCACTGATCAGCAAAGAAGATTTGCCTGCTTATTATTTTCATCTCGGTTACAGTTATTACATGACGAGCGATTATGATAAAGCCATCAAAGCCTTCAATGAAATAAAAGATACAGACAGCAAATACGCTTCAGCAGCTACGTATTATTTTGCTCACATCGCCTATGTAAATAAGAACTATGAAACGGCTTTGCAAAATTTTCTGAAGTTGAAAGATTCAGATGCATTCGGATCGATTGTGCCTTATTACATCGCGCAGATTTATTACAGGCAGGGAAAGAGCGATGAACTATTAAGCTATGCACCTTCAATTGTTGATTCTTCCAAGTCAAAAAATGGGTTGGAGATCGGTCGCATGGTTGCCGAGTCGTATTATCGAAAAGGAAATTATAAAGAGGCGCTTCCTTATTTGGCGGAGTATGAAAAGAATTCAGGAGCGGCCGACAGAACTGACTTTTATGAGTTGGCTTACTGTTATTATCGCACGAGCAACTATGAGAAAGCAATTCCATATTTTCAGAAACTAACT
This sequence comes from Bacteroidota bacterium, assembly GCA_043787975.1. Taxonomy (GTDB): domain Bacteria; phylum Bacteroidota; class Bacteroidia; order AKYH767-A; family 2013-40CM-41-45; genus JAPLDA01. The sequence goes on from JAYVUK010000073.1 coordinate 45,266, forward strand.
GACAGGGAAGACACCATTGCCCAGAATGCATATTATAACCTGGCAGATTGTTTTTTGAAAACAGGCAATAAGAAAAGTGCGCGAAATGCTTTTCAGTCGGCAGCTAAAATGAATTTCGATGACCAGATTAAAGAAGAGTCGCAATTCAACTACGCAAAACTTTCGTATGAACTTTCTTTTCAATCGGTCGCGATTGAAGCATTCCGGAAATTTGTAAAAACATATCCTAACAGCGATCATATTGCGGAAGCAAATGAAATACTCGTGGATATTTATATGACAACAAAAAATTACAAGGATGCGCTCACAGCAATTGAAAGTATCCGGGATAAAAGCCAGAACATGAAATCGGCTTACCAGAAAGTGGCTTTCTATCGTGGCGTGGAGTTATTCATGGACAACAAACCGACAGACGCGATTGAACTTTTCAAGACCTCGATAAACAATCCTGCTGATCAGAAACTTCTTGCCAAAGCACGTTACTGGAAAGGTGAAGCGCAGTACAAGCTGAATAATTATGATGATGCAATTCAGTCGTACAATGATTTTGCATTCACACCTTCAGCCGTTACGATGGAGAATTACAACCTGGTTAATTACAACATCGGTTATTCTTATTTCAAGAAAGAGGAGTATGCGAATGCGCAAACATCGTTCAGGAAATACATCAAGGAAAAATCACAGACAGATAACACGCGTTACAACGATGCGTTGCTCAGAATTGCAGATTCATTTTTTATGTTGAAGGATCAGAACAATGCCATGGAATATTACACGATGGCGATTGACTATAAGTCGAAGAGCAGCGATTATGCATTGTATCAGAAGGCTATGATACTTGGTATTCAGAATAAGCTGAGTGAAAAAGCGGCTGTCCTGCAGAAAATTTTTGACAAGTATCCGAAGTCGGTTTATTTTGATGATGCCTTGTATGAAGCCGGAAATGCAAGCATGGTGGCCGGAGACAACGCAAAAGCGCTCACCAGTTTCGGAAAGCTGATCACAGATTTTCCGTCCAGCAGTTATGTGAAGAAAGCCATGCTCGGCGAAGCACTTGTTTACTTTAATAATCATGAAGACGAGAAAGCGAAGACGACCTATAAAAGTGTAATTGAAAAATACCCGAACACGCCGGAGTCGCGTGAGGCACTTGCTCAATTGAAGAATGTTGCAGTGAGTCAGAATAAAGTGGATGAATATATCGACTATGTAAAAAATGTTCCGAATGCAGATGTGTCTGCTGCCGGCCAGGATTCGTTGGTGTATGAATCGGCTGAACTTCGCTACACACAAGGCAATTGCGATGATGCCATAAAGGATTTTGATAATTATCTGCAGAAGTTTTCAAACGGAATTTTTCGTGTCAATGCAACGTATTACAAAGCCGATTGCCAGTTTCATAACAAGCAATATGAGCCGGCTTTAACCGGTTATGAATTTGTGATTTCACAGGAGAAAAGTGCATTCACTGAAAAATCGTTGCTCAATGCAGGCATTATCAACTACCGGATGAAGCAATATGATAAAGCGCTGGAAGATTTTCAGAAACTTGAATCCGTTGCTGAAGTGAAAGACAACATTGCGGCAGCACAAGCCGGACAAATGCGTTGCAACTTCAAACTCAACCAACATGACAAAACAATTGCAAGCGCTCAGAAAATACTTGATTCAGAAAATTCTGATAAGGATCTGATCAACGAAGCACACCTGTTGAAAGGAAAATCTGCATTGGCAAAAAGTGATCTTGAAACTGCAAAAGCAGAATTGACCATCGTTTCAAAACGTACCAACAGCGAAATGACCGCTGATGCACGATACAACCTTGCATTGATTGAATACATGCTCGGAAATTTTAAAGCAAGCGAAAAGATAATCCAGGATATTCAAAAGCTGATTCCAACCTATGATTACTGGATAGCAAAAGGATTCATTCTTTGGGGTGATGATTACCTCGCGTTGAAGGATACCTTCCAGGCGAAAGAAACTTATAAAAGTATTCTTGACAATTACCAAAAGAACGCTGACGATGCTGATGATCTGAAAGAAATTGCAAGACAAAAGCTGGATGCAATTAAGTCAGCGGAAGAAAGTATCAACAAGGAAATGATTGAACAGAAAATGAAGATGAGTCCGGAAGTGAAGGATACGACGGAGGAGAAATAAGAGGCAAGAGTATAGAGTCAGGAATCAAGATTAGTGAACTTTGAACTAAGAACTTTGAACTAATAAATATGAACATACATAAAGGGATAATTCCTGCTTTATTCATTATTACTTTTTCATTATTCATTTCCAATGCTGTAGTTGGGCAAGGAAATTTGGGAGGGAAAGAGGAATACATCATCATCAAGGATTATAAACCCGTACTTGCCGAGTCGAACAAGATTTCTGATTCACCGGAAGCTGACACGTCTTCTTCCAATCCACCGGTGTTGAAATACAGCATCACGCCGAAAAAAATTGAAACCAATTACGAAGCCGGAGCCATCAAAGCTGTAAAGTTGAAAGACGAACCGATCACAAAACTTTACAGGAATCTTGTAAAATTAGGGATCGGAAATTATTCAATTTATCACGGAGAATTATTTGTGAATTCGCTTCGTTCCAAAACCGGATCTCTCGGATTGCATCTCAAACATTTTTCCGCATCTCCTCATCTGCTTGATGTCGGTGACGCAGGCTTTAGTGAGAACATGGGAAGTGTTTACGGAAAATATTTTCTTGATCACTCAACTTTTTCTGGCGATGTAAATTACAATCGTGATGTGGTGCATTACTATGGATATGACAATACTGATGGATTGATCCGCCTCATAAACAATGGTGACAACACGAAACAACGGTTCAATAATTTCTCCATGAATCTTGGGTTGCAAAGTAATTATGTGAGCAAAGGCAATTTGGATTATGATTTTCGTTTTCATTATAATACGATCAGTGATCTGTATGATGTCACCGAAAATGATTTTATGATCAGCGGATTGGCAGGAAAGAAGATTGATGGCAATTACTTCAGCTTACTTGCATCCTTTGATTTCTTCAACAAAAGCATGGCGAAGTTTGAAAAACTTTCCCTGAACAACGACCTCAGCCGTAACATTGTTTACCTGCAACCGCAAATGACAGTTGACCAGGAAGATTTTCACCTGCTCCTCGGATTGGGGTTAGGAATGGAAAAAAATCTTTCGACAACCGTTCATGCTTTTCCGAAAGCTGAAATTTCCATTCCGATTGCCGAACACGTCCTTACAGCTTATGCAGGTGTGGATGGAAATATCGTGAAGAATAATTTCAAGACGATTACCGATGAAAACCCTTTTGCGAGTTCAGCGGTTGCACCGTTTAATACGATTAATAAGATTCTTATCAAAGGCGGATTGAAAGCGAACTTCAGCAATACAATAACTTTTAATGCAGCAGTTAATTACAGCAAAGTAAAGGACATGCAGTTTTTTTATAACGATACTATTTTCTCAGGGAACAAGTTCAATGTGTTATATGATGATGTGGATGTGTTTAACGTTCATGCAGAACTTTCTTACCAGCAAAGTGAGAAGCTGAATATCTCGTTGCATGTTGATCAATACAAATATTCACCGGATATCGAATTGAAAGCATGGCACAAACCCAATAGTATATTGTCAATCATTGCTAAGTACAATCTGAATGATAAAGTGCTCGCTGATGTTTCCTTGTTCGCACATGGAATGCAATATGCGCGTGCAATGGACAGCATCTTTGTTGTCGCTCAAAAAATAAACGGCTATGTGGATGCCAGTCTCGGGTTGGAATACCGCTACACGAAAATTTTATCTTTTTATGTCCACCTCAACAACCTTGGATTTTCGAGATACTATCAGTGGAACCAGTATCCTTCCGAGCGGTTTAATATCATGGGTGGGTTGACGTACGCTTTTTAAGTAGTAGACAGTAAACAATTAAGGAAGTAGACAATAAGTTGCATTATTTGTCTACTGAGGTTTTGTCTATTGTCTATTTATTAACGGTAAATCAGTAGACAATTGAGAAAGTAGACAAGAAGTTCCCATTAATTGTCTACTGAAATTTTGTCTACTGTCTACTTATTTATTAACGGTTTCCGGCTTTAAATTTAGCAATCGCATTTTTCGAAAACTCTGAAAGCACAAGCTGTCCGCTCATTTCAGCGCGCTCAGATAAAAGCGTATCCCAATGTTCGGTGCCTTGCCAGAAAACTTTTTTAAGCATCGACATGGCTTCAGGATTACTTTTTGAAAGACGTTCGGCAAGTGTGTTTACTGCTTTGTCTAATTCTTCCAACGAAGAAAAAACTTCTGCATACAAACCTTTTTCTTTTACCCATTGAGCCGTTTGCCATTCAGTTGCATTGATAGAAAGAGAAACAAAAGAAGAAGTTCCGATTTTGCGTTCCACAGCCGGTCCGACAACAAAGGGTCCGATACCGACAGCAAGCTCGCTCAGTTTTACAGAAGCACTTTCATGTGCAAGCGTGTAATCTGCAGCGCAGGCTAAACCGACGCCACCGCCAACAGCTTTTCCCTGTACACGCGCAATCACAAACTTCGGAGCTTTGCGAATAGAATTAATTACCGCTGCAAAACCTGAAAAGAAAATTTTTCCTTCTTCTAAATTTTTGATGGAAGCGAGCTCATCAAAAGAAGCTCCGGCGCAAAATGTTTTTTCTCCTTCACTTTTTAAAACAATCACTTTTGCATCTTGATTCTTTCCGGCTGCTTCAATTTCTGCAGCAAGTTTTCTTAAGATAACTCCCGGCAATGAATTACTTTGCGGATGAAAAAAAGAAACGGTGGCGATGCCGTTGGTGATGGTGGTTTCAACGTTTCCTTCGTTTAATGACATAAGATTCGTATAATTTTTATTCTGTAGAACGCCAAAGGTGAGAAAAAATCCAGTAATTATATGATGGTAATAGTAATGGACAAAAAGTACTATTATTCAGAATAAAATCTGCGAATCTGCGGCGTATTTTTTTCTGATTAAAACATAGAGCAAAAAAATGTCGGGTGAAACACCCGACATCACTGTAAACTGACATTACCGGAAAAATAATTTACTCGACCACAGTAACAGATACGCAAAAGTTAGAAGTGAACACCCAAGATTTTGCAGCCGGAATTTATGTTGTGCAAATTCAAACGCCAGATTTTATTGGAACGAGAAAACTTGTCGTTGCAAAATAGAGTTCGTGTGTAATTGAATCGCAAACAAAAAAAACGGGGAAGCTGAAAACCTTCTCGTTTTTCTGTCCCGGCAGTCCCGATACATCGGGATTTTCACCTGCTGGTTTTGTTTCCATATCCCCACCGCACAAAAACGATTGAAGTGTATTGGTAAGAAAAACTTTCCTCAAACAATCTTCCCCTTAATCGCCTTCGCCACCGCTTCCGATTTGGAATGAACCTGCAACTTTTTGTAAATGTTTTTGATGTGACCGTTTACCGTTTCGGGGCTGATAAAACACGATTCAGCAATCAGCTTATAGCTCATTCCCTGCACAAGATATTTCACAATTTCCTTCTCCCTGTCCGAAAGGTCAAAGTCATTTACTGTTTCTGCTGACGGTTTATGTTTTACCATCTTCAATACTTTTCTTGCTATGCTTGGTGTCATTGGAGAACCGCCTTCATACACCTCTTTAATCGCATTAAGCATTTGAACCGGAGGAGTGCTTTTTAGAATATACCCTTCTGCCCCGTTGCAAATGGACTGAAATATTTTATCGTTGTCATCAAAAATTGTCTCCATCAGGATTTTAACTTCAGGAAATTTTTCTTTTGCGATGAGAACAGCTTCAATGCCCGATATGCCGGGCATTTCAATATCCATAAGAATAACATCAGGGTTTGTTTGCCTGATGTCATTTACAATGTCGGTGCAGTTGGCAAACGCTCCGGCACATTCAAATCCCGGACTTCCATTAACAAGTTGGAACAATCCTTCGCGTAAATTCCGGTTATCTTCAAAAATAATTACTCTCAAAGTTTTCATGCTTTAAAAATTAGTTCAACGTTTGTTCCGTTTCCTTTTTCCGATTCTATCTTCAATTGCGCTTTCATTTCTTCCGCGCGGGTTTTCATATTGAGTAAGCCGTTACCCTTTGATGTCTGAGCAACATCAAACCCGACCCCATTATCCCGGACTGCTAACTTTATTAATCCATTCTCATTGGTTAAGGTTATGGATGCGCGGGTAGCATTGGAATACTTTACAAGATTGTTGAGCGCTTCTTTAAAAATCAGATAAAAATTTCTTCTCAATTCCAGGGAAAGTTTTGTCTCGTTTAAAATTTCATCTGCCTGAAATGTGTGTTCAATGTTTTTTGCCTTTAGCAAGTTGTAGGCAAGCGTGCCCATCCGCGAAATAATATTTTCAAAGGTGTCGTTCTTCGGATTAATCGTCCAGACAATATCACTCATCACTTCAATTATTTTTCTTGAAGCATCACCAATCTGTTCCAGTTCCTCCACCACAGCGGGAGATTTTTGTTTTGCCACCTCGCTGTAAACCGAAATGCTGTTTAACGTAGAGCCGACATCGTCATGAAGGTCGCTTGCAATTTTGTTACGGATGTTTTGCAGCTTCAGTTTATTCGCTATCCTGAAATTGTTAAAAACAAAAAATGAAAGTATCAACAACAAAACGAGTCCGCCAATGAAAAAATTCTTTATCAGTTTTTGTTTTTTGATTTCGACATCTGCCACCGCCAGTTGCTTTTCGTGCTCGGCTTTCGCAGCGACTTCTTTTTTATCAAACTCATAATTCATTTCCAATTGAGTTTGCTTTTTTACTTTCTCTTCGTTGTTGATGCTGTCTCTGGCAGCTAAATAGTGTATATGATATTCATACGCTTTTTTCCAGTCGCCTTTCTTTTTATAAAGTTCACTTAAATAATTATTATCATCTTTAATTAAATCCAATGCTTTAATTTCTGTTGCAAGTTTTAATGCATCGTGCAGATATTTATCTGCTTCTGATAATTTATTTTGTTTAGTATAAAGCGAGCCGATGTTGCCGAGAGTTGTTGCCATTCCGAATTTATCTTCAAGTTCCTGAGTCAATTTCAACGTCCTGAAAGAATAGTCAAGGGCTTTGGGATAGTCGGCTTGCTCACTATAGACAATCCCGATGTTGCCGAGTACCATGGTCATATAATTTTTTTCTCCTAATTCTTCCGCAATCTTCAGAGCCCTGAAATAATAGTCAAGGGCTTTGGAATAGTCGGCTTGCTTCATATAGATAACCCCGATGTTGCATAGAGTGGAAGCAGTTAAATTTTTTGCTCCCATTTCTTCTTTCATTTTCAGTGCCTTGAAATAATAGTCAAGGGCTTTGGAATAGTCCCCTTGCCCATCATAAACAATCCCGATATTGCCGAGAATTCCTGCGATTTTATTTTTATCTCCCATTTCTTCTGCAATTTTCAATGCCGTCAAATAATAGCTCACCGCTTTGGGATAATCAGCTTGCATTTGATAAACGCTTCCGATGCGCCCAAGTGATGTTGCTTTTCCTCTCTTGTCATTTAATTGGTCCCACAAGGCAATAGCTTTGTTGTAATTTTCAAGAGCAAAACTGTATTCTCCTTTCAGAAAGTTGAACCAACCTAATTGATTATATGAATTTGCAATTCCTTTTTTCCATTGTTTTTTTTCTGCAAGCTGCAATGCCTGTGTGCTAAGCAAGGTAGAAGTGTCGGGGTTGCTGTTCATCAATTCCCAGCCGAGCATGTTGAGCTGATTTACTTTGCCCGTATCCTCCTTTGCCGTTTTCAAAACATTCAGCAGCGAATCAATCTTCTGCTGATTCTGTGCCTGTGCAGAATTAAATAAAACTCCACACAGGAATAAACCGGAAATAAGACGGAGAATATTTTTCATATCGGATGTTTCAATTAATTGAGGGCTTTAAAACTTTGCAATAAAAACGCAACAAATGTAACCTGTTCATATTGCATCTGAAACCCCTTGAACATGGTGTTTTATTCTGCTTGCATCAGCAAAACACCTTGTTTATGGCATTGCTCCGCTTTATTGTTCGCTCCACCTTTGTCCCGTTCAAATAAACAATAATTTATTCTAACAATTCAAAAATCAAATAAAATGAAAAAACTACTACAAAAAAAGTTTTATGCCTGCCTGCCGACAGGTATGGCTGTCATCGTTACAGCAATGCTGTTTTCAGCAAGTACAAATGCACAGATTGTTTATACAGATGTAAATCCAGATACTACTGTTAAATGTATGTCTCCAAATTTTCCTTGTAACAAATCATATAATCTTGATTTAAATAATGATGGCACAATTGATTTTAAGCTTTATTCCGCTTGGTATACTTCCCCTTGCCTCATTAATACTACAAAAGAAGTTTATATAAGTTCCCAAAGTGGAAATGGTTTTTATACACTTGTGATGAATGCCAATGATGTAATAGATAGTAATCTTGTTTTTAGTACCAGTAATGTAATACTACGAAGTATTACTAGTGATGGTAGTCTCGTATGGAATAGTTGCATGTCGTCATCAGGAAGTGCTTTTGCAGATCGTTATCTTGGTTTGCAGCTTATAGTTGGAGCAAACATTTATTACGGTTGGGTGCGATTGGATGTAGGGGTCATCGACCACCCTCTAATTTTAGCACAAATTATTTTAAAAGATTATGCCTACAACACCATCCCCAACCAACCCATCCTTGCCGGACAAACAGTTGCAACAGGAATAGTTGAAAATGCTTTTGCTTCATCAATACATCTTTTTCCAAGCCCTGCAACCAACCATCTCACCATCGCTTTGGGTAGCAACATCAAAAAAGTTGAAGTCACCATCGCTGACATTACCGGAAAAATAATTTACTCAACAACGGCAAGCGACACTCAAAAGATAGAAGTAAACACGCAAGATTTTGCAGCCGGAATTTATGTTGTACAAATTCAAACTGTAGGTTTTATTGGAACGAAAAAACTTGTTATTGAAAAATAAATTCAAACACTAAAA
>JAYVUK010000074.1:0-14657 GCA_043787975.1 Bacteroidota bacterium
AATAGCTGTTATTTTTTATTTGTTCATCAATATTAATTCGCCCTTTCGATTCCTGTATAAGAAATGCTTTGATTTCAGATATATCTTTGATCCTGACAATAAGGTGAAAATGATTAGGCATCAGACAATAAGAAAATACATCGCAGATCGGAATAATGTAATCTTTTAGCTTTGAGAGAAAATATATATAATCCGTATCGTTGGTAAATAAATTCTCCTTTCCGATCGTATGATTATAGATGTGATAATGAAATTGAGGACAAAGAATAATCCGTGGTTCAGGCATAATCGGAAAGTTATTTGCAAAAGTAAATTTTCTTAGTTAAAATATGAAACCTGACAGGAGAAATCCTACCTGTCAGGAACTGGTTTCAAGAAGTACCGGTTGTATGAAATGGGATTGAGCTGATATTTTAAATCAGACATCAACTAACTTTATTAGTATCTTCTGAACTTAAACGGCTTACACGAATCTTTTTGAGGACTTGTTATTCGCGCAAAAATGGTTACACCGGCAAAAAGATACCAATCGTTGTCATTCGGATTTCCCCTTTGTTTTCCGGCAACATACGGAACAGAAGTCAACGGTTCATAAGGACCAAGCGAGCGATCAGAAAGTTGAACAGCAACGGTACCATTTGTTACAAGCAATTTAGCAGGATCTGGATATACCGTACTTACATCGTCTAAGTAATCCGTGTAGGTTCTTCTTGCTCCTACTTCAATTCCCAGTCCAATAGGACCGAGACTTACCTTTATTCCTCCACCAATTGGTAACGCGACAATTACGCGACCGTATGGATCTTGCGCTTCCGTACTTAACGGTTGCAATTCGTACACGGTATTGTTTAACACAGCTTTTGGATTGAAATGAAAAACAGTAATACCTGTGAACAGGTAAGGAGTAAAAGGGAATTGGGAATTGTTTGTTTCGTACGGGAAAAAATTAAATTCGATGAGGGGAGAAATTTCTAAAATGTTGGAATAGAAAGACAGGTTTCGGTTTCTTTCATACGCTGTTTTAGCTTTTGCATCATCACCTGAAATTTTTCCGTAGTTCACTTCAATTTTGTAACTCCAGTTCCGGTTCCAGTTGTGGCGATAAAAACCACCCACAGCAAAATGCAAAAAATCTGTGTTGAATAAATGCGGAGAAAGTTCGCCCTTGTAATTGGATACTCCGACCAGGAGTCCGGCTTCAGTATATTGCGCAGAAGAACGAATCGTTAAAATAAAAAACGATACGATAACAAGAAGTATTTTTTTTCTTCTCAATGACAGCATTTTAAAGTCGGGGATATTACTTCTGATTCAGAAACGAATACGAATCAAATAAACGAAAGTTCCGGAAAATTATTTGAGATGGGACTAAAATCTTGCAACACCTCGCCTGCTTGCCTGCAATCTGTAATTTATACTAAAAATGGCAAAAACATACGCATCGTTGTACTTTGAATTTCCACGTTGCGCACCGGCCGGCTGGTGCGACGGATTCGCAAGTTCCTGAACGTCAGGAGGAACATTTGAATTACTAAAATCATAATATTTAGTACTCACATCGTCAATGTAATCGGTAAAGGTTTTTCTGAGACCCAATTCAAGACCAACGCCCCATGTCCTATCAATGGTGTATTTAAAACCTACACCTACGGGAATACAGAATTGAAGCAATTTATATTTTGGGTTGCCCGAAGTTAAACCTTCACCCTCTGTTCCTAACGGTTGCAAACTATATGTAGTACCGTTAAAAGTAGTTTTTGGATCAAAATAAAAAATACCGGCTCCCGCAAATCCATACATGTAAATTTCATATCCATGGGCTCCATGCGTACCTTTTCGATGATAGATGTTTCCCATTTGCTCTTCCTGGTAAGCACCTTCCAAATTGATGTTAAACTCATAGATGTTTGAAAAAAAATTGAGACCGCGAAGGTGTCTTGCGCGCTCTTCCGTCAATTGATCATCGCCCGAAACTCTGCCGTAGGTGAGGTGCGTATTCAGTGCAAAAAATCTCGATATTTTATAACGTAATCCGATGGCGGCTGCAAAGTTTGTCAGGGACCATTCAAAGTCCTTCAAACCATGCGTACCAACTTGATTCGCTCCTCCCAATTCGCCCAAAAAATTACTTGCACCTACTCCAAAACTGAATTCATAGCGTGATCTTTTCCATCGCTGTGCATTCAATAAAGACGGAACGATCAACAGAAACAGGAAGATAGTAAGAGTTCGTATTCTGATCATAAGGAAAGGTGAGCGCAAATATAAATTATTTTATGAGATTGAATTTATACGTTGAACCCGATCCAACTTGTTCCAATCTTACAACAATAAATTTAATTTACGAAAATTAAATCATGAAGACCCTATTATTTTAACATCTTCTGAAAAAAATGGTTGCGAATATTTCAATTCCTCTTATCAAGTCCCCAATTTAACTTTCCTCTTAGGGTATTTAAGAAGTTTTCATTGCTCAACCGAATGAGGTTGATGCAATACTTTTCTTTTCTTAAAGCAAGTTGAAAGCCTGATTCGATGGAAGCAGAACGCGAATCGAGTGTTGCCATGTAATGCTGGCTTCTGCCCTCTACTTCAAGAGAAATCACATTCTTGTCGGACACAACAATCGGACGTACATTCAGGTTGTGAGGCGCGATGGGCGTAATCACAAAACTTTCTGATTGTGGGACTACAATCGGACCTCCGCAACTAAGGGAATATCCTGTTGATCCGGTTGCCGTGGAAATGATAATCCCGTCTGCCCAGTATGAGTTCAGGTATTCTCCATTCAGGTAGGCGTGAATGGTAATCATGGAGGAGGTCTCCATTTTATGAATCGTAAAATCATTGAGTGCAATATTTTCATTTTCAAACACCGGGCGATCCGATTCAAGTTTCAACAATGTTCTCGCATCAATCGAATAATGTCCTTTTTTTAAATTCTCAACAGCATTCACAAGATTTTCCTTTGAAATGCTGGAAAGAAACCCAAGTCTTCCTGCATTCACACCAACAATGGGAATTTTTGAATCCTTCACGAGAACGACTGTATCAAGCAATGTTCCGTCACCGCCAATGCTGAAAAGAAAATCTATGTTTTCCCTTAAATCGGCATGGGAATTAAATACCTCGTAGGTTTTCAACTTGCTGATATGCTTCTTCAGGAAATGAAAATAGGGTTCGTGAATGATAATTTTGCAGGCACTTTTCTCCAGTGTTTCAATTACATTTTCAGCAAATGAAACCTGGCTTTCGTTAACCGGTCGTCCGTAAATGGCAATTTTCATTTGTAGTTTATTTCGGTCAGATTAAATAGGAGCAGAAAAGTGTAGAAAAATACCTGATTCTCCAAATTTGTTTACAGAATACTCGAGCCTGAAAACCAGGTCGTAGTAGGTTACAAAATCAATACCTCCTCCAAAACTATATTGAAATGAATTGGTGAGGCTATTGTATTTCGAATATTGATGATCCTCCACATAACCTCCATCGCCATACACATTGATGTAAAATGCGTAGGGTATTGTAGAAAATTTTTGCAACGGAATCAGGGAAGTGTGTATCGTATGGGTTGGCAGCAATTCAAATTTGAAATTGGTTTTCAGCAACCCGTATTTTTTTCCGAGCAGTACATAATATTCATAGCCCCGAAGGTAGTTGCTTCCGAAACCAAGGCCACCGATGTTAAAAAAAGGCTGTGGATTTGAATCGGAAAGTTTTCCGCTCACGGAAGAAGCGAAATAAAACTTCTTACTCAACTGCCAGTATCTTTTGTAGGTTGATGTGAGGTATGAAAAACTGATGTCATCTCTGAAGAGAGGAAAACCAACTTTTGAAACTTCGGCATCAAAATAGGAACCATGCAACGGATAGGCAACAAGATCTCGGTGCTCGATTTTATAAATGTAACGCAGGGTGAAATATTTTTCACTCGCTTGTCCCTTCGAAAAAAAGTCAGCATTGAGTCGAACAACAGTATCTTCTACTGTTTCATGCCTGTAACCGGCGTCCAATACATGCGTTTGATACAAGCCCTTTCGATAGGTGTATTGAATAGATCCGCTGACATCTTTTCGTGCGAAATTTTTTTCGTCTTTGTAATAAACCAAATCATTGTTGTAGCTGGTGTAGGATGTTTCATGGTTTCTTGAAAATGCAAAAGCAAAATTCAATCCTGCACGTTGTCCTTTAGAAATAAAAGGAATGCTGTAAAAAAAACTTACCCGTTGTGTGTAACCAAATCGCAACGTCATGCCGATGGTTTCATTTCTACCTCTGAAATTATTCCACGTGACCACTCCCCCATAATTTATTTTTGTAAAATCTTTTGACCGCAACCATTCATTGAAATTACGATCCACCAATTCAAAAATAGGGAACGGAAAAATATACCAGCGTTCTTTGAGGATAACATAAACGGTTACGGAATTCGAATCATTGACGAGCCAGGTAATGTGAGCCGAGTTGAACAGCGATGTATTCATCAGGTTGTCTTCGCTGCGCACAAATAATTTTTCGAAAGCGGAAGGTTTAATTGAATTTCCTTTGTGAAAAGTCAGTTCACGAAGAATTATTTGCGGCTTGGTAAGCACATTTCCGACCAGTATAATATCAACCACCTTTTTTGGAAGTGAATCAGAAACGCTTGCAGAATCTTTTTTTATAGTTGTTAATGAATCCTGTGTAAACTCAGCATGAGCTTTCAGGCAGACAAACATCAGTAAACAAAAAAAGACTGTCTTACTGAAAAGTGGTTGCTGCATCAGGAAGTAAAAGAAAATTAAATATCAAGGTAGTTCATCAACGAATCGTAGCGCGATTTAAGATCGTCCATAAATTCACTGTGATGATAATGTTCTTTCACGTTATAGCTGTGACGCGTTAACGAAGCGAGGATACGTGATAGGTCACTTTGATTGATCTTGAGCGTGATGTCAATACTTTCTTCCTCGATATCAGGAGTAATAAAAGAGCTGATGATTTTTGCATTCTCTGCCTCAACGAGTCGTGCAATTTCGCTCAGTGAATAATTGTTCATTTTCATTTCAAGCACAATTACTCCATTTGAATCTTCAAAAATTCCGCTCTCGGAATAATGTTTCAACACATCAGCCAGTGTGATTAATCCCATGTAATGGTTTTGTTCATCCAGGACAGGAACAATCGTTAATTTTTCTTTTGAAATGATTTTCACCACTTCAAAAATAGGTTGATTGAATCGAACAAAAGGTTTGATCAGCGAATAGGTTTGATTTGCAAAAGGACGTTCCAGTGAATGTAATTTCAGAATGTCTTCTTCCGATATCAATCCAAGATAATTTACTCCGTCTACAATGGGTAAATGTTCCACACGAAATTCTTCCATCCAGTTAATTGCTTTTAAACCGGTGTCTGAAATTTTCAGCGGAGGAAATGAATCGTTAATGAGATCTTTCGCAATCATTGTTGTGGCTTCTTACGCTTAACTTGTATGCTTTGTTTTAGAGGGCGCAAACATAACTAATTTACTACATTTACGATCAACAATATGCTAAGCAAGCATGACAAAATTAAGCGTCAACATCAATAAAATAGCCACGTTGCGCAATGCAAGAGGTGGTTCTGTTCCGGATGTAATCAAAACTGCAACAGATATTGAACGTTTCGGTGCAGAAGGGATCACGGTTCATCCGCGGCCTGATGAAAGGCATATCCGAAGATCGGATGTGTATGAACTAAAAAAAGTTGTTAAAACGGAATTCAATATTGAAGGTTATCCGTCGGAAGACTTTTTGAAATTAATAGAAGAGATTCGTCCTGCGCAAGCCACGCTGGTTCCTGATCCACCGGATGTGCTTACTTCCAACGCCGGGTGGAATACCATTCAGCATAAATCATTTTTGGTTGATGTCATTGCACGGTTGAAATCATATCGTGTCCGCACCTCTGTTTTTATTGATGCCGATGAAAAGATGATTGAGCATGCAAAAGAAACAGGAACGGATCGCATTGAACTTTATACGGAAACATTTGCCAGAGATTTTCCGATGGACAAAGAAAAAGCAATCCGACCGTTCATCATCGCTGCAAAAAAAGCGAATGAATTAAAACTTGGAATCAATGCAGGACACGATTTGAGCCTTGAGAACTTAAAATATTTTAAAGAGAATATTCCCGGTTTGCTGGAAGTTTCTATTGGTCACGCGCTCATCAGTGATGCGTTGTACTATGGTTTGGAAAATACGGTTCAGCTTTATTTGAGGCAGCTGAAGTGAAAAAAGCAATGGCTAAATTGTTTAATGGTTATATGGTTGGTGGATTTGAAAGTCTCTTTCAACCATTTGACACGATAACCATTTGACCATTCTCTATATGAAACTCTTCTTCAAAAAATATGGCGACGGAAAACCATTGATCATTCTTCATGGTTTATTCGGCATGTCTGATAACTGGATGACGCTTGGAAAGCAATTTGCCGAAAACGGTTTTGCATGTTATACCGTTGATCTTCGCAATCATGGAAGAAGTCCGCACAGCGATGTGTTTAATTATAAAGTAATGGCTGATGATTTATTGGAATTGATGTCGGATGAAAATATTTCTTCTGCAGATTTTATCGGACATTCGATGGGAGGAAAGGTTGCCATGTTTTTTGCTGCATCAGCTCCTGAGAAAATAAATAAACTTGTTGTTGCAGATATTTCTCCGCGCTATTATCCTCCTCATCACGATGGTGTAATTTCGGCTTTGAGCAATGTTGATTTGGATTTCATGCTTTCAAGAAAGGAAGTTGAAGAAAAGCTACGCATTTCTATTCACGATGAAGCGACTGTGCAATTCCTGTTGAAGAATCTGTATTGGAAAGAATGGACAACCGAAAATGAAAAACAACAAAAATTAGCGTGGCGATTTAATTTACCGGCGATCGAAAAGAATATCGATTCGGTTGGAGAAGCATTGCCTGAGCATGTACTTTTTAATAAGCCGACATTATTTATTAAAGGCGAACGATCAGGATACATAACTTCCAAAGACATGAAGGATATTAAAAAACATTTTCCGAAGGCACAACTGCAAACGATTATCGGTGTCGGACATTGGGTTCATGCAGAAAAGCCGAGCGAATTTTTGCAGACGGTGCTTGAGTTCCTAAAAAAATAAAACAGGAATCAATACAATTCCTTTCCTTACTTTTGTTTTCTAAAATAATAACAACTGAATGAAAACAGCAACGATACAGACTTCGAAAGGAGTGATGAAAGTGGAGTTTTTTGAAAATGATGCTCCCGGAACGGTTAAGAATTTTTGTGATCTTGCAAAAAAAGGATACTATGATGGATTGACTTTTCATCGGGTCATTCCGAATTTTGTAGTTCAGGGTGGATGTCCGGAAGGAACCGGAACCGGAGGTCCGGGTTACAAAATAAAATGTGAATTAGACGGTGGCAACCAGTACCACGATCGTGGAGTTCTTTCCATGGCTCATGCAGGAAAGGATACCGGCGGATCACAATTTTTTATTTGTCACAGCCGTGAAAATACTGCTCACCTCGACAGAGTGCACACGTGTTTTGGAAAAGTGATAGAAGGTCTGGATGTCATTGACCAGATAAGAGCCGGTGACGAAATTGAAAAAATAGAAGTCCATGAAACGGTAACTGCTTAATTTTTTTTCAACGAACTAAAAAAGGCTGTCTCATTATTGAGGCAGCCTTTTTTAGTTAGGTTCAATTTTTTTATTGAATGTCTGAAACGTCACGGATGACTATTTCCGGTGTGCCGTTAAAGTTCGATATATAACCTATAACAGAAACCGTAACTGATGCCGGATAAGGTGTCGTCGCAAAAGTTGCCCCGGAACGTGTATACATAATAACCGCACCTGTTCCGTCATTCACATTTACACTGCCACTAAATGTTCCCCCGGTTCCTCCGGAAAGAGTTGCTCCGTTAATTTTTATCAACGTAGACTCAAGGGAAGTAACATGCGATAATACATATGTTGCAGTAACTACATTCGGAGAAACAGAACCTGATCCAAGTACGGTTGCATTTGCATTGGGAACCTTATTTATTTCAATCCCTTGCTGGTAAGAAATTAAGGAGTCACCAGAAAGATCAATCTCAACTGAATCATTCAGGTTTAGTGTATTGGTAGCAAGAAAGCGAACCATGATTCCACCGGTTCCGTCCTGGAGTATCATGTTATATGAATTAAGATTTGCCGTACTGCGATCAGAAATAACAGTACCTCTTACTTTTGTTCCCGCGACAAATACATTTCCGTTACCACCTGAAAACAATGCTCTCACACCGGCAATACTCATTAAACCACCGGTACCAACTGGTCCGGTATTGCAGGCTGCAGGAGCCATTATCACATCACTCACTTCACGAATAACCAGTTGTTTGGTTGAGCCATAAATCTGAAAAACACCAATGACATCGCCTGTACTACCGGGAATAAGCTGGGCAGCAAACGATGCGAAATTGCTGGTGCGAACAGTAACCGTGTTGCCGTATGCATCTATTAAGTCACGATTTCCGGAGGTCTGACCAACCAGGTCTGCCCATGTTAAACAAGGATCTGCGAAATGAACACCTTCCAATCGTACCAATTTATTTTGATCGGCCGTATTGCTAAGGTCGGTTGAAAAATTATAAACGATTTTAGTAGCATAGGGTTGGTTCCAAGCTCCACCGATTAAATGGTTGCTGATTAAACTTTGCGGAATCCTTCCCACTGCAGGAGTCGGGCTTGAGTTGTCAATGTAACCTCCCAACTGAACCAACCCATTGTAATCACCTAAGACCAAACCTCGGCATTTTACAAATACATTTCTTCCGACTTTATAGGACGTATAAAAACCGGATTGATCCAGTTGTATGTTGATACCTCCGGTGGAATCCTGGATCACTATGCTTTTATAAAAATTTCCTGAATGATCGTCTCCAACTACGACACCTTTGATTACGTAGTTGCTGTCGATCTGCATGAATGTTCCCGTGTAAAGTGCTTTCAGTTGGGCGATTGTTTTGTTCACCGTAATCGCAGGATCAGTGCCGAATGCAGGTGGTTCATCAACTTCGTCTTTCACGCATGAAGTGAATGTGGCTGTGTAGAGAAGAACAGCCGTAAGCGAAATAATTTTTGATAGCTTCATTTGATGGTTGATAATTTGTTTGATTTATTTTTTTAATTCATCCGTAGAATAAGGTTCACGAAGAAATTTATTCCCGGTGCATAATAATATTTAGAATCAAATTTCTTTACACTTTGATTTAAGAAATCGAATCGCAATTGCTCATAACCTCCGCTAACGAGATCGCGGTTGTCAAGAATATTGTTCACTCCAAAGTTCAAAACAAAAAAAGTGTTTTGCTTTAAACTTTTGAATTTGTTATTTATCTTCCATGACCATCCTCCAGAGATATTTACAGTGTATTGTCCGCTGACTTTTTCCTGTGAAAGAATTTCATTTCTCAATTCAGCACCACCGTCGATCTGATCAACAGCGGCTGCAGTTCTTCTTGCCGGATTGAAAGGGATATAAATGTTATCAAAATAATTTACGTCGAGGTTTACGAACCAGTAACTGGTAGAACGATAACTTATTCCAACTGAATATGCGTTCTCAGGTGATCCGCCAGTGTGAAGATTTGTAGCATACACTGTTTGGTTGGAGGCAAGCAATGCATCCACGTTATCCTGCGTGATGGTTGCTACCGGTCGATCGGTATAAAAATTTTGCCCGATTGCAGCTACGGCGCTTGCTGAAAAACCTTTGTAGAGCACAGTTTCCAACGCCCATTCAGTGCCAATATTCCGGATGTTGATTCCTGTAAGGGTATAGTTTACAAACGTGCGGAAGTCATCGTTATAATAATGGTATGTTTTCGTCTGATCATCGAACTGGGAAAAATAACCAACCACACGTGCTTTGAATTTCGGAGCCTTGAATAAATATCCGCCTTCCAGTGATGAAACAGTTTCTTCTTTTAAATCATTTGCAAAAGCATTTTGAGCTTTCGGTGAAATGAATGCATCTTCAAAATGAGGAGCACGGGTTTCACGCGACCCGTTTACAAAGAGGTAATTCCGTCCGTTTAGCTTGTATGTGATGCCGGTTTTGAAAGCGTAATTATAAAAACGTTGCGACCGTGAATCGCCGTATGAATTAGTTGCATACACACCGTTACGAACCAATCCTGTCCTGTGAAAGGATGTATTTGATAATTGAAGCGCGCCAAAGAAATCTACTTTATTGAATTTGAATACACCTTGCACCCAGCCGGATGTCTGCATGACGTGAGCTTCGTAATCATATCCGTACTTATCTCCGACATGAATTTTTTGATTCGGATTGTCGAGGTTGTTTTGAATATTTCCTTCCACCGTTTGATCGGCAAACTGGTTGAGGTCAACAAAGAAATTTCCTCCCAGTAAATCTTTTAACTCTTTATAATATTCGGAAGATTGCGATTGAAGAGAAGCGCCTGCAGAAAGCGTGGTGTGATCAGAAACTGTTTTATTATAAATCGTATTCAAACTGAAAACCTTTGTATCGGTTATACGGTCGTCAACTACATACGCCGCGGTATCACCGGAGTGACGATTCACATCGTAAAAATGATCCCAGTCTATTTGGCGCACCGTTTCATTTTGTTTGAAGAGATTGTAGGTCTCGTCATACAGTCCTCCGTTAGTTGTGTTTTCTAAAACATAACTTGGAAGTTTACGATAGTAATCAGGCCGCGGATCTGCTGCTTTATACCAGTCTAATCCTGAAACTTTATTTTTTCCTGAGACAAAAGAGACAGCGCTTTCGAGCGAAGATTTTTCATTGATCGTCCATTCATGCGTGAGAATAACAACAGGCCGATGATTATCACCGACAACAGCATTTCTTTTCTTTCCATCCTGGTAACCCCAATCCGGATTGTAATAATGTGTTCCGGCTAAATCATACATTTCCTTCACAGCGGCATTTGCATGTCCGCTTCGTGTAGGAGCGCCAAACACGGTTAATGTCAAAGAGTGCTGGCTGTTAATTATTTTTTCGACAGAAGCGAAATAAGAATGTCCGTCATAAAAAGTTCCGGGAAGGTATCCTTCCTGCGACCATCTGCGCGAATAACTCAATGCGAATGACCATCCTCCTTTTAAAAGTCCGGAGCCATACGTTGCCATGAATCGATTTTCGTAAATGCGGTTGGCGGCAGAATAAGAAACCTGTAATTGCTTGCGTTGATTTGCTGCACGGCTGTCGATGCTGTAAACTCCGCCGACAGAACCGAAAGAATAATCAGCCGGCGCAAGTCCGAGGGTGGCTTCACGGCTACGCATCACATCGTTTAATCCGCTCCATGTGCTGTACATGGTTCTTCCCGTAGTTAAGTCCGTCATGGGTGCATCATTCATCAGGGTGGTGAAGTTTTCATCATCATACCCTCTTAATCTGAATCGTGCTACGCTGAAATTGAATGTCGTTGCAGAAATAAATGCATCGCGTGATGAACTCAATACACCTGAAACATTTTGAGAAGATGATTCTTTCAACTCATCATCGGATAAGGAGACGGTTGCAATGGCATCCTGGTCTGCAACTGCTCTTGTTCTTTTTGTAAATGAAAGAGAAGTTACATCGACTAGAGGTTGATCAACCTTTACTCCGGTGAGTGCATAATCAACGAGCTCGTCTTTTGTTTCTATTGAATAAACTCCATAAGGGACATTTTTAAATTCAAAAACTCCGGCAGCATCGGTCGTTGCCGAACTGTTTGTTTCAACCAAAATTATTTTTGTATTCGGAACAGGAGCTTTATATTCGTCAGCAAGAACTCCTTTTAAGGTTGCTGTTTGCGCAACGGAACTGAACGTGTAACCGATGAGTAGTATATAGAATAACGTAAAGCGTCTGACCATGTTCGTTGTGAATGAAAGTGAAGGTACTATTTAAGGGGGCGACAAAGCTAAATAAATAAATAAATTAAAAAAGTCAACGATATTATTATTAACAATTCGTTCATTTATAGATCAACATTCGAATAATCAGCTCACCATTTGTTTTAGTAGCTTTGACGGCTATTATTAAAAATAGCACTGAATGCGAATTAAAATCAATCTCTTTCTTCTCTTCTTCGTGATGGTTTCTCTTTCTTCGTTTGCGCAAACGAAGAAATACAAAGTTGCTGTTGTCGGTTTTTACAACCTTGAAAACCTGTTTGACACGATTCAAGATGTAACAAAAACCGATAAAGATTTTCTTCCGGGCGGCCCTTATCATTATACCAGCGAGGTGTATCACGACAAACTGCACCATCTTGCTACGGTGATTTCGCAAATTGGAACTGAATTTACCCCGGATGGTCTTGCGATGATGGGTTGTTCCGAAATTGAAAATGAAACGGTACTTCGTGATTTGATTCATGACTCCTTGCTGGTAAATCGTCATTACGACATTGTGCATTACGATTCGCCTGATATTCGGGGAATTGATGTAGGATTTATTTACAATCCAAAATATTTTACTCCTAAATACAGTGCACCTTTATTTGTTCACCTGCCTGATGAAGACTCCATGCCGCATTATACGCGCGATGTGCTTTATGTATACGGTATGCTAAACGGAGAGCCCGTACATGTGTTTGTGAATCATTGGCCTTCGCGAAGAGGAGGTGAGGAAGTAAGTGCGCCTAACCGTGCAATAGCCGCCGGTGTTTGTAAGCATAAGATCGATTCCATCATCAGCAAAAATGCAGACGCTAAAATTATTTTGGTGGGTGATTTGAATGATGATCCCGTGAGTCCGAGTGTGGCCGTTACCTTAAAAGCAAAAGGAGATCTGAAACAAATTCAGCGTGGAGATTTGTACAATCCGTGGGTTGATTTTTACAAACAGGGAATCGGAACATTGGCTTACAACGATGCGTGGAATTTGTTTGACCAGATCATGATCTCATCGGCATTTCTGAATAAGGATCAGAAAGGATTTTTCTTCAAGGAAGCAAAAATTTTCAGCAGGCCGTGGATGATACAGCAAAACGGACGCTTCAAAGGATACCCGAAACGCACGTACGACTATAACAATTACATCGGCGGTTACAGTGATCACTTTCCGACTTACATTGAGTTGCTGAAAGAAGTAAACTGATTTTTTCATGGCTGATTCACCTGCTCTGTTTTCATCGCTGTTGAAAATGAAATGTCCGCGTTGCAGGCAAGGGAATGTGTTCAACTATCAAAACCCTTATCTTCTGAAACACATCGGCGACATGCATGACCTGTGTCCTGTATGCAAATTAAATTTCAGGCCTGAGCCGGGATTTTATTTCGGCGGAGCGGTGATCAGTTATCCGCTGATGATCCTCATCAATGTGATTGTCTTCCTCATTTATTATTTCATTACCGGAAATGTTTTTGATCGTCCGCTTTTGCTGATGACGATCCTTATTTTGGCAACTCTGTTGGCAGCTCCGGTTGTGTTCAGGTATTCACGCATTATTTTTCTTTATATTCTTGTGAGGTATGAGCAATCGTAACGGGGCTGGAACTTAAAACCGGTTCCATTCTTTGCGCCCTTTGTGAAAGCCTTTGCGGTCTTTTCGTTAAAAAAGTTTAACCGCAAAGTTGGACCTTGGATTTTTCAGTTCCTCTGAATTCATTCAGTTATTTTTTATACTTCGGTTGGTATAACTGAATGGTGAAATCACCCGGAACGTGAAAGTGTGTAACGAAACCATAACCGTGGTCTTCAATTTTTCCTTCGAACGTAACGCCCTTTGATTTCAGTTCCTCAACAGTCTCCTCAATGTTGTCGCAGTAAAAAGAAATGTCGGCAGTGCCGGAAGATGCGCCATTAGCCTCATCTGTCGGATGACAACCGAGATCAGCTTCGGGAAGATCAAAGATGAGCCAGCCTCCGCCGATATCTTTCGCTTCGAAATTTAATTTGTCGCGTAAAAAATTTCTCAGTCCTGATGCATCAGAACTATAGAACATGGTGTGAACTCCTTTGATCATTTTTTTAAGTGTTTTTATCTTTCGTTTTTGGTGAATGTAATTTACAAACTTCCCTAAACCTTCCAAAAGGTCGGACCAAAACCGTACATTCGCAACACAATTTTAAAGATGAAACAACGCACCTTTTTAGTTAAGATTTCATTCCTGTTTCTGCAGTCAGTATTGTGCGTGCTTCTCTCTTTGAATAGCTCTTCTGCAAATGTTGCGGATTCTAAAAGCGAAACAACATTAACTACGGCATCAAATTCTCCGGTTGGTCAGTTGCTTTTTGCATCAGGTCCGGCTGTACCTGTTGCTGCGACGATAGCCAAGTACACTAATTTTTCAGGACAGGGATTTTACCATAAGGATGTCTCTTATCCCGGTTCTTCATTGACGCACGCTGAAAAATCTTTTTTAATAATCGTTTCTAAAAAGCCTTCTGTTCTACAAAAGCAACACATGCGATTGCATCTCGCTTGTTGTGCTTTGCTGATTTGATTTTTCCCTTTCCAACTATTTATTGTCTGTAGAAATTCTGCAATCATCATGGATTGCAGTGCATAGTTATTTATTCATATTAAGAAACTGTTTAAAATTCAGTTGAAAAAAATGTTATAAAGCGCCACCGGGCAAATTGCGAGCAACGTATTTAGGTATACCAAAACTTAAATAT
>JAYVUK010000075.1:0-11760 GCA_043787975.1 Bacteroidota bacterium
AATAGCTGTTATTTTTTATTTGTTCATCAATATTAATTCGCCCTTTCGATTCCTGTATAAGAAATGCTTTGATTTCAGATATATCTTTGATCCTGACAACAAGATGAAAATGATTAGGTATAAGACAATAAGAAAATACATCGCAGATAGGAATAATGTACTCTTTTAGCTTTGAGAGAAAATATATATAGTCCGTATCGTTAGTAAATAAATTTTCCTTTCCGATCGCATGATTATAGATATGATAATGAAATTCAGGACAAAGAATAATCCGTGGTTCAGGCATAATCGAAAAGTTATTTGCAAAAGTAAATTTTCTTAGTTAAAATATGAAATCTGACAGGAGAAATCCTACCTGTCAGGAACTGGCTCCAAAAAGATGGTGTGTAGTAAATAAAATCAGGATTGTACTTGAAAATTTAGTTCTTAGTTCAAAGTTCTTAGTTTGCCCCAACTAAGAACTTTGAACTAAGAACTAATTAGAAATCTTCGTAAAGCAAATACTTCTTCCTAACTTCTTTATATTTTTTCAAATCCTCTTCCCAGGATTGATGAATATCTTCTTCGGAAAGTCCTTTGATGACCTGGAGCCTCAGTTGATCAGTCCCCGCAAGCTTCTCAAAGAAATCAGTAAAGAATTTTTCTTTAGCAGGATAAGAATCATACATCCCTTTCAACCAAAGCAGGTTTATTTTTTTGAAATAGAGAACGCACATTTTTCCAAAGGATGAAAGATCATAACCATTACACAACGTATCTTCATATTGCGGATGTTCGGCAAAGCCCGGAAGGTTTTTTGGCGTGAACGAAAAACTTGCATTTTTTAATTCAGGATAACCAATTACCTGGAAAGGTTTTTCTGTCCCTCTTCCCACACTCACCTTTGTTCCTTCAAAGAAACAAAGTGAAGGATACAAATAAACAGAAGCCATGTTCGGTAGATTCGGAGAAGGTCGTACGGGCAACTGATAAAAATCTTTGTGAGAATAATTTTTCACCCGAATCACGATGAGTTTGCATTGTAAACCATTTTTCAACCAATGTTCACCATTCAGCATCATCCCATATTCGCCCATCGTTAAGCCGTGGACTACAGGAATCGGATTCATGCCAATAAAGGAGGAATATTTTTTATCTAGTAGCGGTCCATCCACATAAAAACCATTTGGGTTCGGACGGTCAAGCACGATCAGTTGTTTGTTCTGTTCCGCGCATGCTTCCATCACATATTGCAACGTGGAGATATAAGTATAAAAACGAACGCCAACATCCTGGATATCGAACAACACGGCGTCCACATTTTTCATATCTTCAGCAGTCGGCTTCAGGTGTTTTCCATAAAGAGAAACGATCGGCAATCCTGTGGTTTCATCTACCTGCGTTGCGATTTTCGTTCCGGCAGAAGCATTTCCGCGAAAGCCATGTTCAGGTGCGAAAACGCATTTGATTTTCACAGACAATGAAACAAGACTATCCACCAAATGTTTTTTCTTAACCAATGAAGTCTGATTTGCAACAACGGCGACGGATTTTCCTTTTAATAACGGTAGATATTCTTCAGTCTGTTCAGCTCCGACTTCCAGGTCATCGGAAGTCTTGGTGGTGATCCCGAAATTGTCTTGGGAAAAGCAAAAGCACGTTGACAACGTAAAAGATAAAAAGAAAACTATTTTTGTCAGGATTTTCATACACGATCTTGATCCCGCTAAAGTAGCATCAGGAAGTTTACTTTTACAATTAACAGGATAAAATTTTGAACTACGAGTTATTCATTGCGCGACGAATTGTTTTTTCGAAACAAGACAAGAGCATGATCTCACGTCCGATCGTTCGGATAGCGCTTATCAGTGTTGCGCTTGGTTTTGCCGTGATGATTTTAGCACTTGCCATTGTAACCGGTTTCAAAAAAGAAATTCGTGATAAGGTCATCGGCTTTGGCGCGCATGTACAGATCAGCAATTACGATGAGAATAATTCGTACGAAACAAAGCCGGTGGACAGAAATCAGCCTTCCGTTCAGAAATTAAAATCGGTTGCCGGAATCGAACACATCCAGGTATTTGCGACAAAAGCCGGAATCATCAAGACAAAAGATGAGTTACAAGGAGTGGTTGTAAAAGGAATCGGAAGCGATTATGACTGGAGTTATTTCGGAAAGAAAATTATCGAGGGAAAATCGTTTGTTGTAAATGATTCGGCAAAAAGTGATGCTGCAATCATCTCAAAGAATATTTCAAAAAAATTAAACCTGAAGGTGGGCGATGATCTCATCATGTATTTCATCCAGCAACCACCTAGAGCGCGTAAGTTTAAGATAACCGGAATTTATGAAACAGGACTCGAAGAGTTTGACAACTTATATGTGATCTGCGATATCGCTCACATCCAAAAACTCAACGATTGGAATGTAAACCAGGTCGGAGGTTTTGAAATCACGATCAATGATTTTGATAAGCTGGATGAAATCGGGAATAAAGTTTATACGTCCATTAGTTCTGATCTGAATGCGCGAACGATTCGCGAAATTTATCCGCAGATATTCGACTGGTTGAATTTGCAGGATGTGAACGGCATCATCATCATTGTTCTCATGTTGATTGTGGCAGGAATGAACATGATTTCAGCATTGATCATTATTATCCTCGAACGGATCAACATGATCGGAACATTGAAATCCTTGGGTTCAGAAAGCTTCAGCATCCGTAAAATATTTGTGTACGTGGCTTCCTTTTTAATCGGAAGAGGATTGCTTTGGGGAAACATTGCCGGAATCGGTTTGGTGCTGCTTCAAAAATATTTTCATCTCATTCATCTCGACCAGCAATCGTATTACATCTCGTATGTTCCTGTGAATATCACAATTCTTTATCTTGTTTTACTCAATGTTGGAACTATTTTATGTTGTGTTGCCATGATGATTTTACCGACACTCATTATTACAAAGATAAGTCCGTTGAAAGCATTGCGTTTTTCGTAGTGAATCCGGTGATGTACCCATGAAAAATAGAACACAGATTATCATGATGTTTATGATTTTAAAGGATTGAAATGTCATAAGAAATCTTAATTATCATAAAAATCAGCGTTCCTGTGTCTATCTCATTTGAGTTTTTAAATTTGCAGTCCTTTTTAAAAGAGAAAAGGTAAACTTGTAAACCGTAAACCAAAAAGATGTCACAAAATCCGAATAAGAAAATCTGCGAGAATGTACTGGAATCAATCGGTCACACACCGATGGTGAAATTGCATAAAGTAGTAGAAGGTGTAAACGCAACGGTGCTTGCTAAAGTGGAGACATTCAATCCCGGCAATTCGATTAAAGACAGGATGGCGCTGAAGATGATTGAAGATGCGGAGAAAGCAGGTTTGCTGAAACGCGGCGGAACCATTATCGAAGGAACTTCAGGCAACACAGGAATGGGACTTGCCATTGCAGCTATCATTAAAGGATACAAATGTATTTTCACAACCACGGATAAACAGTCGAAAGAAAAAGCGGATGCATTGAAAGCTTTTGGTGCTGATGTGATCATTTGTCCGACCAACGTGGAGCCCGAAGATCCGCGTTCGTATTATTCGGTTTCATCAAGACTCGTAAAAGAGGTTCCGAATTCATGGAAGGCAAACCAGTATGATAATCTTTCCAACCAGCAGGCACATTACGAACAAACCGGTCCGGAAATTTGGGATCAGACAGATGGAAAAATTACCCACTTATTGGTAGGAGCAGGGACGGGAGGGACCATTTCAGGAACAGGAAGATTTCTCAAGGAAAAAAATCCGAACATCAAAGTTTGGGCGATTGATACGTACGGATCAGCGTTGAAGAAATACCACGAGACAGGCGTGTTGGACAACAATGAAATTTATCCATACGTAACAGAAGGTATCGGTGAAGATTTTATTCCGGAGAATTACGACTTCAAAGTGATTGACCATTTTGAAAAAGTGACCGATAAAGATGCAGCGTTGATGACACGTGAGATTTGTCGCAAAGAAGGAATCTGGGTTGGGAACTCTGCAGGATCAGCGATTGCAGGACTTCACCAATTAAAAGACAAGTTGAAACCAACGGATGTTGTTGTGGTAATTTTCC
The DNA here is from genome assembly GCA_043787975.1 of Bacteroidota bacterium. GTDB lineage: Bacteria > Bacteroidota > Bacteroidia > AKYH767-A > 2013-40CM-41-45 > JAPLDA01. The sequence continues at coordinate 4,097 of JAYVUK010000075.1, forward strand.
ACGATCATGGTTCGCGTTACCTCGGTAAAATGTTTAACGATGACTGGATGCGTAAGATGGGTTACCTGGATAAAACAGGAATGACAGCCAATGATATTGTTGCATCGCGAAAAAATATTGATCTCATTACAATAGATAAAAATGATACAATCGGAAATGCACTCAAACTGATTATTGAAAATAATTTTTCGCAAATCCCGGTTACCGCAGGCGACCGTATTGTAGGTTCTATCTATGAAAATTTAGTCTTCAATAAAATTCTTCAGCATCCTGATGCGAAGAAGGATACTGTTGAAAGCATCATGCAGGAAGCGTTGCCATTCGTCGACAGCACAACTCCGCTGGATGATCTCGCTAAAATGATTTCTGATGATCGCACGGCTGTTCTTGTAAAAGATTTTAAAGCGAACAGTAATTTTATCATTACGAAGTATGACATTGTAGAGGCGATGGCGAAGTAGTTATTAGTTATTAGTTCTTGAGCGCAACCACTAAACTTTTTTTCCTTCGGAAATTATTTTCATGCAACGTTTTCACTTTTACTTCTACTTTAGCGGAGTAAAAAATTTGTGTTGAGAAAAATCTATTTTCTGTCTTTAATTTTGTTTTTCGTCTGCATACGTTCCTTTGCTGATGACTCTTCTATGTTGTTACAGAAGGGATGGCGCGAATTGCTCAAGGACAATGACACTTCTGCGTTGAAATTTTTTGAGTCCGCTTTCGAAAAGGCGAAGGATGAAAAGAACACCGAAAATGTTGCGACTGCCTTGCTCAACATGGGAATTTGTTCCTATGGTGTAAGTTACAGCGAAGGACTTTCTTATTGCTTCCGGGCAATGGATGAATTTAAAAAGTTGGAGAAAACGTCACCTCAAAAGGCATTGACCGGACGTTGCAAAGGTCTCCAGTTGATCAGTACAATCAAAAGTCGCCAGGGAAAGTACAGGGAAACAATTGCGTTGAGCAAAGAAGCCATGAGCGCTTTTCCTTCTTCGAATGATACTTCCGGATACCTCGGATTAATTTACAACAGTCTTGGCATTGCCTACCTGAATTTGAATTTGCCGGATTCTTCGGAATACTTTCACCGGCTTGCTTTACAGGAGCGGTTGCTGACGAAAAAATTTATTTATCTCCCGGGCTCTTATATATGTGTTGCAGATATTGAATTAAGGCACGGCAATAAAAATGAGAGTCGTATGTATTACGACCACGCTTTGTTTATTGCTGATAGCACAGGAAATCGACAGGCGCAGGTTGCATCACTGCTTGGATCGGGAAAATGGGTGCTCACGTTTGAGAAAAATGAAAAACAAGCAGAAGTAATTTTTCTGAAAGCGAAAAGCATCGCTGCTGAATTGTCTGATAAATCTTTTTACCTCAAAACGATTGAACAACTTTTAGCCCTTAAAAAGCAACAGGGAAATTATAGCGACGCGCTAAAATATGCGGAAGAAATAAAGCAATTGAATGACTCGCTTACAGGTTGGGAGCGAGAACGTGTAACGAAAAGTTTAGAAGTTCAATTTGGTGTTGCTGAGCGAGACCGTCAGTTGAGTATCATGCAAAAAGAAAAGGACATTGCATTGCTCACGAATTATTTGTTGTGGATGGCAATTGGATTTTTAGTCATGATAGGAGCCGGTATTTTTGGGTTTATGAAAAAAATAAACAAGCGCGATAAACTGTTGCTTCGCACAAAAGAGCAATTGGTTGTTGTTATTGAGGAGCAAAGGAAACTGAAGGAGCAACAAATGCAGAATGAATTGGAATTCAAGGAAAGCCAGTTGAGCGCCTTGACTTTTCAGATGGTGCAAAAGAATGAATTGATGCAGGAAGTGAAGGAGCGGTTAGAGGAAGAAAACAGTGGTTCCAGGGAGAATCCGATTGGTAAGATACTTAACAAAGGATTAATCCAGGATAAAGAATGGTCTGATTTCAACTCCTACTTTGAAAGCATCAACAAGAATTTTTATTCCCGTTTGAAACAAGCGTATCCTGACATCAGCTCCAACGATTTAAAAATTTGTGCCCTGATTAAAATGAACCTGTCCATTAAACAAATGGCAGGCATTTTAAATATTTCTCCTGACAGTGTGAAAACTGCCCGCTACCGGCTTCGAAAAAAATTGCAGTTAAATTCGGAGGACAATCTCACCGATTTTATATTAAGTTTGGCTTAAAATCACTTTGTTCACCTCTTGAATACGGTTTTAGTAGATTTGTCTACCTGATGTCTACCCGAAAAATTTGGAGTTCGCCATGTAGTGAAAGTAGTTTTACATCATCGTTTAACCAACGTGTCCGATGATCAAAATTACTCACCACTAAAAAAAAATAACGATGAAAAAAACGATTACACTTTCAGTCATTGCTTTGCTCTTGAGAGCATCAGCGATGTACGCCCAGGTTCCTAACCCGGGATTTGAAAACCTGAATTATGACGGATCCGCCAGCAATTGGGGCAATGTTTACCTGTTTGCAATCATGATTGATTCAATGGGGATTTCCCATGAGGATTCTATTGTGGTTGACGGTCAATTTTATTTTGCGACTCCCGATGCTCACAGTGGTTTAGTTGCGATGGAAATGCGGAATGCATGGGATTTTACTGCCAACGAAGGTATTGCCGGCAGCGTGACTGCTGATACCGACAGTGTTTATTCAAGCTGGAGTTCATTTGAAACAGTCAGCATCCAGGAACAACCTGTTGATTTTGGATTTTATTATGAATATTTTCCTGTTGGTGATGACAGTGCCATTGCAACGCTTCAGGTGTTTGATGAATTCTCTAACATGATTGGCGAAGCCAGAATTATTCTAAGCGGAACGACAAATGTTTATACCTATGCGACCACTCCTGTTCTTTACACGTTACCCGGAACTGTTGTTTATTATTACATGAACTTCAGTACTGCCGTGTATGGAAGTGTGGCGAATTTAGGGACGCGGTTTTTGGTGGATGATGTCGAAATGAATACGACCACCGGAATAAATTTATTGAATGCGAATAACGAATTTGAAATGTATCCCAATCCTTCCGGCAATCAAATTCGAATTAATGTGTTAAAGAACGAGCCCTTTGAAATCGAAATGGTGAATGCACTTGGTACGAGTGTTCTTAAAAGGCAAAATGAAAACCGGTTGGATATTTCCGGTTTGGCCGCCGGAGTTTATTTTGTCAACATCAGGCAAGGCAATAGTAATTTAACGAAGAAGCTTTTAAAGCAATAATTTTTTTCATTGTGGGCTTTGCGTCTTTGCGTAAAAAAATCGTAAAGGCGTGAAGTTCGCGGTTGCCTAAATTTATTCCTGCTCTTCAAGAACCGTCAATCGCATCGCGTGATTAGTTGATCTTCCTTATCGTATACAATTTCTAACGATTAACTTATTCCTTAATGATTTTTCCTTTAAACAGTTCTTCGCCATTGAGTACCTCGTAAAAATAAATCCCTTTGGATAATGATTCTGTATTTAGAGAAACCGAAGTGGTGAAGCACTGCTGCAAAAGTTTTCTTGAAGCAAGATCATAGATGGTGATTTTCGAAGGGAGGTTGCTGCTTGTTTTTACATTCAACACTTCATAGGCAGGGTTCGGGTAAACACCTACGTTGCCTTTATTTAAATCATTCTCTCCCACAAAACAGGTAGGAACAGTTCCCGGCAGATAGGCAGGATCGTATAATCTGACATCATCTAAAACAAGCTCTGTACAAGTACCACAGATATGGCCCCAGTTTGTAAACTTAATGGTTGCCGAATCGGCAGTAGGAGCGAATTGAATGATGTACCGTGTTCCAACATCAGGAAGTTGATGTGTGATTTTGCAATTCAAAAAAATATTTCCGAATCCGACATCTACAGCGAACATTCCGTTTTTGAAAAACCAACCTTCGTATTCTCCTCCGGCCCAGAATTCCAATGCATAATTTTTACCCGCTGTCAGCCCGTGTATGGTTTGAGATAAACTTAATCCGTCAACACCTCCGTAGTTGGTTCCTGAAAGCGGATAGCCGGATGGAATTCCCGATATCGTGCATCCTGAATATTGGAGACACAAGGTGTCGTTATTAGGAAACGTTGAAGCAGAGGTTCCGGAACAGGGATTTGCATAGGAGCTTCCGAAATACACGGACCTGCTTCCCTGCACGACAAAATAATTCGCGCTGTCATACACACAGCCATAGGTAAGTGAACCTCCGCCTGTGCACGACCAGTTTGAAATGTCGCAATTGTGTGTTGTTGAATTTGGGCAATACACGCCTGAACAATTCGTAGCGCACGTTGTATTTTCAAATCCTCCGTTCACGATCAGGTTATGTGAGCCAACATTCACACCGATGGAATCATTTTGGTTATAGCATTGAACGCAAATTACCTGTGCTGAAGAAAATTTTACAAGCACAAAATTTAATGCAAAAAGAAGTACGTGTTTTTTCATTTGATATCAGTTATAGTTTGAACTGTAAAAATATACTTGAACGCCTGGTTCTTAGTTTTTAAGAAACGCCAATTGCCCGGTGTGATACGACAAATGATTGGTGCGGCTGATGATGATGCTCAACCTGTTGCGATGAGGTTCTTTTAGAAAATCTTCCGCAGAAATTGAATTGTGTTTTAGAAACCACTCGTCTGCAGAGAAGCCGCTGAAATGTGTAGCCAATGTAGAATTAATTGTTTTCCAATGTTGTCTTAATTCCTGTGTTGATATTTTCAGTGGTTCGGATTTGTCGGCCTTTGTTATAAAACTTTCAGCCAGCTGCGGATACAATTCTTCACTTAAATTCAGCAACGGCAGCATCCTGTCATGCACGGCTACAAGATGACCTACTAAATAAATTCCACGGTTACGGTTGGGAGCAACTTCATTTTGCAACTGCTCATCGGTGAGTTTATCAAGCAGCGCATCCGCCTCTTTTATTTTTGAATTCCAGGTGTCGAGCACCATTTTAACGAACAATTGATTTGTCATTTTGCGATTTAGTTAGGTATAATTTATTTCGTTCTGTTGATGATAAAACTGCTTTCCTGTTTGGTGAAACCAACCTTCGGGTAATATTCCATCGCTGTAGGAACAGAGAGTAGGAGTACCATCGATTGTTCGCCAACTTTTTCTTTTGTCAGTTCAATCATTTTTTTTCCGATGCCCGACTTCTTATATTCATCTCTCACAGCAAGATCTGCAAGATAACAACTCCAAACCCAATCAGTGATGGAACGTGAAACACCGACAAGTAAATCATTGTCCCATGCTGTTACGACCAGGTTTGAATTCGCAAACATTTTTTCTATTCTTTCTTTATCGTGTGTTGGTCTTGGTAATCCTGAATTTTCATAGAGTTCAATGATTTGCTCCGGTGTCGGGATAGCACCGATGTTGTATTTAATATTCATCCTAGGATCTATTTTACAATGACTAATTTTTTATTCCTGGATATTGAACCAGTTTTAAGTTTTAAAATGTAAACTCCCGGGGAAAGATTTGGTGTTTCAAATTGAAGTGAATGTTGCCCGGCATCTTGTGTTTCTTTCTTTGATGTTAGAACTTCGGTACCTAAAAAATTAAATACACTAATGATGACGTTTTGTCGACTTAACAATGAATAATCAATTGTAAAATTGGTACTTGCCGGATTGGGATAGCAATTGAAGATGTCGGGTAAATTAATTTCCTGAAGACCTGTTGTAATGCAGTGTCCCGGTATATTTACATCAAGCCATTGCAACCGTAAATTAATCCACTCCTTCAGTGTATCAAGTTCTGCATTGTAAGTTGTAGCAATAGCACCTATTTCAGGAGCAGGACCGCTGTGCCCGAGTAAAGGCCATTTTTGAAAGTGTCTTGCCTGTGCATGCTGAACAAGAGTTTTTATACTGTCGATGTATGCGAAGATATAGGTGGTATCAAAAATAGTTTGCCTGTAGTTTTCATAGGTACACCGGAGTTCATTATTAAATGTACTGTCCTGCATCAATCTGATGTACCATCCTGTTGAATAAGTATCAGTAAAACAATCGTTGATATGATGCGCCCATCCGGAACCATCGAAGTTGTTAAAAATTGCACAGCTTTCAAGATTTTTCCAGGCCCAGTCAAAGTCCCAGACAGGGCCTGCCTTAAGTTTACCGCCGGTTGAATATTTATTCTTATTATAAAAAACACTTTTCTTGAAGCCATCTGCACTGCGCGATAATTCATTCACAAGAAAATAATCAATGAATGATTTTACATCAAGGTACTTCCTGTACCCTGTGGCCGTGTCAGCGAAATTTGTACTGTACAAAGCATCTTCAAGGCTGTCAACATACGATGCGATGTAAGATTTTTGAACAGCAAGAATTGTATCTGCATTCGGATATTCAAAAAGAAAATGTACATCAAAGCCCGGGTGATCGATGGGAGAATAATTCGATTGAAAACTATTGTTTGCAGTCCAGTAATTCTGCTGAAGAATATATCCGCCCGTAAGTTCATCTCCTGTCGTGTCGGCAGTTGTTAATTTTGCAATATGGATCCTGTTATTATCGCGTTTTATTTTTTCTCCCAAAACGTAGATGCCTTTATAAGAACTGTCAATAAGCACTTCGCACAGACTTGCACGCGGGCTGTAATTACCCATGTCTCCAAAGAGTTTATAAGCCAGTGTATTTCGAATGAGTGACCGGTCGTTGAAATTGGATAACAGTACCCAGTCATTTTCGGCAGGCATGCCTAAAATGGAAACGTTGTTATTTGCGCCTGTTGAATCACGTGTTTCAATACCAAACGGATGCTGTGGATAACTTGCTGATGTATTTCCACGGATTTCAATTCCAATATTTCCACTGTAAATGTTGGAGCTGTCAGTGACATGTGTAATGCCGGCGGGTCCATTGTATTTTATATCCATCAGGCAATTCACTTTTGTTTGCTCAACAATAGTTTCTCCCAATGTGTTAATCATTACAATCGGAAGTTCGGAACTGTCCAGTACTACAGTTCCTAAATCGGTAACACAAATATGAAATGTACCGGTTCCGCCACCATATCCCCAAAGCTGGATATAAATCGTTTGATTCGGGATAAGGTCATACATGGTAAGGAATGAGAAAAAGCCATTGCCTCCATCGTCATCACATCCTAAAAGATGAAGATTGGAACAACTGCTGTCTGTCCAGATTGCGATTCCTGTATCCGTTAAACTTCCGCTATCGGTTTCAAAACTAAGATTGCCCGAAAGAGGTACCTGCATCGTAAACCAAATATCAGAACCCTGGTAGTTTGCGCAAGTTGGATGTATGCCTGAGCCTTGAAAGCCCGCGTTACCCGTAGCAATGCACTGGCCTGTATCAACCGGTAATGCTGTGCAAGGGTGACTGCCAGGTACCGAAATGGCAAAACAATTTCCTGTTGTTGTAAATACATTGCCTGTTTGCGGAGTTGGTCCGTCTTCAAAAATTAAATTCCATGCTGCGTCATAAAGCTGATATGAATTTTCATTTTCATAAGAACCGGCCATGTAAACAAGTTTTAGGGTATCACCGTTGCAAACCTGAAAAGTATCGGAGCTTTCATAATTAACCGCAGCTGTGTTCAAGTGATAAGTGCAACCTAAAGATTAGATTTTTCCCAAGGGATTTTTTAAGGATCCCTTGAGAAAAATCCGCTGAGAAGCGTAATCTTT
>JAYVUK010000076.1:0-25387 GCA_043787975.1 Bacteroidota bacterium
TAAGTAGAGATTTTGAGTACTTATTGGAATCCAGTCAAGCCATGATTTATTTGGCTTCCTTAAGATTATTATTGAATAAAATTTAAACAGTTACTAAAATGTTAAAAATCAACTTTCTTTCTAATCCATGACAACCAGTTTGCCTGATTTTATTTTGTTTCCATCTTTTGAAATCCTATAGAGATACGTTCCGCTGTTCAAAGTCTCCCTGTTGAAGACAAAGTTTCCGGGAGAAATATTTTTATAACTACGAACAAGTGTTCCTAAAATATCATAAACAGTAATTTCAAATGTACCGTGTTTTACAGAAGGAAGATTCAGGATTGTATAATCATGAAATGGATTCGGGTAAACGCTGATTGATTTTGCAATCGCATCCAAATCATTTACTAATGTGCTTTGGTAAGTGGTAAAACATGAATTAAAATAAAGTTGGATTTCATCATCTGCTTGTTTCAAAAGTGCAAGGGAAGAGTCAGGTCCATCAGCAGTTGTTCGTGCCCAAACAGCAGCTGTAGTAATGCATTGCAATACTTCTCCGGGCAAGAGAGTAAACGAACCGGCAGACATCAGAAATCTTATGTCACCGGGATTGTTACCGGCAGTAACTTCATCCCATGCAAATTGTGGGACATGATTGGTTCCCCATCCTGTTGGATCAGAAGTTCCTGGAAACATAAAATCACATGGTGTATTTGTATGACCAGCTCCAGCACCATGTCCATCGCCACCATAAGTTATTGTATTTCCATCCTTCCAGATTCCGCGCAGGTAATTATAATAATCCGCAGCATTTTGAGGATATCCTGTAACCGATGCATCATTGTTATAAAAAACAAATTTTGACATGATGATTGTTTCAGGCAAAACAGTGTCTGGTATTGTATCCATCAAACCTGTTACCGTATTCAATTGAAAAGTGCAATCGATGCAACCGTCCCTGTCGTTATCAGATGCGTCTCCGAGATCAGCCTGTGGTCCTTGTAAAATATCAACTCCAACTGCAGGAGGGTTGAGACCATAACCATCTGGAAGATCATCGTTAGCGTCTCCATTGTAACAATATCCCATTCCTCTTGCGACATCACAACCCACATAATCGTCAAGAGGATTTCCCAGATCAGGATCAACCCATTGCCCAAAATAGGTGGAATCAATCTCGTTGGTAGAGTAATTGATTATTTTATATTGATAAAAAGTTGCATTGTCTAAATTTGGTATTCCTGAATTAAATGCAAATGCCTGCGCCTGGATTTCTAAACCCAATGCAGCTCCTCCGGTTTCTCCATGAACATTTGCCGCATCATTAAAGACCCACCAAATGGTTTGATCACCATGTAAGTTGTCGCAGCAATTTGGCGAACCTGAAAAATCATAAGCAGGATAATCACCATCAGAGACGTTGTATAGCCCATCTCCATTCACATCAACAAAAGGCGCGAGCGCGTGAGACTGGTTGTCAATTCCCATTCCGGGCCAATTTTGAATATCCGGAGTCAGTGTTCCGCTTGTAATGAAATCAGTAACTTCCTGTCGTGTTATTTTCCAATGGCGATCATAATGAAGACAATTAGAATCCACCGGTTCATTATCTATAGGTCCGGCAAAAAAATCACATCCACTTTGCCTGTATGTTTGTGCAGCAACTTTTAAATTATTTCCTAAATCTTTTTCTCCAATCCACAATGCGCCGGCAAAAAGTGAATGTTTCCCTGATCCTTTTGGTACTTCATATCGCGCATTGCCAATTAAATCCCACCACATGTCTCCGTTGATGAAAATAGGTGCTCTGACATTTCCGATATCAAGATCTGCGATGGATGTGGAACAAGTACAACCTGCCGGAGCAGCAGAGGTTTGATGAATTAGTGTATGATTTATATTTTCTTTTGCCTGAACGGACGAAATAAAAAGTAGGGCAAGAATGGAAATTACGTATTTCTTTTTCATCATTTAAGTTTAGTGACTTAAAGATTCAAAAGAAAAAAATCGGAATGCAAATCAAAGTTTGTGATAAATATACAAGTCTAAGGAGCGTTTAAGGTTTAAAGTTTAATGTTTAATGTTTAAGGTTGTTGCTCTTTTTTAAACTTTAAACCTTAAACATTAGACATAAACTTGGTTCGGAAAAGCTAGTTTTTCAATAACTCCTTCGCGTTTTCGATGGCGACAGCCGATGGTTTTTCACCACTCAGCATTTTTGCAATCTCCACGATTCGCTCGTCAGCATTGAGTTTTCGGACTTTTGTAAATGTTTTTTTACCGGTCACTTCCTTGTAAACAAAATAATGTGATTCGCCGCGTCCTGCAATTTGTGGTAAATGTGTGATCGTAATTAGCTGGTGTTGCTTCGACATATTTTTTAAAACACGCACGACATTCACAGCAGTCTCTCCGGAAATTCCGGTGTCTATCTCATCAAAAATAATGGTCGGTAATTCAATCAGTTTTGCAACGGAAGATTTAATACACAACATCAGCCTGCTTAACTCGCCACCGGAAGCGACTTTGCTAATATCAGAGTAAGCAACACCTTTGTTCGCAGAAAATAGAAAACGAATCTGGTCAATTCCATTTGTGTTTAAATTGTCATCATTCAAAATTGTGTTTTCAATTTTGAGAATGGCATTCGGCAAACTCACTTCCGACAACAATTTCTTAATCTCGGTTTCAATAACAGGAATTGCTTTGTTACGATTACCTGAAATGCGATGCGCCAACGCAATGAGATTTTTCTTTAAGTCAGCCACACGTTTTTCAAGCTGACTGATTTTTTCCTCGAGTGAACTAATGGTTTGTAATTTGTTCTCGAATTCTACTTTCAGTTTCAATAGCTCATCGATGTTCTTGACACGATGCTTTTGCTGAAGTTTGTAAATTACATTTAATCGTTCGTTGATGAGTTCAACACGCTTTGGATCAAAATTTATTTCTTCACTGATGGCTTCAATTTCGTTGCTGACGTCCTTCAGTTCAATAGTTACACTCTTGATTCGCCCTGCAATTTCTTCCAACTTCGAATTGTACTTAGTAATTGAATTGATCGAACCTGTAAGTTGACTGAGTTGGTTCAGAATGGTGTTGTCGCCGATGGATAAAGCTGAGAGCGCTGTGGTCAAGGCAGATTTAATTTCTTCTGAATGCGTGAGTGTTTGTAATTCTTCTTCGAGCTTTTCCTGTTCACCCGGAACAAGATTTGCTTCGTCCAGTTCATTAAAGAGGAATTGAAAATAATCGAGATCAGCTTTTGATTTCTTTTCTTCCTCAACAAGATTATCGAACTCGGTACTTAGTGATTGAAACTGGTGAAAGTGATTTTTATATTCAGTCAGTAATTTTTCATGTTGTGCAAATGCATCCACCACCGAAAGCTGGAAGTTACTTTTGTTCAGCAACAACGTTTCGTGCTGCGAATGAATATCAACCAGGAACAAACCAAGTTCTTTGAGTTGACTTAGCGTAACCGGTGTATCGTTAATGAATGATCGCGATTTTCCTTCGCTGCTGATTTCCCGGCGAATGGTGACGTGTTCTTCGAAATCCAGTTCATGTTGTTTGAAAAAGTCTGACAGGTTTTTTTCATCTGCATCAAACCGTCCTTCAACAATGCATTTTTTTGACGCATCCAAGAGCGCAGAAGTATCAGCACGATTCCCGAGTAACAATGACAAAGCACCAAGCAGGATGGACTTTCCGGCTCCCGTTTCACCGGTTACAATGTTGAGACCTTTGTCAAACTCCAGTTCGAGGTGATCGATCAACGCATAGTTTTGAATGAAAATATTTTTTAACATAATTTTTTAGTTCAATAGTTTAACGGTTCATTAGTTCATTGAAAATTGGTCATTGGTCATTGGTCATTAGTCATTAGTTATTAGTTATTAGTTCTTAGTTCTTAGTTCTTAGTTGATGCTCGCTCAGTAGGTTTAATTTCATAAGGAAATCTTCATCTTCTGCAGCGCCGAGTTTGAATTTTTTTGTCCCGAAAATTTCGAAACCATAACTGACATAAAAATTCATAGCTTTTTTATTTTCGTTGTTCACACCCAACCAGAGCCAGTGGTTGTCTTCTCCTTTAGCCAGTTCAATGCAACGATCCATCAACAACTTCCCGATTTTCTTTTTTTGATATTCTTCCTTTACATAAATCCGTTCAATCTCAATGGCTTTTTCTCCTTTGAAGTCTTCGTACGTCCGGTCTCTGCGCATCTTTGCATAGCCAATTGTATGCGCATCTTCCAGGGCAAGTAAGAATAAATTTCCTGAAGTGTCAGCTAAGTCTTTGTAAATTTTTTTCTCATCGAACGCTTCGTTCATGTAGAGCTGCATGTCTTCTTCCGTGTTTACATCTCTCCACGTCTCATAAAAAGTGATACGCCCGATTTCAGCAACAGCAGCAGCATCAACAAGTGAAGCAATTTTTAAAGCAATCATGTCAATCGTAATTTGTATTCTTGTAGTGCAAAATAAACAATCAGGATGAATCATTTTTGTCCGCGAAAGAATTTATTTTTGCACATCTAAAATGTCATTGATATGAAAAAAATATTGATTTCTCTCGTATCTCTTTTTCCCTTGGTTTCAATCGCTCAAAATGCAGAAGTGAAAACTCCAAGTAAGGCGGATACAATCATCACCAAAGATCTCTTGAATCCGAACCGCGAGTTTTGGATCATCCATTCCAGGAAAGGAAACCTGAAAGAGCAGGGATTTATGCTGCATGGAAAAAAGGACGGAGTGTGGCGTGAATACAGCGATCTGAATGGCGAGATCATCAAAATCACCGAGTACGAGAATGATGTTGTAAACGGAGCGTCTGTTTTTTTTAACAACAGCGGTACGATCCAGGCAGATGAAACGTACTGGAACACAAAGAAACAAGGACAACGAACTACGTTCGGTAACTTTGGCGGAAGAATGAAGCTGTTCGAGAATTACAAGGATGATGTTCTTGATGGAACACGAAAATCATTTTATGATGATGGTAAAATCCAGGAAGAGGGAGTTTACAAAAACGGTCAGCGGGACGGATTAACAACATGGTTTTTTCAAAACGGAAACCCTTCAATGGAATATATGTATCAAAATGGTAATTTGGAAGGACCGGCAAAGGTCTATGAAGAGGACAGTCATTTAAAGCAGGAGGGGCTTTATAAAAATAACAACGAAGAAGGGGAGTGGAAAGAGTATAAAGATTCTGTACTCGTTAAAAGGATTATTTACAGGCAAGGACAAATTCTCAGGGAAGTGCCTGTGAAGAAGAAATAATTATTTCGGTCCTGAAATGGTGTTGTATTTACTTGTGTGAGCAGGGTCAACCAAGTTTAGAACCTGGACTACCTGGTTCTTTTCATCTGTTGTAGCGGCTCCAAAAAGGTTCACCAACTCATCCGACTTTGCATCAAAAAATATTTGCATCAGGTAGGAGTTAGGTTTATCCTGGTAAACTTTTTTCAACTCTTTTACGCTTTCCAACACGACAGCCCGGCTCTCGGCCAATGTCTCCGACATTTTATCGAAGCCAAGCCGGTGGTATTTGTAAAGAGAAGTGCGAAGAGGTCTGAATGAAACATTCAAAATATTTTCTGTAATCCAGTATCGGTTTTGTGTGGTTTCATATGCTTTCCATCCTTTGTCGGGAAGGTTCTGCGCAGCACTCACAATGGTTTGGGCTTTTGCGAAATAAGGAGATCCCCCGTTTTCAGAATAGGTATCGTAATCAAATCCAATGATCAGGTTTGCATAATAAGCAAGTACTGCTGTGAGGTTCGAAGAAACCGATGCTTCATCATATTCCAATGTCTGGTCCTGTACATATCGAAACGTAAAATCTTTGTCAAGAATATTGAGGAGTGGGGCTTTGTAAGAAGTTTTGTACACAGGTCTGCTGGTGGAAACCTGGATGGTCGCGTCAAACTGATCGGTGGATAAGCGGCTTTTTACATTGATCAAAATGCTGCATTCAATCCGTTCCTGATTCAGAAAATTATCCTGCGTCCATTTACGGTTGTTGAGGAATTCACGAATGGCAGTCTGCAACGTTTCGTAGATGGACTTATCACTGGCGCCAATGGTTGGTGTAATGACGGAAACCTGGCAGTTGAGCTCCTGCGATGAAGCCTGAAGAACGATGGTTGCAAACGCAAGGGAAAGAAGAATTTTTCTGAACATAGAGTGGAAGAAATTTAACGCAAAGAAAAATTATTTATTTAATCGTAAGACGATTGCTGCAACAATATCTTTTGCAACCTCTTTTTTTGATTTCAATGCAAAGTCGGTTTGCTTAAACGACTTGTCAATGATACTTATTTTATTGGTGTCGGTTTGAAAACCGGCTCCCGCATCATTCAATGAATTGAGAATGATCATGTCAAGATTTTTCTTTTTGATTTTAATCTTTGCATTTTCAACTTCATGGTCGGTTTCCAGGGCAAAGCCGATGAGCAGATGATCGTTCTTTTTCCGTTCCCCCAATTCAGTGAGAATGTCTTTTGTTTTTACCAAATCAAGTTGGTACCCGTTTTCTTTCTTCTTGATCTTTTTATCGCTTGCATGTTCCGGCTTGTAATCAGCCACGGCAGCCGACATGATGGTAATATCAGCATCATCAAAATGACGCATACATGCGTTATACATTTCATCAGCTGACTCCACATCGATGCGATGAATGCTGCCGTTGTGAATGGATAAAGAAGAAGGGCCTGTGATGAGAGTTACTTCAGCTCCGTTTGCTGCAAACTCTTCTGCCAAAGCGAAACCCATTTTTCCGGATGAGCGGTTCCCGATGAACCGGACAGGATCAATGTTTTCGTAGGTTGGCCCGGCGGTTACTAAAATTTTTTTTTTAGTCAGCGGAAGTTTTTTCGAAAAATGTTGTTGAAGTACAGAGACAATTTTTTCCGGTTCTTCCATTCTTCCTTCACCGATTAATCCGCTGGCAAGCTCGCCATCAGTTGGAGAAATAATTTTATTGCCAAATGAAATCAACCGCTGAATATTTTGTTGTGTAGAAGGATGTTTCCACATGTCGAGATCCATTGCAGGAGCCATATAAACAGGACATTTTGCAGAAAGATAAACAGCTTGTAAAAGATTGTCGCAGATACCTCCGGCTATTTTCGCGATGGTGTCAGCTGTTGCAGGAGCGATGAGTAATACATCGGCCCATAAACCTAATTCAACATGATTGTTCCATTCACCGGTTCCGGGTTTTGAAAATTCTGAATACACTGGATTCTTTGACAGGACTGAGAGCGTAAGCGGAGTGATAAATTCTTTCGCTGAAGAACTCATGACCACTTTTACTTCAGCTCCTTCTTTTACCAACAGGCGAACAAGAAAGGCAGCTTTGTAAGCAGCAATGCTTCCTGTAACTCCAAGAAGAATTTTTTTACCTTTTAACATGAATGAAAAACAAAATTTATGAGGGAACGAAGATAAGAATTTGGGTGGTAGCATTGCTGTTGTCATGCTGAACTTGTTTCAGCATCTCATTTAAATAAGAGATTCCGATCCCGATAAAATGGGGACATCATGACAGCATCATTTTTCAATAACCAATTTCCTGACACTCGTTGCAGCATCATTTGTAAGTTTCAAAAAGTAAATGCCATTTGCAAATTGTTCAAGATTGATCTCTTCCGGTTTACCATTGGAAGGTTGGATGATGGAATAATAAATAATTTTCCCCGCCACATCTGTTATTTCAATTTGTGAATTCCTGGTAGTGCTGTTGACAGAAACGTTGAAGATACCTTTCGAAGGATTCGGAAAAATGTTCAAACCATTTTGATCAACGGGATCATTGATTCCTGTAGCGTCAATATAAACAGCAGCCGATAGAGCTGAACACTGGCTTGCATTCTGAATTACCACGGAATACCATCCGGATTGCAGAGCCGTATACGTTTGACTGGTCGCTCCGCTGATTGCTGTATTATCTAAGAACCATTGATAGCTTGATGCAAATGTGCTGGTAAGGAACGTTCCGCTCGGAGTAATGATCGGATCATCGGGAGTTGCATTGATCGTGATGTAATCCTGTTGCACGATGGCGTTGGACGTACCGCTTGCTCCGCCTGTGATTAACGTAACCGTATAAACTCCCGGAACATTGTAACAGATGTTTGATGGATTTTGGTCAGTGGAAGAAGGAGTCGATGATCCCGGAAATGACCAGTTCCACGAAAGTGCATTGGTGGAGAGATCAGTAAAATTCAAGCATGTATTCTGACACACGTTTACCTGATTGACAGAAAAATTTGCCACCGGACAATTCACAGATGTAACATTTATTGAACCTGTCCCGCTGCAAAAGCCATCGTATACTGTTACTGAATACGGTCCCGGTGTAGTTACAAAAATCGACGAGTTTGTAGAATTGTTTTGCCACAAATAGCTTTGATAACCTGCCGGTGCTTCCAGGATTAAAATGGAACTTCCGTTACACAATATGGAATCGGTTCCAAGATCAACAACAGGACTGACAAACTGGTTGATGGAAAAAGCGGTAGAGCTGCTGCATCCGTGTGAGGTTACCGTCACTGTGTAAACTCCACCTGAATTTATTTCTGCCGTTTGAGTGGTGGAACCGGTGCTCCATGAATACGCATCATACAGGTCAGTTGAAAGTGTTGCCGTACTTCCGGTACATAAGTAAAGTTGATCGGATGCAATGACAGGAACAGGATAATCGATCACGGTTATATACCTGGTTAAGGTATCCACTGCATAACAGGTATAACTTACCAACGTGATCTTATAGGTCCCGGTTGCATTAAACGGTAAACTTTCATTGGTGTTGGTCGAAAGTTCAACATCATCCAATAGCCATTTATTTTCTGCAGCATGAATGGAGGTATTGATAAAGTTCGCTGTTGAATTGATACAAATGGTGTCAGAGGGAATTTGAAAACCGGAAACCGGGTTGAGGCAGGATAATTTTAAAAACCAAACATCTGCACCTCCGTGAAGTCCGCTTGCATCAGCATCGTTGCTGTACGTATAACCTGTTTCCGTAAATCCTCCATCATCAGTCTGTACAAGAGAATTAACCCGCTCATTGGAAGAGCCGCCATAACTTCTTGACCAAATAATGGTACCTGCAGAATCTGTTTTGAGAAGCCAGTAATCTTCACCACCGTGATTTCCTTTCACATCGAAATCGGTTGAATTGCTTCCGCCACCGAGGATGAAACCGTGGTCTGCAGTAGGCATGAAATCGAATAGAATTTCCGAATTAGATCCTCCGTACGATTTTTCTGATATCAAACTACCGTCTTCCTGGCTTACCCAAATCAACCAGTAATCGGTGCTTCCGTGATTTCCTGTAACATCACCATCGGTTGAATTGGAATAGCCGCCAATCATTAACTTTCCTGATGAATTTTCCAACGCAGCAAAAGCAGCATCGTTAGCAGTTCCGCCAAAAGTTTTTTGCCACAAAAGATTTCCGCCTGCATCCAGTTTCACCACCCAAAAATCAAAACCGCCGTGATTTCCTGTTACATCACCATTGTTGGAGCCTGTATAACCGACAGCAACAAAGCCTCCGTCAGCAGTGGTCTTGATGGAATAACATTCGTCATTTCCACTACCTCCCAGTGACTTTTGCCACAGGAGATTTCCATTGCTGTCAGCTTTTAATATCCAAAAATCTTTTCCTCCGTGGTTACCGGTTACATTTCCGTTGTTTGAAGAACTGCTTCCTGCTATAACAAAACCGTTGTCAGCCGATAATGTCATCGAGTAGCTGACATCATACGAAGTACCACCATACGATTTTTGCCAGATCAGGCTTCCGGAAGAGCTGATCTTGATTAACCAGACATCTGAAAGTCCGTGGTTTCCGGTGACCTCGCCATTGTTTGAAGAAGAATAACCTGAAACGACAATGTCATTATTGGTTAATTCAATAACTGAAGTGGCAAAATCATTTGATGTTCCACCGAAAGTCTTCTGCCATTCAACGGTACCGCCAATGTCAATCTTTACAACCCAGAAATCATTTGCACCGTGATTTATTAAAACATCGCAGTTTGCGGAAGACGTGCTTCCGGCTATAATATAGCCTCCATCGTTTGAACGGATGATTTTATTCCCGATATCAGTTCCTGTTCCGCCTACACATTTCTGCACATCTAACACAGGAGGAGCCTGTGCAATCGCAAAGAAATTGCATAAACTGAAAATAAAAAGTAAACCGACCGGTAAGAGTTTTCTCATTTCTGTTCTTAATGACTTGAAAATGATAAGCAAGATGCGATTTTTTCCGCGGTCTTTCAAAATTATTTTTGCTAAAGGCAGATTAGTGGTTGTGAAAGGCGAGAAAAAAATCAGAAATCTTATAAATTAATGCTTTTTATAGCTGAATTTGAAAATTTCAGGCTGAAATACCGAAAGGAAGCCTACGTACATTACAGTTGTAAGAATCCTCTTGATTAGTAAATATCTTTCAATGAAACGGGGCGTTATACCCTATGTGTTTGAGATTACTTGTTAGCATTTAAATATGCAGCAAAAGCAATCCCGTAAGATTGATGAATCGCGCAAGCCCCGTAAGGCTGAGCAAATTTAGAGAAACCTGCCCCGTAAGGCAGGTTTTCTTTTTTTTAATCTCTTTAATTGATTGGAATAGTATAGACGCAGATTTTTAATGATTCTTACTTAGAGTCTGTTTAAGATTGTTAAAGAAAAAATATTAGCCGCAGATTCGCAGATTTATTAAAATTGAATAATCAATTTTTAATCTGTGAATCTGCGGCCTTTTTGTTCTCTCGATCATAAGCAATTCTGAATGAGTAGAGAAAAAGTATTTCAGAAAATTGATTTTATTAAAATATATTTGCTGCCATCAAGTAAATTCATCACTAAACGAAATTACAATGCACAATTTACTCAAAGGAAAACGCGGAATCATTTTCGGAGCCTTGGATCCAAATTCAATTGCATGGAAAGTCGCTCAGTTCTGTCATGCAGAAGGCGCTACATTTACACTGACCAATGCTCCGGTTGCCATGCGGCTGGGTGCAATCAACGATCTCGCAAAAGAATGCAATGCACAGGTCATTCCTGCTGATGCAACGTTGATGGCTGATCTTGAAAACCTGTTTTCAAAATCCGTGGAAATACTAGGAGGAAAAATTGATTTTGTGCTGCATTCAATCGGCATGTCACCGAATGTTCGCAAGAACAAACCATACACGGATATTGATTACGATTTTTATCACAAGACGCTTGACATTTCAGCGCTGTCACTTCACAGGGTTTTACAAACAGCCATGAAACTGGATGCCATCAACGAATGGGGAAGTGTAGTTGCTCTGACATACATTGCTTCTCAACGTGTTTTTCCTGATTATGGGGACATGGCTGATGCAAAGTCAACACTGGAATCCATTACACGGAGTTTTGGTTATCACTACGGGAAAGCAAAGAAAGTACGTGTGAATACAATTTCCCAATCGCCTACAAAGACTACGGCAGGAAGCGGAGTGAAGGGTTTCGACGGATTTTTTAACTACGCTGAAATGATGTCTCCTTTAGGTAATGCAAGTGCGGAAGCGTGCGCCAACTACTGTGTTTCATTGTTCTCAGATCTCACCAAAATGGTGACCATGCAAAACCTTTTTCACGATGGAGGATTTTCTTTTACAGGAGTGAGCAGGGAAGTGATGGAAAAATTTTCAAGTTAAAAGCAATCACGGAGCGTTTAATTCTTGCCGATAATTTCTTTCAGTTTATTCAGCGCCTCAATATTCTGAGGAAGGTAGATGGAATTGTAGATTGATTTTTTCTCTCTCGTTGTGAGGTGCCAGCTCAATGAAATTTCCTGTTCCTTGGTTGGGAGTTCAATCGTAATGTAGTTGAGAGGTCCCTTAAACCACGATTGTGCATACTCAAAACTTTCTTCCTGGTTGTAATCCTGGATGGTTAAAAGGTTTCCGTAAATGTTGCCGAGCGGAGTGATGAAGTTTTCAAAGAAGGTCATGCGTGGTTTTTCTTCCATCGGTCTCATCCGGTGTGAATCACGAATATCGAGAACTACAACACCGCTGGTGTTTTCTGCAAGCCACTCGCGAAATATATACAGAAACCGGAGCGTTGATTTCAATCCTGTGTTGTCACGGATTCCTGCATCCATTACCATGGCAGAAGGTTCGCTGGGTAACGTAACGGCAGGCAGGATGTAAGGGAAAGTAGAATTCATCCGGAGCACCGAAGTAAATTTTATGTTCGATGCGTTCTGATCTTTAAAAAGTTTTCCGAATTCTACTCCGTCAATGTTCGGAATAAAATTGAATGAAGAATCAGAAGAATGATACGTGAGATAAGACATTGGCTGAGGAGAAACGAGCAATCTTCTTCCGTCGTTGACGATGGTAGGAGAGAAGATCATCATGGGAATGGTGGCTGATGCTTCCGGAGTTTTATAATCAATCAATCGTTTTGAAAAAGCGAAATGTGAATTTTCATTTAACTGTTTTTCAAAAGCGTATCCACGATCTTTTGTATACACAGAACCTTCTTCTTTGAATTTCCGGACGTTCATAAACAAATCGCTTACTGACATGCTGAATGCAACGGGATTCAACAAGTCTCTTGAAATGTTGAATAAGTATTCGTTGTCACGGCAATTTTTAATAAAACCAAGTTCTTGTTTCAGGTATAGTTCCCTGTAATAAGCAGATCCGATCATTCCTCCGGAAGCACCGGTGATCATCTCTGTATGTTTCATAAAACGATTGCCGGTTGCGCTGTCTGCCGCTTGCATCACACGAAATGCCCACATGGTGGCACGCAATCCTCCGCCTGAACAATTGATAAAGACCAGGGTTGGTTTTTCGCTGAACTTGCTTCTCCAGTTTTCAAGAATTTTTTTTGTGCTGTCGTAATCAGCGGCAGCGTGGCTTGAATCGTTGAGTGATTGAAGGTTTGAAAGATTGTAGGGAGCCTTGTGATCATTGTAGGTCAATCCGAAAGCCCTGTTTTCAGGATAGAAAATTCCATAACGTGAAAGAAAATTAAAAAGAAGTAGGAGAAATATAAATGCTGTAGCTGACCATGACTTCAACCAGAAACGAAATGCACTGCTCAACATCAGGAACATGGAAAAAATTAAGATGATACTTGCTCCTGCGGGAATTTTAAAGACAGGAGATTCCTTGAAAAGTCCCATCACAATGAATAGCACGAACACGATCACTTCGACAATGGCTGCATTCAGGTGGTTCTGCCTGAAAACATCTTCCAGCATTTCCTTTTTATAATGGTCGGTACGCCTTACCAGGTTCACTTTGAAAAGAGAACTCAGGTAAGTATCAACACGCCATTGTTTGGCGTACGTCATCCGTAAAGTGAATTTTCGTTTCTTCTTTTCAGTGCTTTCTTTTTCGAGGTGTTCGGCATACGGTGCTTCCGGATCGGTATCCGATGCTTCCATGCCGAACATTTTAATAATGTCTTTGTTGGTTCTGAAAAAATAAGTCAGTGTGCTGAAAATGCTGATCGCCAATCCAAACAAAAAACCAAGCGCATCAAATAGCACAGTGGAAATACTTTGGAATTCGTTGTAAAGCTGGAAGGAAAAAATTTTATACAGGTACAGAATGATGAATGCAACCGGAACAATGAAGTTGTTAATTGTAAATTTCATGAACGGTCGTGACAACGTGGCGATAAAAGGAAACCTGAACCCGTTGATGATGTAACTGGAAATATTAAATACCATGATGAAGCAGCCGGTTGCAAATCCCATGATAATAAAGGATTGAAAACCTACTGCCCCTATGTATTCAGGATCAAGAAAGAGGTAAGGGATTCCGAAACGCTGCGACAACCATCCGGTGACAAATCCAAAAAGAATAAACCAGTATAAAGCAAGCACATGATTCTTTTTAATAAGAACCATCAGCAACTGAACGGGAAATGAATAAATGAAACGTTTGGCAGTTAAACGCGACCACATAAATAATATCCTCTATAAACTATCTTTTGGATAGCACTAACATGATACGAAGGAATTGAAAATGGGTTTTGTCTTTTATTGCAAAAATCTTGTAAGAAATTAGTAAAAAAACGAATGCCGCCAAGGATCATTTTGGCGGCATTCGTTTTAAATTTTGACGAAAATTTTAATGAACTCCATGCATTCTCTTTTCTAACCAGCGGTACATTGCAAAAAGAATCACGGCAGCAACGCCACTGAGCGCAATAAACACGCAGAAGAAGACAAAGAGGTTGCTGATTTCGATACCGAGGAAACTTGGAACAGCCGTTCCCGGTGCAGCAGGTGCTTCACCGGCTCCAGGGGGAATCAACGCTGAAAGTGTACCGGCAAATTTATTTGCAACGGCATTGGCCAGAAACCAGGTTCCCATCAGCAACGAAGAAAAACGAAGTGGTGCAAGTTTGGAAACCATACTCAAACCGATTGGTGATAAACTTAATTCACCCATTGTATGAATAATGTACAAGGCAACCAACCACCACATGCTGATCTTTGTTTGTGAATCCACACCATGCACACCAAAGGCGATTACAACGTAGCCGAGCGCCACAAGCAATAATCCAAATCCCATTTTCACAGGTGATGATGGCTCAAGTTTTTTCTTGTGCAATGCATTCCAGAGCATTGAAAATATTGGTGCGAGAATAATTATTCCCAATGGGTTGATAGACTGAAACCAGGATGCAGGCATTTCCCAGCTTCCGATGTGACGATCTGTTTGTGTATCCGCAAAAAGTGTCAACGAAGCACCTGCTTGTTCAAAACATGCCCAAAAGAAAATTACGAAGAAGGCGAGGATAAAGATCACGCTGATTCGTTGCTTCTCATCGCTCACCAATGATTTATCACTGAAAATAATTACAGGCATGACTACAATGGCAGCGTAAATCAAATACGCAGTGATATCAAAATTGACATTGAACATCGATTTAAAATTCATCAGGAAGAAAATCAATCCGATGGAACCTAAAATAATAAGATAGGTTTTCATATCCATCTTTTGTTTCGGCATTCCGACAGCCACACCATCGGGAGTTTTCAAATATTTATTTTTCAGCAATTCAAATGAAAGTGTGCTGACAATCATTCCGACGCAAGCGGCAAGAAAGCCATAACGAAAATCGTGGATGTTTCCGGTGTCGCCTAACCCGCCGCAAATAAGTGGAGAGAAGAATGCACCCAGGTTTATTCCCATGTAAAAGATAGTAAACGCTCCGTCAATCCGGTGATCGCCTTTCGGATACAACTGGCCAACCATCGTAGAGATATTTGGTTTGAAGAAACCGTTACCAATAATCAGGAATGTTAATCCCGCCCACATCGTTGTAATGGATGAAGCATTTTGAACGCCATCTGTTACACTGCTTCCACTCAAAAACATTAAAAACTGTCCGACAGCCATCAGCAATCCGCCGATTAAAATACTTTTCCGGTTTCCCCAATAACGATCAGCAATGTAGCCTCCCAAAAGAGGTGTGAGATATACCAAACCTGTGTAGCTTCCATAAATGTTGGATGCATCAGCGCCTGTCATGAACATGGCTTTTGTCATGTACAGGATAAAGATGGCGCGCATTCCATAGTAACTGAATCGTTCCCACATTTCAGTGAAGAACAACAGGTACAAGCCCTTTGGATGACTGTTGTTGGTAGCAGTTGTGCTCATATTTCTTTTCGGGTTTTTAAGGTTGAAGCACGCAATGTAATAAAATTTTTAAAGGGCAAAGT
This sequence comes from Bacteroidota bacterium, assembly GCA_043787975.1. Taxonomy (GTDB): domain Bacteria; phylum Bacteroidota; class Bacteroidia; order AKYH767-A; family 2013-40CM-41-45; genus JAPLDA01. The sequence goes on from JAYVUK010000076.1 coordinate 15,737, forward strand.
CGAACGACTTCTTAGGTAATATCATAGTTTGAATTATTGAGATTCCTCGCTTCGCTCGGAATGAACATTCTAGGTTATTGCGCAGTTGGCGGGCTTAAGCCCGCCTTAACATAAATGGTTTGTGTTGTCATTCCGAGCGAAGCGAGGAATCGTTCATGCTTAACTTTAATTTTTTTCTACTTTCACCTCATCATTAAAAATACTATGAAAAAAATTGTTGTTCTCGGAGCCGGACGAGTTGGAAGGACGATGGCCATTGATCTTTGCAGCGATTATGCTGTTACTTCCGTTGATGCAAGCGAAGAAAATTTATCCGTACTAAAATCAAAATCTTCAGTGAACACCGTGAAGGCTGATCTTTCCAGTTCATCTGAAATAAAAAAAGTAATTGCCGATGCTGATCTCGTGATTGGCGCTGTTCCTGGTTTCATGGGTTTTGAAATGGTGAAGACCGTGATCAGTTCCGGGAAAAATATTGTCGACATTTCATTTTTCAATGAAGACATTTTTTTGCTCGATGAGCTGGCAAAGAAAAATAATGTAACCGCGGTGATGGATTGCGGCGTTGCCCCGGGAATGGACAACATCATACTTGGATATCACAATAAACAAATGAATGTGGAAGTTTTTGAATGTCTTGTTGGCGGCTTACCGGTGATCCGGACATTTCCGTATGAATACAAAGCACCGTTTTCACCGATTGATGTGATTGCCGAATACACTCGTCCCGCGCGATTTGTAAAAGAAGGGCAATTGGTTACGCGTCCTGCTTTGAGCGATGCGGAGTTGATTGAGTTTGACAAGGTCGGAACATTGGAAGCATTTAACACGGATGGATTGCGAAGCCTGATCAAAACGATGAAGATTCCGAACATGATTGAACGGACGTTGCGTTACCCCGGACACATCAACTATATGAAAGTACTTCGTGAGACAGGTTTCTTCAGCGAAGAACCAATAACCGTTGGCGGACAACAGGTCAAACCCATTGATGTCACGTCAAAATTATTATTTCCGAAATGGAAACTGGAGGAAGGCGAAGAGGAATTTACCCTGATGCGTGTTTCTGTAAAGGGGAAAAAGGATGGAAAGGAGAAAGAATATATTTATACGTTATTAGATCGTTCTGATAAAAAATCTAACACATCTTCCATGTCACGCACCACTGGATACACATGTACAGCAGTAGCGCGATTAGTGATTGAAAACAATTACAAACGAATTGGTATCAGCCCGCCTGAGTTTGTTGGTGAAGAAGAAAAGTGTTTTCAGTATGTTCTGCAATATTTAAAGGAGAGAAACGTAATTTATCAGGTTAGTGAAAAGTAAATTATTGACAGAACAACACACGCTTTTGAATGTTGTCTTACTTTACTTTCTTTGCAAGCTATTTAATTTAAAATTTCTAATTTCTTTACGGGGATGTAGCTCAGTTGGCTAGAGCGCTTGTCCCGCTGCCGGGACAAGATGTCGTCAGTTTTGAGTCATCATCATCGTACCGCATTACTAATTTTTTCTTTTGTGCATTTTTTTTACCTACTTTATTCTAATAGAACTAACAAATTTTATAACGGCTCAAGCCATGATCCTGAATTAAGGTTAAAACTTCACAACGAAGGTGCAACTCCATTTGTCTCGGTATCGGAACTTTCTTTTCTTTGCACCTCAAAATTTTGGTTCTGATTCGGGGCATTAGCTCAGCTGGCTAGAGCGCTTGCATGGCATGCAAGAGGTCATCGGTTCGACTCCGATATGCTCCACCTTTTTTTGGTATGATATATTTCTTTTATGTTTTGTATTCAAGGCGAACCAATAAATTTTATTACTGTTCAAGCTATGATCCTGAGTTGAGACTAAAACTTCATAATGAAGGCGCTACGGTTTCAACGAAGTCAGGTATACCGTGGAGTTTAGTTTATTTTGAAAAATATGAATCAAAAACAGAAGCGCTGAAGAGGGAGAAGGAAATTAAACGTATGAAAAATCGAAGATATATTATTTCATTGACAGGTTTGGATGTCGGTTAGAGCGCTTGTCCCGATGTCGGGACAAGAGGTCATCGGTTCGACTCCGATATGCTCCACTGAATTGGTAGTGTTTTTTGTGATTTCCTATATTTGAATGTTATGTGCAACTCTAAAACCACCCTACGAACTTCAAACTTTTATGCTTTGAACGAACAGTTTTTCGGATTTCGCAGGACAACAACAGACACTGCTTCTAATGCCTACGCTAAAAAATAAATTTGTAAAAAAAACCACTCACTCCATCGCACAAAACACACTTTCATTTTTTTGCTCACACACAAAACCATCACGAAAAAAAATGAAAGAGTGTTTTCGCCATCACTATAGAATATGAAGGAACTTCTCAAACAAAATATAAGTAACCACATTTCTCTCACTGTTAGCGAAATGGAAGAGTTCTGCTCTTTGTTTAAAGAAAAAAATATTAAAAGGAAAAATTTTCTATTGAGAGAAGGAGAGGTTTGTAAGTTTGAGGGATTTGTAACGAAAGGACTTTTTCGTGTATATCATATTGACCAAAACGGCTTTGAACAAATACTTTATTTTGCACCTGAAAATTGGTGGATTACGGATATAGATAGCTTTACCAATCAAAAGCCATCTCAACTTTTTATAGATGCTCTTGAGGATAGTGAGGTGTTTTTAATTTCAAAAAAAGATAAAGAACTTGCTTATGCAAATTTACCGATAATAGAAAAGCTATTTCGGGTAATGACCCAAAAAACGCATGTTGCTTTGCAGAGAAGAATGATAGACAATTTGAGTAAAACGGCTGACCAGCGTTACGCTGATTTTATAGAAAAATATCCGATACTTTTTCAACGACTTACCAATCTGCAAATAGCAGCATACCTTGGCATTAGTCATGAATTTTTGAGTAAAATCAGAAATAAAATTACCAAAACGAAATAAGTTTTTAATTTATTGAACTTGTTCAATGTTTTCAAACATTAGATGATAGCATCTTTGCAGCATCATTTAAAACAAAAAAAATGAAACAAATTATTTCAAAAATATTTCTAACAATTTTAATTTTAATCAATATGGACATACAAGCACAAAATTTTAAAACTATTGAAACAAGCAGTTTAAAACTACAAGTTTACAACGCATCAGAAAACAGTTTTGGTGTAGCATCGGTAATCGTTTCAGGAAAAACAGATGCCGTTTTAATTGACGCACAATTTACTTTGGCAGATGCCGAAAAAGTAGCACAGGAAATTAAAAGTTCGGGCAAAACATTAAAGGCAATTTATGTTTCTCATGGCGACCCTGACTTTTATTTTGGAATGGAAGTATTCAAAAAATATTTTCCCGAAGTTACCGCTTATGCTTCTCCTGTAACAGTAGAACACATCAAAGCAACGGCACAAAAGAAATTAGAGGTTTGGGGAGAAAGGTTAGGCAAAAACATTACATCAAATGTGATTTTACCGCAAGTTTTAAAAGGAAGCAGCCTTGATTTGGAAGGACAGAAATTAGAAATTATCAGCTTAGAAGAATTTCCATCTAAAACTTTTGTTTGGATACCTTCTATTAAAGCAGTAGTAGGTGGCATCAATATTTTCGGCACTACATTTCATCTTTGGATGGCGGATGCACAAACAACAGATGCACGTAAACAATGGATAAATGTGTTGGATAAAATTGAATCATTACATCCTACAATTGTAATTCCTGCTCATGCAAAATCTGAAACAGCTTTTGATATTTCGGCAGTAAAACACACTAAAGAGTATATCCAATTTTATGAAGAAGCATTGAAAACCAACAAAACTTCGGAAGCCCTAATTGCAGCGTTAAAAGCAAAATTCCCAACGCTAACATTTGAAACCGCTTTGCAAATTGGAGCCAAAGTAAATACATGTGAAATGAAATGGTAAAACAAATAATCGTCAACTTGACAATGCTCATTGCGTTGTCAAGTTGTTCATTAAATAAGAATGGAATGACAAATCTTGAAATTATAAAAAGCACGTATGAAGAAAAAAATTCGGAAGAAAACGAAAAAAATTTGGCTACACATGTAGCCGAAAATATTTCATGGACAGAAGCAAAAGGCTTCCCTTATGCAGGAACTTACTTTGGTTTAGAAGCCGTTGCACAAAATGTTTTTAGCAGATTAGGTAGCGAATGGATTGATTACAAATTCACGCCTGAAGATTATGTTGCCAGCGATGATAAAGTAATTGCCTATGGCACTTATACAGGTACTTACAAACTTACAGGCAAAGCCTTTACAGCAAGAGTAGCCCATGTTTGGAAATTGAAGGATAGAAAAATAATCAGCTTTGAACAGTTTGTTGATAGTAAGGTGGTGAATGATACCATGAAGTAAAATTGCGCCACATACTTTATACCTTTGCACTTGCAAGCCAACACTGCGACCAAAGTTTTTAAGAGAGTATTTTTTTCTCCACCCAAAAAAATCACCGCACTTTTTTTACAAATTTATTTTTTTGCCACCGCACGGCTAACTGCGAACTCCAACATTTGTGCATCTAATGTAAATCGCTTTTAAGTACCTTCGTGCGAACTTCAAACAGTGTTGCCTCGGATGAACAGCAGAGCAGCACATAACAGTAAGATTAAAAGAAATAAAAAAAAGAAGGGCTTTGAGAGGGAAACAAACAGTGGTGCAAGTAACAAACATTCTGCATGTGCAAAAAAATGTGAACTACTTTGCGGCAAATAATTTATCTTTTTGTTCGCTTTTTTTTGCCGGGACAGTTGTGCTTCCTATCGCTTCTTTTTTTACTTCTTTAATCCCTTCTTCGTTATAGGCAATGTTTATATCCTTAGGCAAATGAAATCATCTTTCTTCATTTTCTTGTTCACTTTCGCATTAAAATCCTGCCTTGCTCAGCAAATCTCCATTGATACAATTTATTCCAACAATAGAATTCAATCAATCAACTATAAAAATGACGGAAGTATAATAAGAATCATACGGTTTAATGATGACGAAACAAAGCGCGCAGAATTTAATTATAAAAACAATCTCAGGAATGGCATTGGAAAATGGTATTATCCAAACGGAAACCTGAGAGTAAGCTGTATGTTCATCAATGATTTGGAATACGGAGATTGCTACCGTTATTTTCCATCTGGAAAATTGCAATCAACGTGTCAATATAAGAACGGTTTCATAAATGGACTCCTTACATACTATTATGAAAGCGGTAAAATTTTTTTCATTGGGAATTATAAAAAGGGTAAATTGAATGGAGAACTTACTTACTACCATGAGAACGGACAAATTGAGTATGTTGGAAATTTTAAAATGGATAAAATGTCGGGTGAACGTTTTGCCTATGATGAAAATGGAAATCCTTTAAATGGAACCGTTATTACTATGCTTAATAATTCAGAATCATATCGTAAAGGAACATATATTAATGGAAGGCCGGAAGGTGAAATGAAGGTCTATTCAGACAATAGCATAAAACTTTTAGCAAACTTTACGAACGGAAAACCAGATGGTTTAGTTCACCATTATAATACACACGAACAGGATTCATTGATTGAAACCTACAAAGACGGGAAGTACATAAAAGAGTCTAAACTAAAAAAGTAAAATATCTTTGTGCACCGACAACATCAATTGAACGGAAATGATTCACCGAACAGGTAAAGATTTTTTGTTTTCAAGATTTTCAATCCGGCAATCAATTCCACTTATTCTTTTCCATCTCACGAATCTTAATAAGCGAACAGGTAATGTTTGCAAAAACAGTTTTATTGGTCTTGAGAAAATAATCGGTAGCACCATGGCGCAATGTTTCAACAGCTTTTTCAAGATCGTCCTGACCTGAAACAATGATGACGATAGCCATCGGGTTTACTGCTTTTATTTTTTGAAGAACAATTAATCCGTTCGGACCTTCGTCAAATTCGTAATCGAGAATGATTTTTCGGCGATCGTTTGAACGGTAATTTTTAAGAAATTCATTACCGTTTGAAAAAAGATCGGAATTTAATTCCAGTGACGATAAAAGATAATCTTTCAGCATGAAACCGAATCCGGGATCGTCGTCAATAATTACGATTTCGGAGTCGCCCGTAACATCTTCGATTTTTACTTCAAAAGGTTTTTCGGTAGGACATTGCATGGTAGAGCGTGTTTGCAAAGCATCAAAATTAAACATTGAAATCGGATAGGAGCGAGATCAACAAGAAAATACTTTCTCTACGCAGTTTATTTTTTCCAATCAGCCATGTAACCATCCACACCAGGGAGCCCGGCTGCTTTTGCTTGTTCCGCAAAACGTATGGCAGTAGCAAAGTCGGATTTTGCAGCGTAGCATTGTGCCAGCATCAAATAGACAAGAGGATTCTTTCCTTCTTTTTGTATATACGTATTGAAGTTTTGCATCGCTTCGTCAATCTGTTTCCGATCGAACAGCAATCGTCCCCTGTTTATATATGGATCCACTAAATCAGGATTTATTTTGGTAGCCATATCATAGTCCTTCAATCCATCATCAAATTTTCCAAAGATGCAATAGATATTTCCACGGTTGCAATACGCTTCAAACTTATCAGGATTCAGTTGAATGGACCGGTTAAAATCCATCAGGGAAGAGTCCAGGTTGTTTTTCATTGCTCTCACGATGCCTCGTGTAATGTATGCATCTGCCCAATCCGGTTTCATTTTGATTGCACGATCTGCATATACCAGCGCTGAATCATAAGAACCCATGGCCCGATACGCTTCACCGAGACTGCCGACTGCGTCCGGGAAATTCGAGTTTAGTTGAATGGCTTTCGTGAAATCGTCCACTGCATTTTTGTATTCTCCTTTCGTCTTGTATTCGTTCCCGCGGTTATTGAAAGCGATCGGAATTTTAGGATTCGTACTGATTACATCCGTCCAAAATGATATGGGATCTTTCCAGACCTTGATTCGATCATGCAGCACGGTGACTAAATAGAGGCTGTATACAATCAACCCGACAGAGAAAGCTGTTTGTAAAGATTTTGAATGTTGCGCAGCAATCCATTGAAACAGGTAATAAAAGAGAACAAAGTAAAGCATCACGGAAGGAACATAACTGTATCGTTCAGAAAAGATGGTCGGACCAACCGGAATTATCATCAGCACCAATGCAACCGTTGAAATAAAATATCCTGCGCTGAAAAAAATAATTTTGGTTTTCCGCAGGGATAAAAAAAGTGCAATGGCGAGCAGTATAACAACGGCTCCGCTTATATAGTAAGAGGAAGGAATACGATCATCTACTAAAACAGGATACTGATAATAACCCGATAAGCCGTAGGGAAAAACTAATTTACTTGCATACAACAACAGATTTTGGCAGCCAAAAAATAACCGGTCAAGAAAAGTAAAGTGAACATCTACTGCCATGGATCCGCCACTGCTTGCGGCATGAACTGAAATTAATCCCATAACTACAGCCAATGCGATGAACGGAATTTTTTCAAGAATAATTTTCGTGCTGAATTTCCTGTTGTAAAAGAAATCTATTAAGAACATCACCGGAACGATGGATACGGCCATCGTTTTTGAAAATACCGAAATCGTAAAAAACAAAAATGTAAACAGGATGTATTTCGTCTTGAAATTTTTTTGGACATACAGCAGGTATGAAATCATTGCTGCGAAAAAAAACATGGAATACAGCATGTCTTTTCGTTCGGCAGCCCACACCACCGATTCAACTCGCATGGGTGTGATGGCGAAAAAGAGTGTTGTGAAAAAAGTGATGTAATTATTTTTGGAAATTAGAAAAACGATGCGAGCAACCAACAAAATATTGATGAGGTGCATGATGATACTTACCCAGTGATAACCCGAAGCTTTCAAACCGAAAAAATGATATTCGATCATGTATGAAAACAAGTGCAACGGCTGGTAGTTTGCAAAATAGATTTCTGAAAAGATTCGCTTGATATTAATACTTGAAATCTCTTTGATCAATGGATTGTTGCTGATCAATGCAGGATCATCAAAATTGGAAAAGCCATTTTTGATAGCCGGGAAAAATGCAATGAGTGCAAGCAGGATGATGGCAACTATACCGGCATAGAGTTGAAAAAGGTCGCTGTTTGTTTTGGAAGTTTTTCCTTTGACCGGTGGTTTGTCAGCATTGACTTTTGCTGAAGATAGTTTCTTCTTTTGTTGTTTCGGCATCTTTTAAGTTGAACTATTTTTTTAAAGCGAAGTAATGTCCGAAAAAAAAATAAAACAGGTAGAATACGGCTTAATGCTGCTTGAAGAAGAAGTCAATCAAATTGAAAAACTCATCCGTGTTGTACGATGATTTTCCATTCAGGTAATCATCAATGGCTGCACTGACTTCCTGCGGAGTAATTACTCCGTTTTTGTCCGTATCAAGTTTGTTGTAGAGTGGTGGGATCTCCATTTTTGGACTTGAATAATTTTGATTGTACTTTCCTTGTATTCTCGATGTATCACCGGTGAGGCGGTCAACAGCTTTTAAATATTCGATGATGGCAGGCAAAGCAGCCAATGAATCTTTTCTCAATCGTTCCTGTATCCATTCATCCGTGATCGTAACACCATTCTCATCCACCAACGCATCTTTTGAAGAGTTTAATTCTTTGTCGCGGTAATCCGGAATTCCGTCACCATCCGTATCCATTGGTTTCCCGTTGGCATCCACTTTTACATGTTCAGGATTGAGTGCCGCGTCATCCATTACATCAGGTATTCCATCATGATCAGCATCTTCTTTTGCAAGGGCTGCAAAATCAACATTGGTGACATCAATTTTCGGTTTGCGTTCATGATTTTTTCGCTGCGATCCAGGCGGAGCAGAAAAATCGTATCGGAAAGAAGCTGAAGTGTAAACAAACTTGTCATTCTTCCTGTTGCCTTGTCGGGAGCCTATACTTTCACTGGAAACAGCATCAATCATATCCGTACTTGTGAAATGACAAACGGAACTGAAATCCATGGAGCATCGTCCTGAAATTTGGAAACGAACACCGGCGCCGACAGGGAAACCAAATGCAGACGTTTTAAATTTACCAAACCCGTCAATGTCTGCATCGCGAAGTTCTGTTTCATACACATAGTCACGATGCACGACCACAGACTGGCTTGCATTTGTATCGCTTTGCTCTGTGCTGCGAATGGAACCGTCCTGCCAATAGTGATAATAGTTTCCGTTCGCGTCTTTTAAATCCGCTTTGGGATGAAATACCATGTATTCAACTCCGGCAGAAACAAATGGAATTAATACCTGGTTGGAATGTTTACGATTGATGAAATCATAACGCAGCCGTATGCCTTCACTTACAATTCCCGATTCAAAGTTCAGGTTGCGTGTCACTGTTTTTTCATTTCCGAAAACTTTTCCGGAGAGAAGGAAAAGCGAAAACGAGAGACGTGTGTCGCTATGTTTCTGAAGTTCGATCTGGAACCCACCTCTCGAAATGAATGGCTCATTAAATTTTGCAAAGCCGACATCCCCGATGAAGGACATGATTCCGACACCCACGGAGAGAGATGGCAAATACTTTCTTCCATCAGTAGAGTCGGGTGGAGTGGAAGCGTGGGTAGGACTAAAAAATAGGGAGAAGATGAAAAGGTGATAAACAGTTTGTAGCCGGCAGTTTGCAATTTGCAGTTTGCAAT
>JAYVUK010000077.1:0-53718 GCA_043787975.1 Bacteroidota bacterium
CTCTCACACTTCAATTTTCGGATTAAGAAGCTCGGCATAACCAAATCTAACACAGGTTTGATGTTAATTATTTTCGGAAACCTGTGTTGATTTGGTATAGTTGCTACGTTGTTTCGGGTTCATTCAACAACATAATAACCTAACAACTAAATAACTAAATCTTTACTTTTGTGTCATGCTTGCTATCAAAGACACACTTGTTTCAGAGGATCTTCTTGAAAAACATTTTGTGTGCGACCTCAATGCCTGCAAAGGCGGATGTTGTGTAAAGGGTGATTACGGAGCTCCGCTTGAAATGCATGAGCTTCCGATCATGGATGACATTTATGAAAAAGTAAGACCTTTTCTTTCTGAAAGCGGGATCAAAGCCATTGAGAAACAAGGCAAATATTTAGAGTATGAAAAGGACGAATGGGTAACTCCGTTAATCAGCGGACGTGAATGTGCTTACACAATTTTTGATAACGGAATTGCCAAATGTGGTATTGAGAAGGCCTATTATGCCGGAAAGATTGATTTCAAAAAACCTGTTTCCTGTCATTTGTATCCGGTACGGATCAACAAAATGAAAAACAAAGTGGAAGCGGTGAATTATGACCGTTGGAGTATTTGCAAACCTGCCTGTAAACTGGGTGATACATTAAAAGTTCCTCTTTATAAATTTTTGAAGGAATCACTCACTCGTAAATATGGTGAAGCATGGTACAAGGAACTCGAATTGGTTGCCGAACATTCTCCGAAATAAGAATTTCTAATTACGAATTCAGTATCTCCGAATTTCTGTTGTTTATATCTTTTGTTGCGATCACTTTTTTTACCAGTAATCTCCGCTAAAACTGCAAGCAGATTTTTTGAACAATGACTGTTCATATCCGCGCAACACGTTGACAGCACGATGAGTTAAGAGGTTACGTTTTACATTCGGTTTTTTGTGAACAAATCGTGTTCATAATTACAGAAGTTTTCTTTTGAAATGGCTTGCAAAGTTTTCTTTTGTTTAGAATTTTTGTTCACGTCAAAGGATAGAATTTTTAGTCCCGAGACATTCACAAGTAGTTTAAGAATTTTAGTCAAAAAAATTCCTCTTGTTCTGAAACTGAAAAAAATTTCAGTTCGGGAGGGAAAGGAAATCTTCACCTCTAATCAATAACACACAAAAACACTTTTTTAAATTATGGAAATACTCTTAGAAGAAAACAAAGAACGGTTTGTCCTGTTGCCGATTAAATACCCGCAAATTTGGGAGATGTATAAAAAGTGCGAACAGAGTTTCTGGACCGCTGAAGAAGTTGATCTTCATGCTGACCTGAAAGACTGGGAACGACTGAAAGACGGAGAAAAACATTTTATCAAACACGTACTTGCTTTCTTTGCTGCCAGCGATGGCATCGTAAATGAAAATCTTGCCGTGAATTTCATGCGCGAAGTTCAGATCCCGGAAGCGCGTTGTTTTTACGGTTTCCAGATTATGATGGAAAACATTCACAGCGAAATGTATTCGTTGTTGATTGACACGTATATAAAAGATTCTACAGAAAAACGTTACCTGTTCAATGCCATTGAAACGGTTCCGTGTGTAAAGAAAAAAGCGGATTGGGCTTTAAAATATATCAACAACGGTTCGTTTGCAGAACGCCTGGTTGCTTTTGCAGCTGTGGAAGGAATATTTTTCTCCGGTTCTTTTTGCTCCATCTTCTGGCTGAAAAAACGCGGACTGATGCCGGGACTCAGCACATCCAACGAATTTATTTCGCGTGACGAAGGAATGCATTGCGACTTTGCCTGCCTTCTTTATGGAATGCTTGAAACAAAACTCAGCCAAGAACGGATTCACGAAATCATTAAAGACGCAGTTATGAATGAGCATGAATTTGTAACCGATGCGCTGCCCGTTTCACTCATCGGCATGAATGCAAAGCTGATGTGCCAGTACATTGAATTTGTTGCAGACCGTTTGCTGGAATCTCTTGGCTATCCTAAAATTTATAACTCCACAAATCCGTTCGATTTTATGGAACAGATTTCTCTTCAGGGCAAAACAAACTTTTTTGAAAAGAGAGTAAGCGAATACAAAAAAGCATCTGTCGGACAAAGTAAAGAAGACAATGTCTTTAAAATGGACGAGGACTTCTAGAATTCAAAATAGACTACCGCAAAAATTCATCATTTATAATTTATCATTCATAATTCCCAAAGATGTTTGTAATCAAAAGAGACGGAAGAAAAGAGTCAGTGAAATTCGACAAAGTCACTGCCCGCATTCAGAAACTTGCTTATAGTTTAGGCGAGAATGTGGAAACATTCAGTGTCGCGCAAAAAGTCATCGAAGGAATTTTCGATGGAGTCACCTCGTCGCAACTTGATAACCTCGCTGCTGAAATTGCTGCTTCCATGACTACGAAGCACCCGGATTATGCCGTGCTTGCCGCGCGTATAGCCGTGAGCAATTTGCATAAGAACACGAAGAAATCGTTCAGCGAAACGATGAAGGACCTGTATGAATACATCGATCCGAAAACAGGAAAACAGGCTCCTCTTGTCGCTGACGATGTTTTTGAAATCATCTGGAAAAACCGCGACATGCTTGACAGCACCATCATTTATGACCGTGATTTCGGATACGATTATTTTGGATTCAAAACATTGGAGAAATCATACCTTCTTAAAATCAATGGAAAAGTTGCAGAGCGCCCGCAACACATGATTATGCGTGTGGCTGTCGGAATTCATAAAAATGATCTTGAGTCAGTCATTGAAACATACAACCTGATGAGTGAGCGCTGGTTCACCCACGCAACTCCTACGCTCTTCAACGCCGGAACTCCAAAGCCGCAACTTTCATCTTGTTTCTTATTGGAGATGCAGGATGACAGCATCGACGGTATTTACAACACCCTGAAAAATTGCGCGAAGATTTCGCAAAGTGCGGGAGGAATCGGCCTCAGCATTCACAACATACGGGCTACGGGATCCTACATTCGCGGTACCAACGGAACATCAAACGGTATTGTTCCGATGTTGCGTGTGTTCAACGATACAGCACGTTATGTTGACCAGGGTGGAGGAAAAAGAAAAGGTTCTTTCGCTATTTATCTTGAGCCGTGGCATTCCGACATTTTTGATTTTCTTGAGTTGAAGAAAAATCATGGTAAGGAAGAATTACGGGCACGCGATTTATTCTTTGCACTTTGGATTCCTGACCTCTTTATGCAACGTGTGGAAGAAGATGGTGAATGGAGTTTGTTTTGTCCGAATGAAGCGCCCGGTTTGGCTGAATGTTACGGAAAAAAGTTTGACGAATTATACACGCGTTACGAGCAGGAAGGCCGTGCGCGTAAAACTGTGAAAGCACAGGAACTCTGGTTTGCCGTTCTTGAATCTCAAATTGAAACAGGAACTCCTTACATGCTTTACAAAGATGCTTGCAATGAAAAGAGTAACCAGAAAAATTTGGGTACCATCAAGAGTTCAAACTTGTGTACTGAAATTGTTGAATACACAGCACCGGACGAAATTGCAGTTTGCAATCTTGCCTCCATTGCTCTCCCCCGCTTTGTAATAAAAGGAAAATTCGATCACAAACGTTTGTTCGAAATTACATACGTCATCACAAAAAATCTGAATAAAGTAATTGACATCAATTATTATCCTGTGGAAGCCGCTCGCAAAAGCAACATGCGTCATCGCCCGATTGGTATTGGTGTACAGGGATTGGCGGATGCATTCATTTTAATGCGCATGCCTTTCGACAGCGATGAAGCCCGCCTGCTGAACAAAGAAATTCACGAGACAATTTATTATGCTGCCATGACTGCAAGTAAAGACCTTGCAAAGAAGGACGGAGCGTATGAAACGTATGAAGGATCTCCCGTATCTCAGGGAATCTTCCAATACGACATGTGGAATGTTACTCCTACTGATCGCTGGGAATGGGATGTGTTGAAAGAAGAAGTAAAAAAATACGGAGTAAGGAATTCTCTTCTACTCGCGCCAATGCCGACAGCGAGCACATCGCAAATCCTGGGTAACAACGAATGCTTTGAACCTTATACGAGCAACATTTACACGCGAAGAGTGTTAAGTGGAGAATTCACCATCGTGAACAAACACTTGCTGAAAGATTTGATGAAGCTTGGTTTGTGGAACGACAACATGAAAAATAAAATCGTTGCTGCCAATGGTTCCGTGGCGAACATTGCTGAAATTCCTGAAGACATCAAAGAGATTTACAAAACCGTTTGGGAAATTAAACAGCGTTCACTCATTGACATGGCTGCTGATCGCGGTGCTTTCATCTGCCAGAGCCAGTCGTTGAATTTATTTATACAGGATGCGAACTTCGCCAAGCTTACTTCGATGCATTTTTATGCATGGAAGAAAGGATTGAAAACAGGCATGTATTACCTCCGCACAAAATCTGCCGTTGACGCGATCAAGTTTACGATTGAAACCGGTATGATCAAACAAAACCAGGATACCATGGATGCCGCTGTGGCTGTGGCAGAAGCTGCTGTTGCCATTGCATCTGCAGCCGTTGCAGGAGCCGAAAACAACCAGGCACATGGTTCTTCCATCACGAAAGAACAAGCGTTTGAACAAATGGCTTGCTCGCTTGATGATCCGGATAGCTGTGAGGCGTGCGGCAGCTAACTTATTTTTTTGTTATTGATACCAACTCCCTTGCGGTTTATTCGTGGGGGAGTTTTTTATTAACGCTCTGTAAGAGATTTAAAAAGACAACATTTCGGATGTAATACCATTGTATTTTTTTATTCTCCGTAAAATACTTTCCTTAGCATATTCAAAACACTTCACCATGAAAAAAATTTCTATTATTATTTTAGTGCTTTCCTGTTTATCTCGTGTTCATGCACAAAACAATCTGCCTGCAAGCACGCAAAATAAAATGCCAATGAACAGTGATTTTCATGTTCATAAAGGATTTCATTTTGAATTTGGTCTTGGCCCGGCATTCGGAACCATTACTGACAAAGCTTTTATCCACGGCAGCTCCGGTACGCTGGAATTTGTCGGAACTGGAGCGGCTATTGATATAAAATTGGGAGGCTCCTTGCAAGAAAATCTTATCCTCACTTTTGATATATTAAATAAAGCCGTTGTGTCGCCGGAATTGAAAGTAAATGGGATATCCGTTGGTACATCGAATAATCTTTCCATAAGTGAGGTCACTTATGGAGGCGGGTTAACTTATTACCTGATGCCTTCCGATGTCTTTCTTTCCGCAACGCTTGGAGCCGGTACATTTGTACTCTCGAATTCTCAAAGCAATATTACAACCCGCACTGACTACGGCTTTTCAATGCAGCTAAAAGTCGGTAAACATTGGTGGATTTCGAATAAGTGGGGAATAAGTTTAAGTGGTGCCTATGGAACCACTTCCGGCTCTGATTCCGGGCGGGATAGTTTTGGGAGTTATTCGGATGACCTCAGCAGTAGTCGTTTTGTAATTGCTGCAAGCATTGGGGTGAGATAAAAAAATCTCACTAGTTTCTAAATTTTCATTAAAATCATTTCCGGGAAAATCTAGTCTTTAATGACCTTGGCCTGGATCGTTTCAAAATCATTTTCCAGCGTTACAAAATACATCCCTTTAGATAAAAGAGCAACCGGAATAGAATAGTTATTCTGTCCTTGCTGAGATTCTTTTTCTGTCGAATACACTACGCGGCCATTCACATCATAAATACTGATTTTACTTTTGCATTTAGCAGATGAATAAAATGCAATATTAATTTCCTGTGTGGAAGAATTAAAAGACGGGTAAAATTTCTGCTTGTAATTAAAATTGACAGCAACCACATCCGAATAAGAAAAGTGTCCGTCATAATCGGTTTGCTTTAAACGGTAGTAGTTCGTTCCCGAATACGGATGACTGTCAGTGAACGAATAATTCTGCAATGAATTGCTGTTGCCCGCACCTTCTGTTCTTCCAAAAGATGAATACAAATATCCGTTATTACTTTTTTCAAGCGTAAAATAATCGTTGTTAATTTCAGAAGCAGTTACCCAGTTCAAATCGACCACGCTGTGGTTTTGTTTTGCAGTAAAGCTAACAAGTTCAACAGGAAGCACGACTACACTCCCAACCGCCAGAGTATATTGACATGCTGTTCCGGCAAAACCGTCAATAGTGATGTAGTAACATTGGTTTGCAACGGCTGTCCATTGATAATAATAGGTTGTCAGTGATCCGGGATTTTGACATACAACAGTTGCGTTTCCGCTTGAAGTTGGACATGTAGTATTCGTGTTCCAGACAGAAAGCTGAAGCCCTCCCGTTGAATTACAAATCTGATTTGTAACACTTACATATCCCTGCTGTCCAACGGGCCAGGAGGCCGGAGCACACCATTCATACCAGGTATCGTTTTCAACGCTTCCGGAACAAATGGGACCATCTGCAGTTGCCCCGGCATTCGTATATGTACCGCTGGAATTCGTTGCTAAGGATAAGGCAGTGGCACACGTAGTTTCAGTCGCGTGGTAACCCACGGTACTTGTGATGCAAACACTGATTGCGTCCGCTGCCGTATTCGTGCTTGCCGGCGAGCCCATGATATAATAAATCTGTCCTGCTGTAAGGCCTGAAACTGTTGATGAAGCATTGGCAGCGATCGTAACGCAGGCTACCTGGACCAATGTTGCCAATGTAGCTCCTGAATAAACAACGTAATCCTTTTTGTTGGCATTCGCTGCACCGGATCCCACGTAAGGGCTGCCATTGTTAATTGTAATGTTATTAGCCGTGGCATAGACTTTCATCCACATTACGTTTTGTGTCGTCTCATTATCCGAGGTACAGGCGGGATCCAATCCACCCGAACTTCCTGTCATGGTTATATACGCTGAACAATCACCGGTAGGACATTCCATGTTTCCGCAATACTGCGCTCCGCAATTATTGCTGCATGTTGTTGCCGGATAAATGATATACGGATTTGCAAAACTGGCTCCCGTTTGCGAATGTGCATTCGTAGCAAGCAAAAGTGAAAACATAATTATTGAAAGAAAATTTTTCATCGTACCTTTTATTGCTCTTTGTAAACGATCTCATCAACCGGTTTAAAGCCGGGTTCCATAATTTCTGATTTCGATAAAATCCTCACCATCACGGAAGTGGTAACTGAAAATAGTACCTCTTCCTTTTCTTTTCTAAGTTTTTCTATTTGAACTAAAATATCATTTGTGAAAACAAATTGTGAATCAGCTGCCGAAACAACAAATTGATAAGTTCCAAGGCTTGCCTTTTTTTCAACCTGAATTTTTTCCTCATGGTTGGTATTTACACCATCTTTCTGTGCTTGCACTAATACAGGCAATAGAAGGATCAAAAAGAAGATACTATTTCTAAGCAGATTTCTCATCCTTACTTTATATCCGAACAATTGTGTAAATGTTTTTTAAAATTGACCATTATATTACACTATAAAAGTAGTGAAATTTTTTGTCAAAGAAGCCATGAGCAAGGGGAACAAGCCAAATGAGTCAATTTTGTATTGGCAAATCCGAATAGGCCGAAAAAAAGCTGCCCTTTGTGAGCAGCTTTATGATAGTAAAAACCTTTATCAGTTACTTTAATCCTAGTTTGGCTTTTACAGCGGCCATCATGTTATCTGAATCCTGGGCGTAAAGAACAGTTCCGGCACTGGTATCAAAGATGTATGAATATCCCTTTTCTTTTGCCATATCTTTAATTGCAGTTTCTGCTTTTTTCAAAATAGGTCCATACAATTCTTCTTTCTTTTTTTGAATTGACTCTTGGGCAGTTTGCTGAAAATCCTGGATACGGCTTCCTAAATCTTCCAATTCTTTTTCCTTTGTTTGGCGAATAAAATCAGGAAGTGAATCACGCTTGCCCTGATATATTTGTAACTTATTTTGATATTCGGCAGTCATGCCCTTTAACTGAGCGTCAAGCGATTCACCATATTTTCTGAGTGTGCTGTCTGCCTGTTTGGTTTGCGGCATTGACTGAATTAACTCGGAAGAATTAATGTGTCCGAATTTCAAGTTCTGTGCGAACAAGCTATTGCTTATCATCAAGACAGTAGCTGCAAAAATTAATTTCAAATATTTATTCATGTTTGGTGTATATGTGGTTTGAATTGGATTTATTTTTTTTGTTGCATTGGTTCGTCTGATCTTGGCGATGATGGTTCATTTTTCAATGGTGTTTTATTACCGCCTTTCTCAGTACCCGTTTTGCTTTCACTTTCTTTCTTACCTGGCTTGTATCCTAAAGCGAGCAGAATATCATCACTCTTATCATATTTCGGATTTGCAAACAACATGATCAGATCACTCGATTTATCAAAGATGACTGCATAACTCTGATCGGTTGCCAGTTTTTTCACAGCATTGTAAACCTTGTCCTGGATTGGCTTTATCAACTCCTGTTTCTTTTTGAAAAGATCGCCTTCGTATCCAAAGCGTTGCTTCTGCAAGTCTTTCACATCTTTTTCTTTTGACGTGATTTCATCCTGGCGCTTTTTCTTCATCTCTTCAGTGAGCAATATCTGCTCTGCCTGGTATGATTTATAAAGTTTATCAATGATGGCATATTTATCTTCAATTTCTTTCTGCCATTGAACAGAAAGGTTATCCAATTGCGTCATCGCTGTTTTGTATTCAGTAATATTTTCAAGAATGTATTGCGTACTTACATACGCATACTTCTGAGCCATCGTTTGACTGCTGATGCTCATGAAAATAATGAGTGCAATTGCTGCTAAAAACTTGCGCTTGCCTTGCATAAATGTTGACATTGGGTTTTTCATTTTTTTTGGGTTGCAAACATACAGGATTCCATGTTGAATCACAAACCGAATGAACCACTGTATATTTAGGGATTATTGAGATTAAAACTGTTGACCAATTGAGAAGTGAATTTGTGATCCGCTATTCGCACGTGTGGGATCGTTTGGTAATTGATCAAATCCATATCCCCAATCCAACCCGAGTAAACCAAACATCGGAAGGAAAATCCGTATTCCGACTCCGGCCGATCTTTTTACACCAAATGGATTGAAGTCCTTAAATTTTAACCATGCATTTCCGCCTTCTGCAAAAGTAAGCAGGTAAATGGTTGCGGATGGATTGAGTGACACAGGGAACCGGATTTCGAGCGTGTATTTGTCAAAGATGGTGCCGCCCACCTGTGCTCCTGTTGTGCTGATTGGTGTAAGAGAATTGTTCGTGTAGCCACGCAGACCTATTAATTCACGACCATCAAATTGATATCCTCCGGTTAATCCATCACCTCCAACATAGAAACGTTGCAAAGGCGCAATGCCGATGTCACGGTTGTATAAGCCAAGAAATCCATACTGAACTTTCGCATTCAACACCAGGTTACGCGTTAACTCGGTGAACCAGGATGACTGAAATTTCCACTTGTGGTATTCAATGAATTTATATTTCACGCGATCGCTTGCCGTTTTATAATCTGTATTGCTGAAAAGTGAATACGGTGGAGTCAATTGAAGCGACAACGAAATCTGCGATCCTTTACGTGGGTAAATGGGAGCATCAATTGAATTACGGGCCAATGTTTCTCCGAAACTGATCACATTTGCGTAGCCGGTAGGAAAAATAAAATAAGAACCGTAATTCTTGAAGTCGAAATACTGGTAGCTTATTTCATGATACAACGTAAAAAAATCATCCGGAACTTTGAGTCGTTTTCCCAAACCAACACTTGCACCGGTAATTTTTGCGGCTTGTTGCAACGGATTGCTATCTGCTAATCCATTCGTAATAAATCGTGACCTGAATGCTGAAACACTGAACGAATTTGGTTTCTTCCCTCCAAGATAAGGCTCTGTAAATGAAGCATTGTAAGACTGGTATGCACTTCCGTTTGTCTGGAAACGCAAACTCAATTTCTGTCCGTCACCGGAAGGTAATGGTCTCCATGCATTTTTTTTGAAAAGATTCCGTGCAGAAAAATTGTTGAATGAGATTCCGAGCGTTCCGACCAATTGATTGGCGCCGTATCCACCGGATAACTCAAGCTGATCACTTGGTTTTTCTTCCACCACATATTCGATGTCAACAGTTCCATCCGTCGGATTTGGTTTTGGGTTCACTCCTAATTTTTCCTGGTCGAAATATCCGAGCTGCGCCAATTCACGTTGCGTACGAATGATATCTGTCCGACTGAATAACTGGCCCGGCTTGGTGCGAATCTCCCGCATAATGACGCGATCATTCGTTTTTGTATTTCCTGTAACCGTGACCTTACTGATAACAGCTTGCTTCCCCTCGTAGATCCGCATTTCCAAATCAATTGAATCATTTTCTACATTAATTTCAACAGGAGTAATCTGAAAAAACAAATAGCCATCATCCATGTAAAGTGATGTAACATCTCTCGAATTCTGGCTCATGAAAAGCCTGTTGTCAAGAACTGACTGATCGTACACGTCTCCCTTTTTTATGCCAACGATGCTTCCCAGCTCCTGCGATGAATGTTTGGTATTGCCAACCCAGGTAATGTTTCTGAAGAAGTATTTATGTCCCTGGTCAATTTTGATGTCGATGTTGACCAAATCTTTGTTGTACCTGTAAACGGTATCACTTGCAATACGGGCATCGCGGTATCCGCGATCGTTGTATTTGGCAACGATTTTTGCTTTGTCGTCCTGGTAATTCTCATCAATAAATTTTGAAGATGTAAAAATCTTATACCAGTGTTTTTCTTTGGTATCCTTCATGGCACGCTTCAATTTGCCTACTTTGAATTCCGTATTTCCTTCAAAAGTTATTTTATGAATTTTTACCTTATGTTTTTTCTCAACAACAATGCTGAGTATCTCACGATTGCTATATCCCGAATCCCGGACTTCCTGGACCTGCACCTCCACATTCATGTATCCTTTGTCCGTATAAAAATCTCTCACAATATTTTTTGTGGTGACCAATACATTTTCTGTTACCACTTTGTCGCGCTCCAACCTTACTTTTTCACGAATCTTATCCGCTTCTGATTTACTCACTCCTTTAAAAGTGAATTTTGAAAGACGGGGGCGTTCCTGTATTTTCAATTCAAGAAAAATCAGTTTTCCCTGTACACGGTTCGCCACAATTTTTACATC
Organism: Bacteroidota bacterium; assembly: GCA_043787975.1. Classification (GTDB taxonomy): domain Bacteria; phylum Bacteroidota; class Bacteroidia; order AKYH767-A; family 2013-40CM-41-45; genus JAPLDA01. The sequence continues at coordinate 11,118 of JAYVUK010000077.1, forward strand.
TGAAAAAAGGCCTTGCTTCCAAAGATTCTCGATGGCTTTCGAGATTTTTTCTCCCGGAACCTGGATGGTATCACCGACAATTAAACCGGTGAGATTAATGAGCACATTTTCATCCAGGAACTGGGTACCTGAAACGGTCACTCCACCGATTTCATACTCTTTCGGATTTGCATAATCGAGCGAAAGGCTGTCGCCTCCGACTTTGATTTGTGCTTTCAGCGAACCACTAAGAGTCAATAATAAAAAAGCGAAGAATATTTTTTTTGTCATGTGTTACTTTGATAGTTGTTCACTCACCATTCCGAACCTCCGTTCGCGCTGCTGATAACTTACAATGGCTTCATACAAATCTTCCCGCCGGAAATCAGGCCACAACTTCTCTGTGAAATACAATTCAGCATATGCAATTTGCCAAAGCAGGAAATTACTGATACGGTATTCACCACTTGTTCTAATGAGTAGCTCAGGATCGGGAATTTGGTTTGTACAAAGATGTTCGGTGATGGTTTGTTCAGTTATGCCAGCCGATTTCAGTTCGTTCGACTCAATCTTTTTTACAATTTGTTTTACGGCTTCCGTCAATTCCCACTTTGAACTGTAGCTCAGGGCAAGGACCAACGACATCCGGGTATTTTTACTGGTGTCATCAATGGCTTCCATCAATTCCTTGTAACATTTTTCAGGAAGTGATTTCAAATCACCGATAGCAAGCAAGCGAATATTATTTTTATTAAGTGTTTCCTTTTCTTTGTTGATGGTACCGACAAGCAATTCCATCAATGCATTAATTTCAAAACGAGGACGATTCCAGTTCTCCGTGGAGAACGCATAAAGGGTAAGAAATTTAATTCCGATTTCAGCCGCTCCTTCTACTGTATCTCGCACAGCCTTCACACCATTCTGGTGTCCGAAAATGCGCATCTTTCCTTTCTGTTTTGCCCAGCGCCCGTTTCCGTCCATTATTACAGCAATGTGTAACGGCAGTTTATCGGGATTTATTTTCTCCTTAAAAGACATCCACTTTTTTTAAAGTGGCGCAAGTTAATAAAATCAAAGAAGGTAGATGTTTAAGATGTGTTAAGTACGAAATACGAATTCAATACTAATTTACGAATGCGCCCTGTCTAAGGGGACGCTTTCTTTAGTCACAGGAAAATCTATCGCGTACACAAGCATCAGGTTATGCATCTTTTCATAAAAAACGTTGTATGACTTGCTAAAACCGCCTTTGTTAATTCTTCCCGTTAATTCTCCTCTTTCCCGTAGAATAAATTTTTCAGTTAGTATGTTATCCAGAAAATGCAATTCACCTTTCCCATAAATTTTAAACAATACTTCTTTTGTTCCCCAGATTACATGTTGGTAATCCAATTTTTGGGAAGGTTCGATAAACCTTTCTTCTTCCTTCGTTACAAAGCGGGCTGCGATTTTTTCTATCCTCGGTTGAATGGTTTCAATATCAATTCCGACACCTGTATTTTTTGAAAGGATGACTGCAACGAAATTTTTGGTGTGTGAGATGGAAATAGAATGATCCCTGTTTACGAGATGCGGTTTTCCATTTGAGTCGTATTCAATAGCTGTTGCTTCTGCCGGCAACAACACCTTCAATAATACCCGAACAGTAAGCCACTCACGTTTCCTATATTCACTTTTAAAATTGTTGAGTGTAGTAAGATCAATCTCAGAAAGCCTGAGTAAATTATGCAATTCCTGCAATGATTCATCCAGTCGCCAGATACCAAGCTGAAATTGTTCTGTATTTTTTTGATAATCTAATGGCATGTTGCAAAGATGAAAGATGAAATCAGAAATACGAAATATTTTCACCTTTCATTTTCCTGATCCGCTTTTAGCGAGACTCGCCTTTGGCGGTTCCAAATTTGTAATACCTGAAACTACTTTATTGCTATTTAATTCAGCAATGGGTCAGTTTGAATTTTTTTTGGATTCCTCGCTTCGCTCTGAATGACAACGCAAATTAAAACTGGAGGCGGGCTTAAGCCCGCCCGTTAGCCCCTATGCAAGATGTCATTCAGAGCGAAGCGAGGAATCTTTTGTAAACTGACCCACGATATTTAATCCTTAACCTTTTGCAGTTGTAAAGGCTATGGTTATCTTTGCGACCAAACAAAAATACATCATAAATGGGACAAACTACGGTTGACAAATTCGTGAAATACAAAGTAAAAGACATTTCCCTTGCAGAATGGGGACGCAAAGAAATAAAATTAGCAGAAGATGAAATGCCGGGTCTGATGGCTCTTCGCAAAGAATACGGAGCTAAAAAACCTTTAAAAGGTGCACGCGTTGCGGGTTGCCTTCACATGACCATCCAAACTGCCGTGCTTATTGAAACACTTGTTGAGCTGGGAGCAGAAGTGACCTGGTCGTCATGCAATATTTTTTCTACACAGGATCACGCTGCGGCTGCCATTGCAGCTGCCGGGATTTCAGTCTATGCCTGGAAAGGGATGAATGCTGAAGAGTTCGACTGGTGTATTGAACAGACATTATTTTTCGGAGAAGACAGAAAGCCATTGAACATGATTTTGGATGATGGTGGTGATCTTACCAACATGGTATTCGATAAATTTCCTGAACTGATAAAAGGTGTGAAAGGACTTTCTGAAGAAACGACTACAGGTGTTCACCGTCTGTATGAGAGAATGGCGAACGGAACTTTACCAATCCCTGCCATCAACGTAAATGACTCGGTTACCAAATCAAAATTCGATAACAAATACGGATGTCGCGAGTCTCTCGTGGATGCTATCCGTCGGGCAACTGATTTAATGCTTGCCGGCAAAGTGGCTGTGGTTGCAGGTTTCGGAGATGTCGGAAAAGGTTCTGCTGAATCGCTGAAAGAAGCAAAAGTAAGAGTGATTGTTACCGAAGTTGATCCGATTTGCGCATTGCAGGCGGCTATGGAAGGCTATGAAGTGAAGAAAATGAAAGATGCAGTTAAAGAAGCCGACATCGTTGTAACCGCAACCGGAAATTTCCAGATCATCACATCAGAACATTTCAAAAGTATGAAGCACAATGCCATTGTTTGCAACATTGGTCACTTCGATAATGAAATTGACATGGCGTGGTTGAATAAAAATTACGGACATTCAAAAGATACCATCAAACCGCAGGTGGATAAATACACGATTGAAGGAAAAGACATCATCGTTCTTGCCGAAGGTCGCTTAGTAAATCTTGGTTGCGCGATGGGACATCCTTCTTTCGTCATGTCAAACTCCTTCACCAACCAAACTCTTGCGCAACTTGAGCTTTGGATGAATACGGATAAGTATGAAAACAAAGTGTACACGCTGCCAAAACAGTTGGATGAAAAAGTAGCACGTTTACACCTTGCTAAAATCGGTGTAGAAATGGATGAACTTTCACCTGAACAGGCAAAATACATTGGAGTAGATAAAAACGGGCCTTACAAACCGGATTACTACAGGTATTAATCGGGATTCAGGAATCAGGAATTAAAAAAGCGTTCTGCTAAAAGCGGAACGCTTTTTTTGATGTTACAATGGAAGAGGAAATAAAAACTATGGATTGATTTTTATTCTTTATCAGGGACAAAAAAATCAATTGAAAGAAGGTAATCCTTGTCAATGACTGTGGTGTCTATCATAGCCGGTTTCCAGTCAGGCATCAATTGAACAATTCGCAATGCTTCAGCATCCGCTTTTTCACTGAGACTCAACATTACCTTTGCATCTTTTATTTTACCCTTTTTATCAACCGTAAAACTTATAAATTCATGCTTCCATTTTCCTTTCGGTGTCACCGGTTCGGGCTGACGAAGATTCTTAAAAAGGAATGATGTAAGACTATCTTGTCCTCCGGGAAACTCAGGATCATGTTGAACAATGCTTGTTCCAATACCTCTTTTTTCTTCCGGTGGATTCGTTCCGGTGCTATTTTGCGGTTTATCCTGGGACGAGTTCTCTGCTAAAAGTGACGCAGTTGCATCTTTTTTAGCAACCCGTCTTCCTTCCTTATATAGAACTATAAATGCATCTTTAAATCCTGCATCAATCATTTTCAAACGGGTTGAGGTCGCTTCTTCAAAAGATGTTATTCTGCCAGTGGTGTATTTATATTTAAGCGGACCGTCAGCAATCTCTTCCTGAACATTCTTAACGCCTTTAAACTTTGCGTCAGAAAGTTGTAAGGAACTCGGAGACGCTAAAATCTGAATTGAAAATGCATCTGCTTCCATTCTCATTTTTGCCTGAGCAGAAAAATTTCCCGGCAACAGGAAACCGAAAACTGAAACACTTAGTAAAGCGCGAGTCCATTTCATACGCATATTAGTTTTGACAATTTATTAAGTAGACTGTTATTGAAACTTCCTACGTGATCCATTTAAAAATGTGACATCTTTGTATACACATTTTTTACCTTGATGCATTTCCCCTCAATACACTTACTATTGAAAATGAAGAAAATCTACCTCCTCTTTTTCTTTCAACTTATTTTTCTTCACGCATTCAGTCAAGATGGTGATTCGTTATTTATACAACAGGTTAAAGAATATGTTTTCCGGCAAATCGGGGTACGATTAACCGGCGATTTTTATACTGATTGGAGCAAAGAAGAAAAACCGTTCTTATATGTTTACGTTTCGTTGCCGGATAAAATCGAATGTCCTACGGAACAGACCAATCCATATATCTATTGCGGAACGGATACCATACGAGCAAGTGATACGGAAAAGCACTTTCGAGAACAGGGATATCATTTCTTCTGCTATAAAACCTTTGCCAATTCAGCTACCTTGTTGAATAAGCGATTGATGCTCTATAGGAATGAAACCAAGAGCTTCATTGTTTTTCATGAGCTGGTTCATAATTATCTTCAACAACAAAAGATTAAGATCCCGTATGAATTCAATGAGGCGTTAAGTGATGTCATCGGAAACTACGGAACATTGAAATACTCAATTGATTCCGGAAAGACCAATCGTGAAATTGCAAAGCAGCAACTCAAAACCAATGAGAAATTATATTCATGTATGAACCGTTGCATTGCAAAAATTAATTCTCATCCCGGAAAAACGCATGAACTGAATGAACGATGTCAAAGGAAAATTCAACGTACGTTAAAAAAATCGGATGCCTTTCAAAAAGACCGTTTCGATTACGAAGTCAACAATGCTTACTTGTTGAAAAATGAGTATTACTGTAAAAATTATTTTCTCCTCAAAAAAGTTTTCCTGAAACAAGGAACGATTAAAGATTTTTTGGAAATCATACGAAAGATGCCGGAGAAAAAATTGGATTGTGAAAAGTTTCTTGAGAAATACACCTGAGTGAACTCCGTAAAATAAAAAAGGGTTGCCTTAATTTTAAGGCAACCCTTTTTTAAAAATCTTACCAGGTTATTTTACAACAACTATTTTTTGCGTTGCAATGTTCGCACTGTTTTTCAACTGAAGTGAATATACCCCTGCCGAAATTGATTCCATATTAATCCTGTTTTGACCGTTCAGCAGTGTTTGCTCAAGAATTAATTTACCTTCTAAATTATATATTTTCATTTCAATTGTTTCGGAAGATGCCGGCAAATCAAGATTCAGATAATTATTTATTGGAACGGGATACAATGAAATGCTATTAAGCTCAATCGTACCATTGATTCCGGCACAGATAACAACAGGAATAAAAGTGGAGACAGAATTTGAACAACTATTGTTATCAGTATAAGAATAGAGAATGGTATCATTTCCAACACTTGCCAATGAAGGATCAAAGTTGGTTGTGCCTGTAACTACTCCAGACCCTGATAGAATTCCTCCTAACGGACTTACTGTTATTGCAAAGGTCGGTGCATTGTTGCACACAAAACCTGGAGGACTTATTGAAACTACCGGCAATGGATTTACTGTAACCGTTATCGTATCAACAGCAACGCAAGTTGTGATCGTATCAGTTCCGGTCAATGTATATGTTACTGTTGAGTCGGGCATAAATGCAACTCCTTCATTTACTCCATCGCTCCATGCAAATGTCATGTTGCTTCCTGTTCCTGATAACATCACACTATCGCCATGACATACAGATGCATGATTTGCATTTGCAACAACTGAACAGCCGCCACCGATGTTTATTGTAAAGTCATCGAAGTTTCCATACTGAAATGAACCGCAGCCTCCCCAACCATTGCCACCTCCAACGGTATAACCATCAGATCCCCATGCACTGATAACACGCATCCTGTAACTGCCAACGGCAGTTCCCGGAGGAATGGTGATATAGAAATTATACGTGTAGCTTGGATCTGCGCCAACGTATGAATGAAATAAATTTTCTGTGGAATCGAATACTTCATCCTGATTGAAATCTATCCAAACGGTAGCACCACACCAGACACCACTCGTTACACTCATGGCAGCCGAATCGCCGGCATGCAGCGTGGTTGACATGGTGGTGTAATCCGAGATTGTACAATCGATAAGAGACCAGTTGATTGAATCCAATATGATTGACTGGTTTGACCAATTGAAACATCCACCAATAAATGAAGGGGAACAATAAGAGGATGTATGAGCTGATGAAACTGTTGTAAAGCTTTGACTGAACAACAGGAGCATGCTGCATTTAATGAGAGTAGATCTTAATTTCATCGTGAGTTTATTTTTAGTTTGAGGGAAGCAAAAGTAGGAAATTATTAGTCGCGTGATTTAACGATCACTACATTAGAATAAACTTTTGAAAGTTTATTTTATTCCCTCCAATAACCTTAAAAGAATAAACACCCTTGGGATAATCGCGGAGGTCGAAGTCAGTTTCCTTTTCTTTCTCTTGCTTTTCTATCATTTTTTCTCCAAGAGAATTGAAAACGACAATATTTTTTAATGAAGAATTGTTTTGAAACGTCAGATGAACAAAACCCTCCGATGGATTAGGAAATATTTTTGGACCGACTTCTCCTGCTACTTTTTCTACTCCCAAAACAAGTGGATCACATGAACTGCCATCAGGATAAACGCCGATATGATTTACATTGAAGCATATGAGTGATTGACCGAATTCCGTAAAACTACACCAGCCTGCAAATAATCCATCTGTACTTCCTACTCCTTCGATAAAGGAAGATAATGGGGTAGAAACACAATTATATCTTCGATGATATAAACCACCTACCAAAACAGAATCAATATTTGTAACCGGAAAGCCCCCACAATCATGAGTAAGCTGGGTAAACATGGTGTCGCCAACGTTCAAATCAAAATCATACATTAATTTTTCACTGGTGTCGTTTGCGGCTCTGTAATAAACTTTTTTTAAAGCCAAATCCTCTCTGAACGCTCCTTCATACGCGGGAGGATATGAAGCAATTACACTATCAACGCATTCCCATGGAATAGGATAAAAATAATCTAATCTAAATGTTTCCAACTTATGATAAATCATTGAATTAATTAGAGTATCACCAACAATAGTATGTTGAAACTTAGAGCATGTCCCCGGCCAGATTACTGCACCTGTATTCATCTCATCTATCCAAAAAGCATTTGATGTCGGAAACGGATAATATTGCTGAGCATCGCTGCCTTTAAAAATGAACCCTAAAATAAAAAGAAGTATAATTTTTTTCATCCGAAGAATTTTTAAATGCTAAAAAACTGATACCTATATAATTGATAAAGCTAAGAAATATTTCAACACAATAAAAAATGAACCTATCCTTCTTTTGAATCCCTTAAGAATTCCAAATTTCTTTTCAATCCTTTATAACCGGTGCGCTTGACGGCTGAAGCTGAAAAAAGTTTTTTAAACACATCTTCAGTGATTTCCTGCCACTCCTGTTTTGTCATTTCCATCAACTCCGTCTTCGGATTGAATTGCGGTTCCCGATGAGGTTTCGAAAAGCGATTCCACGGACAAACATCCTGGCAGATGTCACAACCGAACGCCCAGTTTTCAAATTTTCCTTTTACATGGTTTGGAATTTCTTCCTTCAACTCAATGGTGAAATAAGAAATACATTTGCTGCCGTCCACAACATAAGGCTGAACAATTGCTTCCGTAGGACAGGCATCAATACAGGCTGTACACGTTCCGCAATAATCCTCAATGGGAGAATCGTATTCAAGATCAAGATCGAGGATTAATTCGGCAATGAAAAAAAACGAACCACTGTTTTTGTTAATGAGGTTACTGTTCTTCCCGATCCAACCCAGACCGCTGCGCTTCGCCCATGCTTTGTCGAGCACCGGTGCGGAGTCCACAAAAGCTCTTCCATTGACTTCTCCAATTTGTTCAGCGATGAAATGTAAAAGTTCTTTCAGTTTTTCCTTTATCACAACATGATAATCTGTACCGAAAGCATACATAGAAATCTTAGGAGCATCATCTTGTGTTTGTTTCTGTGAAGGAAAATAATTGTACAAAAGCGAGACTACTGATTTTGCTCCGTCCACCAGCTTACGCGGATCAAGTCGTTTGTCGAAATAATTTTCCATGTACTTCATTCGTCCGTGTTTGTTTTGCAACAACCACTGTTCAAGACGTGGGGCTTCTTCTTCCAAAAAGTCGGCTTTTGAAACGCCACAAAAATCAAAACCCAGACGTTGAGCTTCGGTTTTGATCAGGGAAGAATATGAAGTAGCCGGATTCATGACAGTGGCAAAAATACTCTTATTCTTACTGCTCTTTCTGCAACTTTGAAGTGCTATTTTTGTATAAAGAATTTCTAACCGCGCGATTTATTTTTCCGAGAACCTTTTATGGCTTCAAAAACAACCCTGCTTTTCATTTTCGGTACTCGTCCTGAAGCTATTAAACTGGCTCCTCTGATTAAGGAGTTTCAAAAACATCCGGATCAATTTGAAGTAAAAATTTGTGTAACGGCTCAACACCGTGAAATGCTCGATCATGTGCTTACCTTTTTCAGCATCACGCCGGATGCTGATCTCAACATTATGAAACCCGGCCAAAGTTTGTTTGATGTGACCGTTGCATCGCTGAAAGAACTGGAAAAGGTGTTTGACACGTTTCATCCTCAATTGGTTTTTGTACAAGGCGATACAACCACTGCATTCATGGGTGCCCTGGCAGCGTATTACAAAAAGATAAAAGTCGCGCACATCGAAGCGGGCTTACGGAGCGGAAATAAATTTTCTCCTTTCCCGGAAGAGATGAACCGTGTGCTTGCCGGTCGACTATCTGATTATCATTTTACCCCGACAAAAAAATCTGTTGAGAATTTACAAAAAGAAAATATTCATGAACATATTTACAACGTCGGCAATACGGTAATTGACGCGCTCTTTCTTGGACTTGAACTGGTAAAAAAATCTGGAGAAGAAAAATACCAAACGATTTTCAAGAACCTCGACCTGGCAAAAAGAATCGTACTCATCACGGGACATCGAAGGGAAAGTTTCGGAGAACCGTTTGAAAATATTTGTCACGCCATTAAAGAAGTGGCAGAAAAATTTCCGAATATAGAATTTGTGTACCCTGTTCATCTCAATCCGAATGTGCAACAGCCGGTCAACAAAATCTTGTCCGGACAAAAAAATATTCACCTCATCGAACCACTTGACTATCCTTCATTCGTATGGCTGATGAATAAAAGTTACATCGTGCTTACTGATTCCGGCGGCTTGCAGGAAGAGGCACCATCACTCGGAAAACCTGTTCTTGTGATGCGCGATGTAACAGAACGAATGGAAGGTGTTGATGCAGGAACAGCAAAGCTTGTCGGAACTGATAAAAATATAATCATACGCGAAATGGTTACTTTGCTGTCGGACGAATCGGCCTACCGGGAAATGGCAAAAGCGGTAAATCCGTATGGAGATGGTTCTGCCTGCAAACAGATTGTAGATGTTATTTCAAAAATTCCATTGTAGAGACGCGATGCATCGCATCTCTGTTTCAAATAAAATGAGCATATGCAAGTAGTAATAATGGGAATGGGTTACATCGGTTTGCCGACTGCAGCATTGATTGCAAGCCGGCAAATTCCCGTTCATGGCGTGGATGTTAACAATCACGTAATTGATACCATCAATAAAGGGAAGATTCACATTGTTGAACCCGACCTCGACGGCTTGGTTCATTATGCCGTTCAACAGGGATTTCTTGTTGCCTCCACACAGCCACGCGAGGCCGATGTTTTTTTAGTTGCAGTTCCCACACCGTTTAAAGGTGATCACGAACCGGATCTTTCTTTTGTAGAAGCAGCAACGCGTATGGTTCTTCCACATTTGAAAGCAGGAAATCTTTTCATCATTGAATCGACAAGCCCGGTTGGTACAACGGAAAAAATGACGCAGATTATTTTCAACGAGCGTCCTGAATTGAAAAATAAAATTTCGATTGCCTATTGTCCCGAGCGTGTATTGCCGGGAAGTGTGATCTATGAATTGCAAAATAACGACCGTGTCATTGGCGGCATTGATGAGCCTTCAACAGAAGCAGCACTTCATTTTTATTCGAAGTTTGTAAAAGGAAATCTTCACAAAACAAATTCACGTACTGCTGAAATGTGCAAGCTGGTCGAGAACGCATACCGCGATGTGAACATTGCTTTTGCAAACGAGCTTTCCATCATCTGTGACAAGGCCGGTATCAATGTGAACGAGTTGATTGATCTTGCAAGCAAACATCCACGCGTAAAAATTTTAAAACCCGGTCCCGGTGTTGGCGGGCATTGCATCGCTGTGGATCCGTGGTTTATTGTTTCTGAATTTAAAGAAGAAGCACGAATCATTAAGCAAGCCCGTTTGATTAACATTGACAAGAAAGCATGGGTGATTAACAAAATAAAAAATACGGCTGCCACATATGAAAAACAAAAAGGCAAACCTCCGAAGATTGCTTGCATGGGACTTTCATACAAAGCCGACATCGATGATTTACGTGAATCACCTGCGTTGGAAATTTATCGTGAACTTGAAAAAGGAAATTACAACGTGATGGCTGTTGAACCGAATCTCCGTAAGCATCCGGAACTTGAAATCACCGATTCGATGCGCGCTGTGCTGGAAGCAGACATCCTTGTTTTTTTAGTAGCGCATAAAGAATTCAGGACGCTTGTTATTCCTCGTGATAAAATGGTGTTGGATTTTTGCGGATCCGGAAAATAATTCGAACATTACCACCCTGGATTTAATTAGCTGATAAATTAATTTTTTCTAAAAAGAATGAGAAAATATTTTGGACTGTTGGTAACAGAATTAAAAAACAGTCCCGAAAATTCGGGGTTCAAAATCACATCCCAGACTTTTGTCATTCGACTACTCGGACTTGGTTTGATTTTTCTGAACCAGGCTCTCCTGGCTCGTTTGATGGGTGCCAAAGGATATGGTAATTACACGGTCATTTTCACCTGGTTGAATTTCCTCACGGTCTTCAGCATGATCGGGTTCGATACTTCTGTGCTGCGGTTTTATCCTTCGCTCACTGCAGGACAACAATGGAACAAGCTCAAAGGGTTTCTCCGGTTTACAAAAAGAATTGTCTTGTTACTTGCCATCATCTCTTCCATCGCCATGCTGTTGTTTTTACTTTACAGTTCAAACAGGTACAGCATCAGTTTTTCAGAAGCGTTGTTCTGGGCCATCTTTCTTTTGCCTTTTCTCGCCTTCATTAATTATTATAGTGCTGTGTTGCGTGCGTTGCATAAAATCAAAACTTCATTACTTCCTTTTTACATTCTCATTCCTGTTTCAGTAAGCATTGCATGTGTTGTTTACTATCGCCTCAACAACGATCAGCTCAAAGTGGATGCTGCCATGTTTATTTATTTATGCTGTGCCATTGTTGTCTGCATTTTTATTTCAGGAAGGTTGAGGAAAGAAGTACGTCCGCAGGTTCGAGATGTTGAGCCGGAGTATGAACGAAAAAAATGGTTCACTGTTTCGGTGACACTTTTTATAATCACGCTCATTACACTTGTACTAAAACGTGTTGACATTCTTTTCATCAGTTATTATTTCGGAAACACACATGCAGGAATTTATGCTGTGGCTGCCATGATTTCTTCCTTTGTCCCATTCGGGCTTTCCGTGGTTGATTATGTTTTTGCTCCGCGTATCAGCGAATTGTTCGAAAGCAAGCAACAAGAAAAGTTGCAAAGCATGATCACCAATACCTCGAAAATTATTTTAATCATCACCTTGCCGATTACACTGATCATGATTTTTTTCGGAAAATTTATTCTCGAGCTTTTCGGAACTGCGTTCATTGCTTCTTACCTTCCACTTATTATTCTTACAGCCGGACAATTAGTAAACGCCTGGACGGGAATGGTTGCCGCCATGATGACCATGACCGGCAATCAGCGGATTTTTTTATTGGTCTACATTCTGGCTGGAATCCTTGATGTGATCCTGAATTTTATCCTTGTTCCTTCCTACGGTATGAATGGCGCTGCCGTTGCCTCATCCGTTTCGCTGGCAGCGTTGAACCTGGCCATGTATTTTATTGTGAAGAAGAAACTTCACATCAAAGTATCAGCATTTTGACACGTTCCAATTAATTGGTAAACTTGCAGCCCTAAAATTCCCAATTATTTCATCCGTGTTTTTGCAAAAATCAATCGCTATCGAAAAGCCGTTTTCAGTTGGAGCGAAAGTTCAGGATTACATGCAGCTGACCAAGATGCGTTTATCCGGTTTGGTGGTATTTTCTGCTGCCATGGGATTTGTGATTGCAACACGCGGAGATTTTTCATGGTCTAAATTATTGATACTCGTTGTTGGCGGCTTTCTCGTAACAGGTTCGTCCAACGCTTTCAACCAGGTTATTGAAAAGGATCTCGACAAGCTGATGAAAAGAACTGTAACACGTCCGCTTCCTGACGGAAGAATGAGTGTTGCTGAAGCCGGCATCGCAGCTTCGCTGATGGGAATTGCAGGCATCGCCATTCTCTGGTTCCTGATGAATCCGTTGTGTGGGATATTAAGCGCACTCTCGTTATTACTGTATACTTTAGCTTACACGCCATCAAAAAGATTTACGCCTTTTTCTGTTTTGATTGGAGCAATTCCGGGAGCTTTCCCACCAATGCTCGGATGGATTGCTGCGAGAAATGAAATTGGTTTCGAAGCCATTATGTTATACGTCATTCAGTTTATCTGGCAGTTCCCTCACTTTTGGGCAATCGCATGGAACCTCGATGATGATTATAAAAAAGCAGGATTTAAAATGCTTCCGACCAAAGGCGGAAGAACAAAAAGTACGGCATTTATAACCATGGTTTATACTTCGGTGTTAGTACCGATTGCATTGTTTTTATATTACTTCCATTTCACGAGCATCGTAAGCATGTTCATCATTGCTGCATGCGGACTGATCTTTACCTTTCAATCGTACCAGCTTTTCCAAAGTTGTTCTGTAAAAGCCGCACAGCGTTTAATGTTCGGTTCTTTTTTCTATTTGCCTGTTGTTCAAATCGTCATCATGCTTGATAAATTATTTTAACATGGAAGCTCAATTGCTGCAAAGCGAAAAACAAATTCTGAAGATAAAGGCTTCAAAGGGATTGATGTGGTTTGGGCTCATCAGCATCACGATGCTCTTTGCCGGACTTACGAGTGGTTATATTGTACGACAAGGTGAAGGCAAATGGGTTCAGTTTGGAATGCCGTCGCTTTTCTGGGTTAGTACAATCCTGATCGTGATCAGCAGCGTCACCATGCAATGGGCTGTGAATTCTGCCAAACGAAATAACCTGAAAAACCTGAAACTTGCTGCAGGATTAACTGTGGTTCTTGGGATCGGATTTGTTGTTTTTCAATACCTTGCATGGTCGCAATTGGTTTCACAGGGAATTTATTTTGTCGGACAGATAAAAGATATCACAGGCGCGTATGAATACATTCCTGCGGGAAAAGAGACCGCAGCGGAAATTGCGACTACCGGAAACGTAGCAGGCTCATTTCTGTATGTCATTACAGGCTTGCATGTTGCGCATTTGGTGGGAGGAATGATTGCATTATTTGTTGTATTTTCGCGCGCATTGTTAGGAAAATATTCTTCTACCAACTATAACGGTGTGAGTATCTGTGCTATTTACTGGCACTTTCTTGACGGACTTTGGGTGTATTTGTTTTTCTTTTTGCTTTATATCAGGTGAAAAAGAATCAGGAATGCAGTGTAAAGTATTATAAGATTTATTTATTATTGCCGAATATCTAATCACGACCATTATGTCATCAGAAGCAGCCGTAGGAACAGCGAAAAAAAGTGTTTGGGGTGGAGGACATTCACCTTTTAATGTTCGTTGGGGAAAACTTTATATGTGGATTTTCCTCGTGTCCGATGCATTTACCTTTTCAAGTTTACTTGTCGCATACGGAACGTTACGTCATCGCTTTACTGACATCTGGCCTCGTCCGGGTGATGTGTTTACTCACTTCCCATTCATTCACGGAAATGTACCTCTTGCATATGTTGGTTTAATGACTTTCATCCTCATCATGAGTTCTGTAACCATGGTACTTGCAGTGGACGCAGGTCATTTTATGAAAAAGAAAAGCGTTCAGTTGTGGTTAGGGCTTACCATTGTCGGTGGCTTGATGTTTCTTGGATCACAAGCGTGGGAATGGTATCACTTTATCAACGGTTCTGCATTGGAAGGAAAAACAGAAGGCGCTTACTTTGCTCCCGACGGAAGAATGGCTCATACTGTTGAAGGACAGGAAGGTGTTTTAAGATTTCATGACGGAACCATCATCAAAGGAGAAGAAGCAGAAAAGTGGATGAAGGAAGGTCAGCTATTCCAGGGAGCAAACCTGAAACGCAACGAATACGGAACGACTCCATTGTTTGGTAACTTCTTTTTCTTCATTACCGGATTCCACGGCTTTCACGTTTTCAGCGGAGTCGTCATAAACTTTATTGTGTTCATGCTCGTTAGCAAAGGTGCGCTCGAAAAAAAGAAGGATTACGAATTGGTGGAAAAGGTCGGGTTGTATTGGCACTTTGTGGATTTGGTGTGGGTATTCGTATTTACCTTCTTCTATCTTGTATAACAGTAAACTGTAAACAATAAACCGTAAACAATATTATGTCAGAAGACTTTATCTCCCCCGACATTCACCATGAGCATGTTTCGCATGAGAGCGAAGAGAAAGCTCACGAAGGACTGAACACGAAAGTAATCTGGAAAGTTTTCTGGATACTTTTAGTCATCACTCTTTTTGAAGTCAGTATTTCTTTTACTTCCATTCCCAAAACTATTTTGTTGTATACCTTCATTACGCTCACTATTGTGAAGGCTTATTACATTGTCGGTTATTTCATGCACATGAAATTTGAAAAGGTGCCGATGCAATGGAGTATTCTGCTTCCTTTTACGCTGATTGTTTACCTGATCTTCATCCTCATTTATGAAGGCACAGCGCTGGGCTTAAGTCTTTATTAACTGACATGAAAAAGAAATCTGCAAAGAGGATTCTCATTGTTATGGGAATCCTTTTTTTGCCATGTATATTTTGGATCCTGATTACAAGAGGAACGAATCATTTCAAACATCTTGAAATTTTCGGACAGAAAGACGTGAGTGAAAAAGGTGATACCATTTATCATACGATTCCGTCTTTCTGTTTCATCAACCAGGAAGGGAAAACAATCACCGATCATGATCTCAATAATAAAATTTACGTCGCAAATTTTTTCTTCGCCACGTGTCCAACCGTTTGTCCGAAAATGAATGAAAACCTGAGAGGCATTGCAGAGACTTTCAAAGATGTCGATGTTATCCGCTTTCTTTCATACACCGTCAATCCTGAACATGATTCCGTTCCGGTACTTGCTGAATACGCACAAAAAAGAAATGCAAACCCGAAACAATGGTGGTTTCTCACAGGTAATAAAGATTCTATTTACACATTGGCAAGAGAAGGATACATGTTAACTGCTGCAAAGGGAAAAACTGCTGCTGATTTTTTTCATGATCAGAACCTGGTGTTGATTGACAAAGAAAAACGCATCCGTGGTTTTTATGACGGGCTTGATGACAATGATGTTCGAAAACTGAACGATGAAATCAAAGTATTGATGTATGAGTATGTTGAAAAAAAATAACGAAGACCAGGTTCTGACTGTCGAACAAAAAAAAGAAAAAATTTACCTGCGATTAATTTTTACAATTTCTGCTGCTGTTTTCCTGTTAGTTATTTTTCTTTCGCAACTTCCGAAAGCAGAAAATATTCCTGCATTTGTAAAATTTCTTCCCCTGCTGAATGCAATTCTCAACGGAACCACATCCATCCTTTTGATTGTCTCATTTTATTTTATCCGCAAAAAAAAAATCCAGATTCATAAGAAGCTGAACCTGGCTGCCGTTTCATTGTCAACCATTTTTCTGTTATCCTATGTAACTTTTCATTCATTCGGAATAGAAACACGGTTTCCTGCTGATAATCCGTTGAGACCGGTTTACCTGTTTATCCTGAGCAGTCACATCCTGCTGGCAGCTATTGTATTACCCTTCGTTTTAATATCTTTGTACAGGGGTTTGACAAACCAGGTATCACGGCATAAAAAAATAACGCGCTGGTCGTTCCCGATCTGGTTGTATGTCACCATCACTGGCGTTGTTGTTTACCTGATGATTTCACCGTATTACAAATTCTGAATTTGAAAATAGAAAAGATAATTGGAAAAATTAAGAATTAGAAAATTAGGAACCGGTATTACTTATCTATAAGATGAAAAAAATATTTTTGTTACTCTTTATGTTTTCTCTTTTATCGGCTGCACAAACCAATGCACAATGTGCCATGTGTAAGCGAACGGCTGAAACAAATATTGAATCACAACACAATAAAACTGCCGGCAAAAGTTTAAATGGCGGCATCCTTTATTTACTTTCTATTCCTTACCTGATTGGAGCAGTCGGAGCGATTGCATGGTACCGAAACAGAAAAAACAGCAATTAATTTCATGGAGCTGCACAATAAATACGATAAAAAAATTCTCCGAAAAAAATTACAGGAAGAAGATTTCAAACGAATCACACTTTCATTTTATCGTTATGTGATGCTTGAAGATGTTGAATCACTTCGTGATGTGCTCTATCAACAGTTTGATGCATTAAAAATTTTCGGAAGGATTTATTTGGCGCACGAAGGCGTCAATGCGCAACTTTCTGTCCCTGCATTTAACTGGGAAAAATTTACTGATCTCTTAAACTCCTACGAACAGTTCCGGAATGTGGATTTGAAAATTGCCGTCGAAGATGATGGCAAATCATTTTACAAACTGATTGTCCGTACACGAACAAAAATTGTTGCTGACGGATTAAACGATGGTACTTTTGATGTAACGAATGTCGGCAACCATTTATCCGCAAAAGAATTCAACAAAGCCATGCAACATCCGGATACCATTGTGGTGGACATGCGCAATCATTATGAAAGCGAAGTGGGACATTTCAAGGGTGCTGTACTCCCTGATGCAGACACCTTCAAGCAAGAATTACCGATGGTGGTTGATTTATTGAAAGACAAAAAGAATAAAAAAATATTGCTGTATTGTACCGGTGGAATCCGGTGCGAGAAAGCAAGCGCTTATTTGAGACACGAAGGATTTGAAGATGTGAACCAGTTGAACGGTGGAATTATTCATTACGCGCGCCAGGTAAAAGCGGAAGGACTTGAATCAAAATTCGTCGGAAAAAATTTTGTGTTTGATGAACGAATGGGAGAACGGATTACAGAAGACATCATCAGTACCTGTCACCAGTGCGGACAACCATGCGACCATCATGTGAATTGTGCGAACGATGATTGTCATTTACTTTTTATCCAGTGCGAAGCATGTGCGGAGAAAATGAAAGGATGCTGCACTCCGAATTGCAAAACCATTTTTGAATTGCCATTGGAAGAACAGATAAAACTTCGCAAAGGAAAAATCAAACACGATGCTCATTCCGTTTACAAAAGCAGGTTGCGACCGAATTTGAAAAATATACTGAGCCGCGATTCATAGTATTCATTTTTATTTCGTGGCTTCTACGAATACTATTATTCACTAACCTAAAAACCATGACATCATGAAAATAAAATTACAAATTCAAAACGTGTTTACGGTTGCAATTGCGCTGCTATTTGCTGTTAGTTCTCATGCGCAGAATAGAATTCGCACAGCTGACGATCAGCAAAAGATGGAACAACTGAAACACTATGTTGAAACTCATCCGTTAGCAAAAGGACAAACCAATTGGGCCGTTGAAACGCTGAAGAAATACAATGCAGCGTTTATTAACTCTCCTTCTTTAAAAGACGTTCATGCAGAAAAAACAACTTCTCATTCCAATCGAATATCAGGTGGTGCGCCTCTAAATGATGAATGTGTGAATGCAACTATGCTGACCGAACAAACATCCTGTATTTCTACGACCGGAGATGTTCTCGGAGCTACCACCTCCATGCTTCCGGATTCATGCAACACATATATAAGCGACAGCGCACTTGATGTATGGTATCAATTCGTTGCCGTTACAAGCAATCCATATATTACCGTAACAGGCTCCGCTTCCTTTGATGCAGTCGTATTTTTATTTGATGCCTGTGGCGGTTCAATTTTGGGATGCTCTGATGCATCAGTCAACGGACAATCAGAAACAATTATTTCCTCAGGCCTTACTCCAAGTAACACGTATTACATCCGTGTGTATGAATATGGAAATGCCATACCACTTACAACCACATTTGATATTTGTGTTTTCAATGCTCCTCCTCCGCCTGTGAATGATGATTGCGCAAATGCGATTTTATTAAGCGAAGACGTCAGCTGTAATCCCGTTTCTGGAGATGTTGCCTGGGCTACCGAATCCATTCCGCCTGATGTATGTACTACTTTTACCAGCGCTCAGGGATATGACGTGTGGTACAAATTTGTCGCTGTAACGAGCAGTCCTTTGATTTCAGTAACTGGGTCTCCACAGTTTGATCCTGTTGTGTTTTTGTCCAGCGATTGCGCCGGTTCAGTTATAGCATGTTCTGACACTTCGGCAAACGGTGGCACTGAATTATTTAACGCTTCCGGTCTTACGATAGGGACTACATATTACATACGGGTTTACGATTATGGCAACGCTTTACCTCCTACCACGACATTTGATATTTGTGTATATACAGCGCCGGTTGGTATTGCTGACATCCCCAACTCTTCCCTGCCTTTTTTGTTTCCTAACCCGACGAAGGGAATATTCAACATACGGTTTGATTCCGTGATAGAAAAAAACACAGTTGATGTGTATGATGTCCTGGGAAATCTGGTTCAGCAAAGGATTTTCCATCACAGCAAAGAAGCAAAGTTGGATGTATCTTCATTAGCGAATGGTGTTTATTATGTTCAAGTTCAAAATGAAAATGGAGCATTCACTCAAAAATTAATTTTAAATAAGTAATCTTATTGAGACCCTTGAAAAGCTTTTTCTGAAACGGGAAAGCTTTTTTATTTTGTATTAATTTTCTTTTTACATTTGCATCACGTTCTTTAACAATACTTATCAAGAAAGGTGGAGGGACTGAGCCCTGTGAAACCTTAGCAACCATTCCTGATTCATTCAGGAGGAAGGTGCTAAATCCTGTTCGTCCTTGGCGAAAAAGATAAGTCAGAGTGATCTTCTGAAATAAAAATAAAAAATACGAAATCTCTTCTGGCTTGCCGGAAGAGATTTTTTTTTGATTGGCATTGAACTTAAAACTTGTAAACAGAAGCAATAAATTAGTTCGAGAGATAAAAAATGTATGAGTGATATAAAGAAAGAATTAGAAAAAAGAATTCTGATTATTGATGGTGCCATGGGAACCATGATTCAGCATTACAAGCTGACTGAAATGGATTATCGCGGGGAATATTTCAGGAACTGGAAGGGTGATTTGAAAGGATGTCATGATTTATTATCCGTTACGCAACAAAAAATAATTAAAGACATTCACAAAGAATATCTCGCAGCCGGTGCTGACATTATTGAAACCAACACGTTCAATGCACAAAAAATTTCGCTGGCTGATTACGGCCTGCAGGATTATGCTTATGAAATAAATTTTGACGCAGCAAAGATCGCGAAAGAGGCAGTTCAGGAGTTCAGGAGTTCAATGGTTCAGGGTTCAACCATTGAACCACTAAACTCTGAACTTTTGAACTTCAAATGGGTTGCCGGCGCATTGGGGCCGACAAATCGTACACTCTCGCTTTCTCCTGATGTCAACGATCCGGGTTTTCGTGCTGTCACGTTTGACGAAGTTGTTGAAGCTTATTCCGAACAGGTAAAAGGGTTGATTGATGGCGGAGCTGATTTAATTTTGGTGGAAACCATCTTTGATACGCTCAATGCAAAAGCCGCTTTGTTCGCGATCCAAAGTGTGATGGAAGAAAAAAAGAAAATTCTTCCCATCATGGTTTCAGGAACCATCACCGATGCAAGCGGAAGAACATTGAGCGGCCAGACTGTTGAAGCATTTCTAAACTCCATCTCTCACATTGATTTATTAAGTGTTGGTTTGAATTGCGCACTCGGTGCGAAAGAGATGAGGCCTTATCTCGAAGATCTTTCCGAAAAATCTCCATTTTATATCTCCTGTTATCCGAATGCGGGATTGCCAAACCAGTTTGGTGAGTACGATGAAACTCCCGAGCACATGAGTCATGACATTCATGACTTTCTGGAAAGCGGATTTATCAATATTGTCGGAGGATGTTGTGGTACAACTCCTGAACACATTCGTCACATTGCAGAACATGCAGCTAAAGCAAAGCCGCGAACGATACCTCACATCGAACCCTATTTGCGTTTGAGCGGACTGGAACCTGTTACACTTCGTCCCGATTCCAATTTTATGAATGTCGGTGAACGAACCAATGTTACCGGTTCACGTAAGTTTGCAAAACTCATCATTGAAAATAATTATGATGAAGCGCTTACAGTTGCGAAGGATCAGGTTGATGGTGGAGCGCAAGCCATTGACATCAACATGGATGAAGGGATGTTGGATTCTGAAAAAGCCATCGTGAAGTATCTAAACCTGATTGGTTCAGAGCCTGATATTTCGCGATTGCCTATCATGATTGATTCATCCAAGTGGCATGTGATTGAAGCTGGATTAAAATGTACGCAGGGAAAATCCATCGTCAATTCTATTTCGCTGAAAGAAGGTGAAGAGAAATTTAAAGAGCAGGCGCGATTGGTAAAGAAATACGGAGCGGCCGTCATCGTTATGGCTTTTGATGAACAAGGACAGGCTGATACGCTGCAACGAAGAATAGAAATCTGTAAGCGTGCTTATGATATTCTTGTTCAGGAAATAAAATTCCCTCCGCAAGACATCATTTTCGATCCGAATATTTTTCCTGTTGCAACAGGAATGGATGAACACCGAAAAAATGCATTGGATTATTTCGAATCAACAAAATGGATTAAACAAAATCTTCCACTTGCAAAAGTGAGCGGTGGTGTGAGCAATGTTTCATTTTCATTCCGTGGAAATGATGTCGTGCGCGAAGCCATTCATGCCGCTTTCCTGTATCATGGGATCAAAGCGGGAATGGATATGGGAATTGTAAATCCTTCACAGTTGCAAGTGTATGATCAGATTCCAAAAGATTTGTTGGAGTTGGTTGAAGATGTTTTACTGGACAGGAAAGATGATGCAACAGAAAAGTTAATCACCTACGCTGAAACCGTTAAAGGCAAAAATAAAAAACAAGAACGGGACGAGGAATGGCGCAACGGCACCGTTGAAGAACGCTTAACGCATTCTCTTGTAAGAGGATTTGTGGAGTACGTAGAAATCGATGTAGAAGAAGCGCGGCAAAAATTTTCGCGTTCGCTCGAAGTAATTGAAGGTCCGTTGATGGCAGGAATGAATGAAGTCGGAGATTTATTTGCCAGCGGAAAAATGTTTTTGCCACAAGTGGTCAAATCAGCTCGCGTTATGAAAAAAGCCGTTGCCTACCTCGAACCATTTCTTCAACAGGAAAAACTTGCGAGCGACACGAGTAAAAATGCCGGAAAAATTTTACTCGCCACTGTAAAAGGTGACGTGCATGACATCGGGAAAAATATTGTTGGTGTTGTGCTCGCTTGCAATAATTACGAGATCATAGATCTCGGCGTGATGGTGCCTTGTGAAAAAATTCTGGCACGCGCACGTGAAGAAAAAGTTGACATCATCGGCTTGAGCGGGTTGATCACTCCATCGCTTGATGAAATGGTCCACGTCGCAAAAGAAATGGAACGCGAAGGATTTACGCTTCCATTATTAATCGGCGGTGCGACCACTTCCAAAGTTCACACGGCTGTGAAAATCGCTCCGCATTACAAACATGCTGTTGTGCATGTGAATGACGCATCACGTTCTGTTCCGGTTGCAGGAAGTTTGATTTCAGAAGACTTACGAAAAGAGTTGGTGAAAAATGTAAATGCAGAATACGAACGTTTGCGCGAACAAAACAAAAATGCTCAATCGCAAAATAAATTTATCTCCCTGAGAGAAGCCCGTCAAAACAAACTCAAGATTGATTGGTCAGAAAATCACATTGCCAAACCTGCTTTTCTTGCGACAAAAGTTTTCGATGATTATTCATTAGCAGAAATTGCGGAATACATTGACTGGACTCCTTTTTTTCACAGTTGGGAAATGAAAGGAAGCTATCCGAAAATATTTGAAGACAAAGAACGAGGAGTGGAAGCAAAAAAACTTTTTGATGATGCGCAAAAAATGCTAAAACAAATCATCAAGGAAAAATGGTTGACTGCAAAAGCTGTAATTGGAATTTTTCCTGCGCATTCAGAAGATGATGATATATGCCTCACCATTGGTAAAGAAGATGAATTGGCTCGACTGCATACAATACGTCAACAAACAAAAAAACCTGCAGGACAATTTAACGTTGCACTCTCGGATTTTGTGAAGCCAACACAACCGACAGTCGACGGTCGACAGTCGACTGATTACGTAGGTGCATTTGCTCTTTCTACAGGCTTTGGCGTGGATGAAAAAGTAAAAGAGTTTGAAAAAAATCATGATGATTATTCAGCGATCATGCTTAAAGCGCTGGCTGACCGGTTGGCTGAGGCCTTTGCTGAACTCATGCACAAAAAAGTACGCAGGGAATTCTGGGGTTATGCAAAAGATGAAAATCTTTCTCCCGAAGAATTGATCAAAGAAACCTACCAGGGAATTCGTCCTGCTCCGGGTTACCCGGCACAGCCTGACCACACAGAGAAAATTACACTTTGGAAAGTATTGGACGTAGAAAAAAATACTGGCATCCAGCTCACGGAAAGTTTAGCGATGTACCCGACTGCTGCTGTCAGCGGTTTTTATTTTTCTCATCCGCAATCTCACTATTTCGGAATCGGAAAAATTACGAAAGAGCAGGTGGAAGATTATGCGAAAAGGAAAAAGATGAAATTGGAAGACGTGGAGAAATGGCTGGGGCAAAATCTGGCTTATTGAAAAAATCATTTCAGCAATTTAATCGCTTCTTCAACCGTAACAACAGGTAGTTTACACGTTTTGTTTTCACAAACATAAATCAGCGTCTTATCTTCAACATAGCGTTGTTGAAGTAAAGACAAGTTTGAGTTTCCATTGATACTTCCCGCAAGAATCTTATTCGGAAGATAATATTGATTCAGCTCCCTTCTTTTTTCAAGAGCATCTTTTCCTGCAATAACAATTTCGTTAAACGGAGAAGAACAATTCAAAAACAAGATTCCCCAATTGCTGTACGAAGAAGCATATTGTTTCATATCGTCCTTTACATTGTTCAGCATTTTTAAAGCAATCTCTGAATATTTTTTCTCATCGAAATAAATTCCGAGCATATATAATCCTTTTCCCAACGAAGAGTTGGAAGCCGGAATTACATTGTCATGAATTTCTCTTTTGCGTGCAATAAGAGCAGCATCCAAATCAGATGTGAAGAAGAACATACCTGTTTCGCTGTCATAAAAATGTTGAATCGAATAATCAGCCAATTTCTTTGCTTCGTTGAGCCAGCTTTCGTCGAATGTGGATTGATACAATTCAACCAGTGCTTCAATTAAAAAAGAATAGTCTTCCAGATAACCATTAAAGGTTGCTTTACCATTTTTGAAACTACGATTGAGGCCACCATCATCCCTTCTCACTTTTGCAAGAATTTTATTTGCACATTTTTTTGCAGCTCCCAAAAATTTCTCGTCGCCAAAAACATCGTACGCATCACAATACCCTTTTATCATCAACGCATTCCACGAAGTGAGCTGCTTATCATCCAAACCTGGATGAGTTCGCTTTTCTCTTTCCAACAATAAGATTCTATTGGATTCCCGAATGATGCTATTCAGTTGTTGGGCTGTTAAGTTATTACGAGTAGATACAGTAATTTCATCATCCTTTCTTAATAAAATATAGTTGTCGTGTTCCCAATATCCCTTCTCATTCACATTGTAGTATTCGGAGAATATATTAAATCTGTCACCGAGCAATTTTTCCAATTCCTCTTTATTCCACACATAATATTTTCCTTCTTCTCCATCAGAATCTGCATCCAATGCTGAGTAGAATGTTCCTTCATCCGAAGTCATCTCTCGCGAAATAAATTCCAACGTTTCATACACAACATCTTTATACAATTCATTTTTTGTCAATTGATATGCATGAGAATAAAGACTTACCAATTGTGCATTGTCATATAACATTTTTTCAAAGTGAGGAACTTTCCAAAGCGAATCGGTTGAGTAACGCGAAAACCCACCACCGACCTGGTCATAAATTCCACCATACGCCATTTTAGTCAACGTGAGTTCAACCTGTTTCAAAATACTATCATCTTTTGTCTCGTGATAATAATGAAGAAGAAATTCGTAGTTATTCGGCAGCGGAAATTTCGGAGTACGATTCGGTCCGCCTTCAACAGTATCAAACTGCTTTTTCCATTCGTCAACAATTTTTTTCAGGTCATCCGAATGAAATTGTTTTTCAGAATCGTTGAGCTTTACTGTTTCCGTATGATGAATTCCCTTTGTCAGTTCATCAGCATATTGTTCTGCCTGTTCTTTGTTCCTTCTATAAAATTCTTCCAGCTTAAAAAGCAGATCATTCCACGATGCATTCGGGAAATAAGTTCCTCCGTAAATCGGTCTTCCATCCGGCAAACAAAAACAATTGAGCGGCCAGCCACCTCCACCCGTCATCAATTGAACGGCTGTCATGTAAACCTGGTCAACGTCCGGCCGTTCTTCGCGATCCACTTTGATACAGATAAAATGGTCATTCATAATTTTCGCCGTGGAATCGTTTTCAAAACTTTCATGTTCCATGACATGACACCAGTGACAGGAAGAATAGCCGATGCTTACCAGGACCAATTTGTCTTCTTTTTTCGCTCTCGCCCAGGCTTCATCGCTCCATGGATACCAGTCCACCGGATTGTGAGCATGCTGAAGCAAATAAGGGCTGCTCTCATAAATTAAATGATTGGATTGTACCTGTTGATCGTTGGTCATTTTATTGGTTTCAAGGTGGTTACAGGAACTTAAAATCAAACAAATAAGGACGAATAAAGTAGTTTTCGTCATCCGTTTATTTCTGTAAAGATAGATAACAGGACGTTTGGAGATTTGGAGAATTTCGTTACATTTGCATCCCGAATTTTAAGAAAACAGGAAATCATTAATTAACGAAACAATGTACGCAATTGTAAACATAGCTGGCCAGCAGTTTAAGGTGGTAAAAGATCAGGAAATTATTGTGCATCGACTGGCAGCCGAAGAAGGCAAAAAGGTTGAGTTTAAAGACGTAGTTTTATCTGAGAACGATGGCAAAATTAAAGTAGGAGCGCCCCTTCTGAAAGGAGCAAGTATTTCTGCAAAAGTGCTTTCGCATTTTCGTGGCGATAAAATAATCATCTTCAAAAAGAAAAGAAGAAAAGGATATCAGAAATCGAATGGTCACAGACAAGACCTAACGAAAATTCAGATTGAAAGTATAACCATCTGATCCAATCAATAATTTAGAATTTAAAATTTAGAATTTCATACAATGGCACATAAAAAAGGAGTCGGTAGTTCAAGAAACGGTCGTGAGTCGCATAGCAAAAGACTCGGTATTAAAATTTATGGCGGACAAAAAGTGATCGCAGGTAACATCATCGTTCGTCAGCGTGGCACAAAACATTACCCGGGCGACAATGTCGGCATCGGAAAAGATCATACACTTTTTGCGTTGATTGACGGAACCGTTGTGTTCAGGAAAAAACAAAACGAAAAAAGTTTTGTTTACGTAAGCCCGGTTGCTCAAGCGTAAACATTCAAAATATTTTTACAAAATAAAATCCTTCTCTTAAAAAAGGGAAGGATTTTTTATTCCTACTTGTCATGCTGTCCGCCTCAGGCGGATCAGCGTCTCTTTAGCTAGAAAAGATACTGTATCGCTTTCTGCAAACTCCCGTCCCGCTTTCCGCTGCGCTTCAATCGGGTTTAGATAATAACGGTGCTGCTATTAATTTGTCATGCTGTCCGCCTCAGGCGGATCAGCATCTCTTTATTATTCAGAAAGTATTTTTCAAATAACTTCTGATCAGTGTAAGGATTGAAACTAACGCCCAAGCACCTTCAAGCACAATAAACGGAACATACTGAATCATCACCGATGCAAGGCATGCAAACACAGCTCCGATAATATTCATCCAGATGTAGCTTTTGCTTCCAGGTTTTAAGACTTTAATTATAATCAGCAGGTAAGCCAGTAAAAGCATCCCGACACCAAACGCACCAACATAATCAGCAAGATTCATATCCTTCAATATTTTTTGTGAATTTAAAAGAATGTTAGCAATGAATTATCATTTGCTTCATAGCTTTGCGCTCGATTTGATTTAGCATGAAAAAAGGAACCATTCTCACATTTATTTTAGTACCATTTCTGCTTTGTTTTTCTGAGGCGAATGCACAGCTCACGCAAACGGTTCGGGGAACTGTAACCGATAAGTTAAGTCATGAAACTCTGATTGGCGCTTCCGTTATTTTAATTGATACTTCTGAAACACAAAAAACCATCTGCGACCTGGATGGAAATTTCTGGATTGAAAATGTTTCACTCGGAAGAAAAGTAGTTTATGTAAAAATGATCGGTTACAAAGAAATGTATGTTCCGATTGTGGTGACATCAGGAAAAGAAGTCATCGTAAACGCTGAGATGGAGCAATCTGTCATCGAAGGAAAGGAAGTTACCATTGTCGCCGAACGTAGAAAAGATAAACCGAACAATGAGATGACCACGGTGAGTGCGCGTTCGTTCACGGTTGAAGAAACTTCACGTTACGCAGGCAGTTTGCTTGATCCGGCTCGCATGGCAATGAATTATGCCGGAGTAAGCGGAGCAAATGATGCACGCAATGACATAATCATTCGCGGGAATTCGCCGCTCGGTTTGTTGTGGAGATTAAATGGTATTGATATTCCGAATCCGAATCATTTTGGTTCGCTTGGTGTTACCGGTGGGCCGATCAGCATCCTCAATAATAATACGCTCGACAAATCTGATTTTCTAACGGGTGCATTTCCGGCGGAATATGGAAACGCAATTTCCGGTGCATTTGATTTACAAATGCGAAGTGGCAACAATGAGAAACACGAGTTTCTCGGACAGGTTGGTTTTAACGGATTGGAAATAGGTTCGGAAGGACCGTTCAACAAGAAAAAAAGTTCTTCTTATGTGATGAATTATCGTTACTCGACGCTGGGAATATTTCATTCGCTGGGAATTGATCTAGGAACGGGAACTTCCGTTCCTCAATACCAGGATCTTTCTTTCAAAATGGACTTTCCATTGAAGAAAGGAAAAATTTCCGTGTTTGGAATCGGCGGGATCAGTTATACAGAAGTGCTTGACAAAGATCGGGACAGCACCAAAGACAATCTTTACAACAGCATCAAGTGGCGGCAAGACGGATATTTCGGTACCAACATGGGAGTAATCGGTGTATCACATCTCCATTTCTTTGACAACAATACCTATTCAAAATTCAGCATCGCTGCTTCAACAGGCGGTCAGAATTATAAAATTGATTCCATTGTAGTCGCTGACAATTCACCGTATCCGTGGTATCGCAATAATTCGAATCAACAGAAATATACCATGAGCTATATTTTCAACAAAAAATTTTCGGCAAAGAATTATTTGAAAATAGGAGCGCAGGTTGAGCACATTGTGTTTGCATACCGTGACAGTATATTAAGCGCTTATCATATTTTCCGAACCGTAAATAATACGGCTGGAAACAGCAACCTTTACCAATCCTACGTTGAATGGCAACATAAATTCACAGATCGCCTCAGTATCAATTCGGGAATTCATTTTCAATTGCTGGAATTAAATACGACGAGTGCTGTTGAGCCTCGTTTCGGAATTAAATGGGAACTGAAAGAGGGTGAGTCTGTAAGTTTGGGAACCGGTATTCATAGCCAGCTTCAGCCGATGTCTACTTATTTCCAGGAAACAAAATTGTCGAACGGAAATTCTATTGAGACAAATAAAAATCTCGGCATGACAAAGAGTAATCATTTTGTTCTTGCTTATGACAAACTCTTCACGCAGACCATCCGGTTGAAAATAGAAACCTATTACCAACAGATTTATGATGTTCCTGTTGAAATGAGACCTACATTTTTTTCCCTGTTGAATGAAGGAGCAGATTTTGGAGTGAGTTCTGTTGACAGCCTGGTAAATAACGGTAAAGGAAAAAATTACGGTGTTGAGATCACGCTTGAGAAATTTTACAGCAAAGGATATTATTTTCTTTTAACGGGTTCTTTCTTTGAATCGAAATATAAAGGCAGTGACGGTGTTGAACGCAACACTGCTTTCAATGGAAATTATACGGTGAATGTATTAGCAGGAAAAGAATGGACGGTTAAAAAGAAAAATGTTTTCGCGTTTAATGTCCGAACCGTTGGTTCCGGCGGCAAACGGTATGTTCCGATTAACTTTGCAGCATCACAACTGGCAGGAGAAACGAAGTACGATGAAAGCCATGCATACCAGAACCGGCAGAAAGATTATTTTCGTACTGATATAAAAATTTCTTACCGGATCAACAAAAAACACATCACACATGAAATTGCGTTGGATGTTGACAATATTTTTAACGCGAAAAATATCTGGCAAAAATATTATGATGCAAATTCAAATACAATCAAAACAGAATACCAGATTGGATTATTTCCAGTGCCTTTGTATCGTTTGACATTTTAGTACTTTACAACCACTAAAATAAAAATTATGGAACCTATCATTCCTCCTTACATCTCAATCAGTTTCATTGTCCTTGCTTTTGCACTGGCGTTGCTACTTGTTTTGGGTTATCGCTCCATACTAAAAAAGGCAGGAACCGAAGAAAAATTGCGAAAACAAAAAGTCCGGAGATTATCCATACCGATTTTATTCTGGCTTCTCTTCCTGGTAAAAATTTCAGAGATGCGCTTTTTTCATAATTGGTCGGCGATGCCACCCAGGTTGATGATTGCCTTTCTTCCACCGTTAATTTGCGCAATCCTACTTCTGAATTCAAAAAAATTTACGGAAGTTATTAAATTAATTCCTCAACATTGGCTCATAGGAATACAATCCTTTCGCATTATGATGGAATTGATCCTGCTGATGCTTTTCCTTGAAAATATTATTCCTCAACAAATGACTTTTGAAGGAAGAAACTTTGATGTTCTCGTTGGGCTTTCTGCCATCCTTGTTGGCTATCTTGCTTACAGAAAAAAAATATCTACCACTTTTATTCACTGCTGGAATATTTTCGGATTGATCTTACTTGCAAACATTGTGGTGATTGCAATCCTATCCACTCCACTTCCATTCAGGCTTTTCATGCGTGAACCGGCGAATACGGTAATCGCTTATTTTCCTTTCGTATGGCTTCCGGGCTTTGTGGTTCCTGTTGCGTATACCATGCATTTTATTTCAATTAAAAAATGTTTGATTGAGAAGCGACAACTTATTTCAAAATAATTTTCAATAGTTTTATCTTCGAAAAAAAATTCATGAGCAAACAATCTACCTTTCGTATTCTTTGCTGGAATGTAAACGGCATCCGTGCTATCTGGAAAAAAGGTTTTCCTGAATGGTTCGCGAAGGAAATGCCTGATGTCCTTTGTATCCAGGAAACCAAAGCACAGCCTGATCAACTGGATGATGGAGTTAAAAATTTCAAAGGCTACAAAAGTTATTTTTTCTCTGCAGAAAAAAAAGGGTATTCAGGAGTTGCTATCTGGACAAAACACGAACCGCTTCGTGTTGCCGCCGGTTTTAATAACCCTTCTTTTGACAGTGAAGGAAGAGTCATTGAAATGGAATTTGAAAAATTCATTCTCTTCAATGTGTATTTTCCAAATGGCGGCAGAGGTCCTGAACGTGTGAAATATAAACTTGATTTTTACGATTTGCTTTTCAAGCGTATCCAGGAGTTACGTGCAAAACAAAAGAACATCATTGTTTGCGGTGACTACAACACTGCTCATAAGGAAATTGATCTTGCTCGTCCAAAAGAAAATGTACGGACATCAGGGTTTCTTCCTGAAGAGCGTGCATGGATTGATAAAATTGTTGCGATGGATTACATTGACATTTTCCGCGAGTACAACAAAGAACCAAATCAATACACGTATTGGGATCAGATCACGCGTGCACGTGAACGGAATGTCGGATGGAGAATTGATTATTATTTTGTTTCAAAAGAAGCGCGCGATCTTGTCACCAAAGCAATTATTCATCCTGATGTAATGGGAAGTGATCATTGCCCGATTGAACTTGAATTGAAATTATAAATTTAAAATCATAGATTATAAATTGAAGCGGCTACGATTTATCAATTGAATTCAGAGAAAATTTTTAACTCAATTTTAACTGGTTGCTTCGTTCAGAAAATTTAAAAATGGTTTCATCACTTTTGCGCTTTTGGTTATTTCCTTTAGAAAATTCTTAGACGTAACATCTTTCTCATTGTATTCATGCCACACAATGAAACTGTTCAGTTTTAAAAGTTCAACATCCGGATGATTTTTGTCGTAACCCTTTGGAGGACGTGAAAGTTTATACTCTTCACTGTCGTCTAGCTCACCAAATTCTTTTTTGAAATTTTTATCCGAGAGAATTTTATGGAACTTCTTTCCATTGTAATCGATTTCCTGTCTTATTTTTTTCAGGTGGTCTGAAGACGGCATCCAGCGTCCTCCTGCGAGAAATGATTTTCCGGGTTCTATGTGAATATAAAATCCAGCTTCTTCTGCTTTGCGTCCCCCGGGACTGATTGCACAGCCCATGTTTGTTTTATAGGGAGTTTTATTTTTTGAAAAACGAACATCACGATAAATGCGAAAGACACAGTCCTTTGCTTTCAATCCAACCAGTTCCTTATCAAATGAGGAAAACGATTTGATGAGTGCATCAGCCATCTCATCAATGTTCTGTTTCGCAGCCAAATATTTCTCCCTGTTCTTATCGAACCAGTCTTTGTTGTTGTTCTTTTTAAGCGCCTTTAAAAAATCGAGCGTTGATTTTTCTACCATACTATTTTCCTCTTAAAGATTGAATGTAAATCGAAACAGCATTTATTTCTTCATCACTCAATGTTCCGCTGAAAGCGGGCATTTTACCTTTGTTACCTTCTTTTATCAGTTGAGGAATTAACGTTGGATTAAGTGCTGATGTTGAAAGATCAGCAGCCTCGCGATACATTTTTTTTCCATCTATTCCGTGGCACATCGAGCAGTTTGCAACAAACGTTTTAACCCCCAGCTGCGATTCGTCTGCATTCCCTTGCGCCACAACATTGACCGGCATAAAAGGTTTGTTCTTCGCCACCTCTGCCAATCCATATGCACCAACAATCATCAAAAAAGAAATCAACGCAAGCGCTTTGTTCATTTTTTTGAAACCAACTACTGCAAGCGGAATGGAGACAAAAATTAAAATGAGCTTAATGATTTGTAACGTTTTAATTGCTTTCAAAATAACAAACAGCCAAACACCTGTTACAAGAAACAACGTGCTTACAATCATTTCAAGAACACGGGTTGTTTTGGTAAACTTTTGAAGTGCGTTTTGATTCACAAAAATTAAAATCGTTTTGACGAGATAGATCAGGAGAAAAAGATTAACAACAATAATATGGATGGTTGTAAGTGTAGTTGAGTTCATGGTCGTGTTTTTGAATTCCCAAAGTAAAGAATTATTTTTTTGAAGATAAATCGCAGTTTTCGCTTATGCAGACCGTATTTTTCCGGATTAAGTTTCGTTTAACTTTTTTATTCTTAAAGTTTATTTACATTGTCACGCTTAATAGTCATGAGAAACTTAGTTCGGAGTTCGGATATTTTTTGTCCCGGCTTTCTCTCTCCGAACCCCGAACTAACTACTCCAAACTTTATAAAATAATCGTATGAAGAAATATCTACTCTTGCTTGTCTGCGCAGCTTCTTTTATCACCAACAAAAGTTATTCGCAGACAACCTTCCCGGTGAATGGAACAACCGATCCGAAACACATCACCTATGCGTTTGTCAACGCAAAAATAGTTGTTGATTATAAAACAAGTATTGATTCCGCAACACTTATTGTTCGTGACGGAATCATTGTTGATGCAGGAAAAGGCGTGAAAGCACCCGCCGATGCAGTGGTTTATGATCTGAAAGGAAAATATATTTATCCTTCTTTCATTGATATTTTTTCTGATTACGGTTTACCCGAAGTCAAGAAACAACGCCAACAAGATGATGGTGGTCCGCAATTAAATACTGCCACGAAAGGCGCTTATAACTGGAACCAGTCGATTCGCGCTGAGTATGATGCTTATAAAAACTTTTCTGCCGATAACAAGAAAGCAGAAGACCTGCGTAAGATTGGTTTCGGTTCTGTGAATTCAATATCCAGGGATGGTATTGCACGAGGAACATCCGTGGTTGCAACACTTGGTGAGGGAAAAGAAAATGAAATCATCATTAAAGATCGCGCGACAGCAAATTATTCTTTTGACAAAGGAACTTCCACGCAGGATTATCCCGAATCCTTAATGGGTTCGATTGCATTGCTTCGCCAAACCTATCTTGATGTGCAATGGTATGTGAATGGCGGATATAAAAAAGAGTATAATATTTCTCTTGATGCCTGGAATAAAACGCAGAACCTTCCGCAGATTTTTGAAGCAGGTGATCAACAGAATGAAATGCGCGCTGACAAAATCGGTGATGAGTTCAATGTAAAATACATTATCAAAGGTTCCGGTGATGAATACCAACGCATCCATGAAATAAAAGCCATGAATGATGCATTGATTGTTCCATTGAATTTTCCTGAAGCGTATGATGTAAGTGATCCGTACGATGCATTGAATATTTCATTGTTCTCGATGAAGCATTGGGAACTGGCTCCAACCAATCCTTCAGCGATTGAGAAATACCAAGTTGAATTCGCACTGACGACTGCTGATTTAAAAGATAAAAATAATTTCTGGAAAAATCTTCGCCAGGCAATTGAATACGGACTCACTGAACAAACTGCTTTGAAAGCACTCACACAAACTCCTGCTGATTTGCTCCATGTAACTGACCAGGTTGGAAGTGTGAAAAAAGGAATGCTTGCTAATTTTATTATCACTTCAAAAAACGTTTTTGACAAAGAGGCAGTCATTTATGAAAACTGGATAAAAGGTGCGCGTTACAAAATCAACGAGTATGATACGAAAGACATTCGCGGAACATACTCACTGGCCATTGGAACAATGCCTCCGATGAAATTAAAAGTCACAGGAGAAATGGCTTCTCCTGAAATGAAACTGATGGAAGATTCTACGGCCGTGAGTGTGAATTATTCACGCCAGGGAACAGCCATCAACCTTCAATATGAATTGAAGAAAAAAGAAATGAAGGGGATTTATCGTCTTACAGGTTATGTGAACGATGATAAACCCACCGATTGGAAAGGCAATGCACAGCTTCCAGGCGGGGAATGGGTGAAATGGTTTGTAAAACTTGACTCTGCATTTGTTCCTGTTGCTAAAAAAGATACGACTAAAAAAGATTCGCTGAAGCTCGGAGCTCTTTGGTATCCGAACATGGCTTATGGCTGGAAAGAATTACCGAAAGCAAAAACTGTTTTAATAAAGAATGCAACTGTCTGGACCAATGAAGCAGATGGTATTCTTAAAAATGCTGACGTATTGATTTCAGACGGTAAAGTAAAACAAGTTGGAAAAAATTTATCTGCTAACGGAGCC
This sequence comes from Bacteroidota bacterium, assembly GCA_043787975.1. GTDB lineage: Bacteria > Bacteroidota > Bacteroidia > AKYH767-A > 2013-40CM-41-45 > JAPLDA01. The sequence continues at coordinate 45,374 of JAYVUK010000077.1, forward strand.
GAAGTAGTTGACGGAACCGGAAAACATCTCACATCAGGAGTGATTGACGAGCACTCTCATATTGCGGTTACCGATGGCGTGAATGAAGGCACGGAATCAGCATCTTCTGAAGTGAGAATTGCTGACGTGATTGACGGAGAAGATGTACAGGTTTATCGCCAGCTTGCAGGAGGTGTTACCACGTCTCACATTTTGCATGGCAGCGCGAATGCAATTGGCGGACAAACACAATTGATCAAGGAGCGCTGGGGAAAAGCTCCTGAAGAAATGAAATTTCAAAATGCGCCGGGCTTTATCAAGTTTGCACTTGGTGAAAACGTAAAGCAATCCAATTGGGGCGACAGGCAAACTGTTCGGTTTCCTCAAACACGAATGGGTGTGGAACAGGTGTACAAAGATTTTTTCCTGCGCGCGAGAGAGTATGAAAACGAATTCAAAAAATATTCTTCGCTTGATGCAAAAACAAAATCATCAGCTGTTGCTCCGAGAAAAAATTTAAAACTGGATGCCTTGGTGGAAATTCTGAATTCAAAACGATTCATTACATGCCACAGTTATGAGCAAGGTGAAATTAATATGCTGATGCACGTTGCGGATTCGTTCGGCTTTAAAGTGAACACGTTTACACACATTCTCGAAGGCTATAAGGTCGCTGATAAAATGAAAGCGCATGGTGTTCGCGGAGTTTCCACTTTTTCTGATTGGTGGGCTTACAAGTTTGAAGTGTATGAAGCAATCCCTTACAACGGAGCGCTCATGCACGATATGGGTTTGAATGTTTCTTTTAATTCTGATGATCCTGAAATGGCAAGACGACTCAACCAGGAAGCTGCCAAAGCGGTGAAGTATGGAGGAGTAAGCGAAGAAGAAGCATGGAAATTTGTCACGCTCAATCCTGCAAAGATGCTTCGTGTGGATGATCGTATTGGTTCCATTAAAGTTGGGAAAGATGCCGACCTTGTTTTATGGAATGATAATCCGTTGAGCATTTATGCAAAACCGTTGCAAACATACGTTGACGGAATAAAATATTACGATGTTGAAACGGACAAACAACTTCGCAATGACATTCGTGCAGAGCGCGCACGACTGATTCAAAAAATGATTGAGTCGAAAAATAAAGGTGATGGCACTCAGAAACCTTCGATCAAAGCACAAGTGATTCATCATTGTGATGAAGATGAAATACTGTTGATGAAATAAGGCTTCGACTACGCTCAGCCTGACATAAGTAATAAAAATTATCTATAATAAATTTATGAAAAAACTCTCCTGCTTACTACTCCTGCTTACTGCAACTAAATTCCTGAACGCACAAAACCCTGCTCCTGCAAAACCACAGGCGGAATCCATTCTCATTATGAACGCAACGGCTCATCTTGGCAACGGACAGGTGATCAATAACTCCGTGATCGGTTTTGAAAATGGGAAACTGACTCTAGTTGGCGATGCAACCACGATTAAATTTGACCTGACGAAATATAAAAAAGTAGTCAACGCTTCCGGCAAACATGTGTATCCCGGATTTATTGCCTGCAACACATCATTGGGTCTCACAGAAATTGATGCGGTGCGTTCTACACGAGACAACTATGAAGTCGGAGACATGAATTCAAATGTGCGAAGCATCATTGCTTACAACACGGATTCAAAAATAATTCCTACTGTGCGTTCCAACGGTTTGTTGCTCGCGCAGGTTGTTCCGCGTGGCGGAACCATTTCAGGACAATCATCCGTTGTGGAATTGGACGGATGGAATTGGGAAGATGCCGCTTACAAAACAGACCAGGGTATTCATCTCAACTGGCCGAGAATGTATATATACAGATCTGACAAGCCGGACGAAGAAGCAAAACAGCGTGAGAACATGAATAAATCAATCGGCAACATCGAACAATTTTTTAAGGAAACAAAAGCCTATTCGCTTTCCACTCCTTCTGAAAAAAATCTACGCTTTGAAGCCATGAACGGTTTGTTTGACGGCAGTAAAAAATTATATGTGCATTGTGATTATGTAAAAGAGATTGTTGCTTCCGTTAATTTCTGCAAGAAGTATGGAATAAAAATGGTGCTTGTCGGTGGCGATGATTCATGGAGGGTTTCTGACATGCTGAAAGAAAATAATGTCGCAGTCATTCTCGGCAGAATACATTCGCTTCCTCCACGTGAAGATGATGATGTGGATTTACCATACAAGCTTCCGTATTTGCTGAAGCAGGCAGGAGTTGAATATGCCATCAGTATTGATGGTTCATGGCCAATCAGGAATCTCGGATTTATGTGCGGCACAACGGCGGGCTATGGTTTATCAAAAGAAGAAGCATTGATGAGTATAACATCTGCTCCTGCAAAAATTCTTGGTATTAATCAAACGGTTGGAACGCTGGAAGCAGGGAAAGATGCGACTCTTTTTATATCAACGGGAGATGCTTTGGATATGAAATCACAAAATGTGGAAGCTGCTTTTATCCGTGGAAAAGAAATCAATCTTGATAATGTGCAGAAGCAATTAAACGTAAAGTATAAGGAGAAATACGGATTGAAATAATTCCATTCGTCTCATTCATACGTCAATTGCATCAGGTGTACATCGAGAAATTTCCCAAACTTAAAACCGACTTCTTTCATTACACCGATGTGACGGTAACCAAATTTTTCATGGAGGTGAATGCTCACTTCATTACCCTGTGTAATGCGTGAGATGACTGTGTGGTTATTTACTTTTTTTCCTTCAAGAGTTATAATTTCCAACAGTTGCGAGCCAATGCCTTGTCCACGAAAACCGTTGTGGATGTACACTGAAACTTCTACCGTTGTATCATACGCGCAACGGTCACTCCATGGGCTGAGTGATGCCCAGCCAACAACCCTGTTATTTTCTTCTGCAATAAAAACGGGATGATTTTTTTTATGTTTACGAAACCATTCCATCTGGCTTTGTAATGAGCGGGGTTCCGTATCAAACGTTGCAGTTGTATTTTGCACAGCGTCATTGTAAATTTCCATGATCGCTTGTTGATCTGATTCGGTAGCAAGACGAATAGTAGTCATTTGAAATATTTTTTTTTCAAAATGCAAAACGGGCAGTCAGCGCTCCGTCCCAATAACCGGGAAAGGCATCCACAAAGTCAAAAGCAGGTTTAATATCCAACCCAATGGTGATCGGAGCGTTTTGAAATTTATATTCCATTCCGATAATTAAATCAATCCCCAAAATAGCCGATGACGATCTATCTGCATAATAATACCGGTTACCATGTTTGGTGTAATAGAAATAATCGCCGCCATTGTAAAAACCGATGTGTGCGCCCGCTCCGTAAAACCAAAACAAACCCGGAGATCCATTGATCTCCTGTTGTTTCTCATATAAAGCAGTAATCAAAAAACTGTGATGGCCGAAACTAAGAATTCCTTCTAGGGCAGAATTTTTATCCAAAAAATGCTTGACTGAAATTCCCGAGGTAATTCCACCAAGGCGCAGGCCAATTCCGGTTTCATATTCTTCCGCACGAGATGCAGAAGCAGAAAACAAAAACAGCATGCTTCCGAATAGAATGGTTTTATATTTTAGGGTAAATAATTGTACACGTTGCATCATCAGAAGTCTTTCTAAAGAATTGAATATTATATTTGCGTATTAAATATTTATCAAAAGTAATTGTTTTCATTCAAAAACTTACGCCATGAAAAAAATCAATTTATCTTTTACTGTTTTAATCTGTCTTGCTGTTTCATGCACACAGAAACAGCAACAAAAAAAAATCACACCTGAAGAAGTGACGGAAGAATCAAAACGAGCGAATGCTTTTTTCGATAACTCGTACGATGAAGCTGTAAATCGCGATCCCGAGCGACAGACATCGCTTGGAATAAAAAAAGATTACAGCGAATGGACGGACCGTTCAGATGAACACGCTCAAAAAGAAAATGACATTACAAAAAGCGAACTGGATTTGCTTCATAAGAATTTTGATTACGACAAACTTGATGAACAAACAAAACTCAGTTATCGTTATTTCGAATACAGCTCCCAGCAATCAGTCGATAATTTTAAATGGCGTTTTCATAATTACCCGGTTAACCAGATGGACGGCATTCAGTCAACGCTTCCAGCTTTCCTCATCAACATGCATCGCGTGGATACTGTTACAGATGCAGAAGCTTACATCGAGCGGCTTAACAAAATTGGTAACGTCTTCGACCAGGTGATTGACGGGTTGAAGAAACGTGACAGCATGAACATCATTCCGCCAAAATTTGTTTTTCCGATGGTCAAAAATGATTGTCACAATGTAATCACCGGCCAACCATTCGATTCTTCTCCGTTAAAAAGTCCGTTGTTTGATGATTTTGTTACTAAGGTGAATGCATTGAAAGATGTAGATGCAGCCTCACGAACCAAACTCATTCAAGATGCACAAAATGCATTGATAAAAACGGTAAAACCTGCTTATGAAAAACTGCTTGCTTACATCAATGAAGAAGAAAAGAAAGCAACGGAAGATGACGGTGCATGGAAATTTCCTGACGGAGATAAATTTTATAAGACTGCACTGAAAGTGACCACGACCACTGACATGACTCCGGATGAAATATTTGAAAAAGGAATGCAGGAAGTGGATCGGATCCATGGAGAGATGAAAGACATCATGAAAAAAGTAAACTGGAAGAATAATAACATGTTTGAATTTTTTGAGTTCATGCGAAATGACAAACAATTTTATTTTGCCAATACTCCTGAAGGAAAGAAAGCTTACAAAGACAAGGCAACAGCGATTATTGACACCATGCGCGGAAAACTTGATCTCCTTTTCAGAACAAAACCAAGAGCCAATATCATTGTGAAAGCCGTTGAACCGTTCCGTGAACAATCTGCAGGCGGAGCTTTTTATGAAGATCCGTCAGAAGATGGCAAACGCCCGGGCACCTATTACATCAATCTCTATAACATGGCTGATCAGCCGATCTATCAGATGGAATCACTTGCTTACCACGAAGGCATTCCGGGACATCACATGCAGATTGCGATTGCACAGGAACTTCAAGGCATTCCCAAATTCCGTAAACATGGCGGCAACGTGGCGTATGTGGAAGGATGGGCTTTGTACTCTGAATTCATTCCGAAAGAATTTGGTTTCTACCAGGATGCCTATTCTGATTTTGGTCGTCTTGCCAATGAAGTGTTTCGCGCTGCCCGGCTTGTGGTAGATGTAGGCATTCATTATAAGAAATGGTCACGACAAAAAGCGCTTGATTATTTTCTCAAGAACACTCCGAACCCGGAAGGTGACAGCCGTAAGGAAATCGACCGCTACACCGTGTGGCCATCGCAAGCAACAGGTTACAAAATCGGTATGTTAAAAATTCTCGAGCTTCGCGAGAGAGCAAAAAAGGCATTGGGAGAAAAATTTGATCTCCGCGAATTTCATGATGTGATTCTAACCAACGGACCATTGCCGCTTAATTTACTTTCAGAGAATGTGAATAGCTGGATAGCGAAGAAGAAAGGGTAAAACATATGCGGAAGTATGTATGTGCAGGAGCGCGCATATTATCGATAGTTTTATGTTCCAAAATAAAAACGCCTCCGGAAATCCGGAGACGTTTTTATTCTTACCAAGCGAAATTATTTATTCAACTGCAATCCTGACGATTTGTTTTTCACCATGGGTCCTCACTTCGAGTAAGTACATACCCTTTGCAAAATCAGCCAGGTCAAGTTCATGCATGTTTTTATTTGCATCGCTTTCTATCGTTTCACCCACCTTACGACCTGTCATATCAAAGATCGAGAGTGTGTAATTCTCATTCGCAATACTGTTGAACATGACATACAATTTGTTATGTGCAGGATTCGGATATGCAATCAGTTCTGAAGCAATGTCGGTTTCATTTGTTGTTCTGCAACCAAGGTTCACAGAGATAACGAGCGACCTTGGAGAGACAGCATTTCCACATGTATTGCTTGCAACAACCGACAGAATCACTGAGTTCGATGTTGCACCGGTGAAGTTAACCGTTGCATTAGCACCGGAACCAATTACCGTTGCTCCGCCTGTTACTGACCATGTGTACGTAACACCTGCTACAACAGGAACTGAATACGCAACTGCTGATGCACTCTTGCAAACACTTGCAGAACCAGTCATTGCTCCCGGCTGATCAGGACGTGATGTCACACTTAAGCAACGCGGAACACCTGCACCACAAGCACTGAAAGGTGTCACACAAATATTTCCTGATCCTGTGAATGTACCTGTGAAGTTAACAGTAATGCTCAACTGATTCACAGCAGTGTTCATAATGGTTACACCGGAAGGCACAGACCAGCTGTATGATGTAGCACCCGTTGTTCCGGTAGTGCTGTACACAACTCCTGTCCGACCGCATAATCCGGAGATCGGACCGGAGATAAATGCCGGCTGTGCAGGAGTAGCACGAACTGCAACCGTTCTTGTCGGACCATTTCCACATCCATTGCTTCCATATACACTTACATTACCTGATACAAATCCGATCGGGAATGTAATGTTTACACTGAACACATTGCCTGCAGTAGTCAGCGGATTGCTGATACCATTAATCAATGCACCCGCAGGGGCTGTCCATGTGATAGAAGATGCACCTACAAATGGAGTAACAGAATATGTATAAGTACTGCCGCCACACACCCCAACATTCGGGAATACCGACTGTTGTATTTGCCCGGACAATATTCCATATACGAAGAGCGCATTTTCACCACTTACACCTGCGCAACTTGAAGCATATACTCCTATTCGTCCGGTTACAAATCCTGCAGCAACATTTACGGTAATGGTATTTGTTCCCTGGCCTCCTCCTATACTGAGACCTGTACCTGTAACTGACCATGTGTACGAAGTCGCATTTGCAATGAGTGGAATAGAATATGTCACGGTAGTTGGTCCGCAAATTCCGAGGGACGGTCCGGTAGGTGCAGGAGGGAATGCAGGTCTACCTGTAACAACAGGAACCGGAAGACAACTTGATCCGCTGGTGCCACAACTATTCGTTGCCCTTACACAAACGAAACCACCTGCATATGCATTACTGAAATTAACAGTGATTGAATTTGTAGTTGAAGCACCACTTGCGCCCGTAGGAAGAGTCCAGATGTAACTTACGCCCGGCACATTGGCTACGGCATAAACAACACCTGTCTGACCTTTGCAGGCTCCGGCAGGACCGGTTATCGAGCTTGGAATAGCAGGAGCTATTCCAAGGCTTCCAACAACTGCTGTAGCCGTACCTATACAGCCATTATTATCTGTTATAGTAACCACATAATTACCTCCAGCAAGACCTGTTGGAGTTTGAGTGGTTTGAACCGGAGATGAATTCCATGAATACGATACATATGTACCGCTACCACCAGTTGGACTCACCGTTGCTGTTCCATTTGATGATCCACAATTTTCAGGAGTTGTTGATACAATGCCTTCTATTTTATCAGGCTCTGTGATAGTCACATTTCCTGATGTTCCTGAACAACCATTATTATCAGTTACCGTGAACGTATAGTCACCAGCACCATATCCGCAAATCTGACCTGTACCATCCACATAGATTCCGCTACCGCCTGTTGCCGATACATCAACACATGTTGAGTATCCGAAACACTGGATTGGAGCCGATGGAGTTGCAGTAACTATAATCACAGTTGGAGTATGGAATGGTCCTGATATCGGATTACATCCGTCTACTGTACATGGATCATTGTCATTCACACTGATTGGAGTGTGAGTTGGACCAGTCAATGGATTACAACCGTCCGTTGTACAAACATTGTTATCATCGTAGCTGATTGCTGTATGGTAAATTCCTGTTGAAGGATTGCAACCATCTGTCGTACAAACATTATTATCATTTGTATTCACAGCTGTATGAGATGGTCCTGTTAGAGGATCACATGCATCCGTTGTACAAGCGTTGTTATCATCAACTGAAATTGCATTATGGGACGGTCCAGTGATTGGATCACAAGCATCCGTTGTACAAACGTTGTTATCATCGTAGCTGATCGCAACATGAGTCGGGCCGCTTGCAGGATCACAACCATCTAATGTACATACGTTGTTATCGCTTTCAATGGCGTTGGTTGTATGATACACTCCTGTGATTGGATCACAAGCGTCTGTTGTACATGCATTATTATCATCATAGCTGATCGATGTATGACTCGGACCACTGATTGGATCACAAGCATCCGTCGTACAAACGTTGTTATCATCAACTGAGATTGTCGAGTGAGTCGGGCCTGTTAAAGGATCACAACCGTCTAATGTACATACGTTGTTATCGCTTTCAATGGCGTTGGTTGTATG
>JAYVUK010000078.1:0-40135 GCA_043787975.1 Bacteroidota bacterium
GTGAAAGGGAAGAAATTTCGCGAAGCGTAATTTCTTCCCTTTCACACTATAATACCCTTGCTCTGTCATTCCGAATGAGCGAAGCGAAATGAGGAATCTCAATAATTTAAACTGACCAGGCACCCCGGTTTCCGTGATACGTTCACATTCCATTCAAACCTTATATTTGCAACGTTTGATTTATTAAAACCTCGTTGATGAATTTTCTGAAAAAGCTTTGGAGAGAAAAACCGTTGGTGTTTGTTCTACTTGCAGGAGCTTTTTTTCGGCTGCTCGCGGTCATTTTTTCTAAGGGTTATGGTATGTCAGACGATCACTTTGTGGTGATTGAACCCGCACAAGCTTGGGTTGATGGTTATAATTATGGTCATTGGCTTCCTGATAACAGTCCGGGTGAAGTTGCTCCCGGTCACAGTTTTCTTTATCCCGGACTTCATTACATGCTTTTTCTTTTTCTGAAATTCATTGGTATCACCGAGCCGCAATGTATCATGTTTGTAGTACGAGGGATTCATGCTGCGATTTCTCTTGTCATTATTTACTGCGGATTTAAAATTACAGAGAAGCTGAGCGGACAGAAGCAAGCCAGGTTTGTCGGGCTGTTGCTTGCTGTATTTTGGTTCATGCCTTTTTTAAGTGTTCGCAATTTGGTTGAAGTGGTCTGTATTGTTCCATTGATCTATGCAACATGGCTAATCATTAAGAATAAGAGTGATGACAGTTGGAGGAACATTGCGATTGCAGGAACTATGCTTGCCATTGCTTTTTCATTTCGCTACCAGACGATCTTGTTTTTCGTTGGGTTAGGATTGGCAATGCTTTTAAAGAAGAGATTTAAAAGTGCTATCGTGCTTGGCGTTTTTTTTCTGCTTATTGTTGCATCATTTGAAGGACTTATTGACTATTTCGCCTGGGGAAAACCATTTGTGGAATTACAGGAATACATTCGTTACAACAATGCCAATGCTTATGGCTATGTTGTCGGACCGTGGCACAGATACATTCTGTTATTAGCCGGAATTCTTATTCCTCCGGTCAGCATTTTTCTGTTGACAGGTTTTGCAGGTCAGTGGAAAAAACATCTCTACCTTTTTCTTCCTGCTTTTCTTTTTCTTGTTTTCCATTCTTACTTTCCGAATAAACAGGAACGGTTCATACTTCCCGTTATTCCATTTATAATTATTTTAGGATACATCGGTTGGGATGAACTCATTCATAAATCAAAATTCTGGCTGAGTCGTCCGAAACTAAATACCTATTGCTGGACTTTTTTCTGGATCATCAATACCATTCCTCTTTTTGTTGTTTCATTTTCTTATTCAAAGAAGAGCAGGGTGGAAGCAATGACTTATCTCGCCGGGAAAAGTGATTTTCAAAAAGTCATCATAGAAGACAGCAACCACGATGACATTTTTCTTCCGCCTTATTTTTATTTACAGAAACGAGATGTCGTTTATGGAATTACAAAAACCACAACAGCAGCTGCTTTTTATAACGATACCTATAGTCATTCTTCAGTTTCTGACAGGCCGAATTATGTTGTGTTCATGCAGCCTGACAACCTTGAAAAACGAGTGAGTGATTTGAAGAAATATATTCCGGGTCTGACCTATGAAAAAACGATTGAACCTTCTTTTATTGATTGGTTGTTGAATAAAATGAATTCGCACAATAAGAATCAGACAAGTTATATCTATAAGATAAAGTAAACTTAGGTTTAAATTCGGTTAAGGATTTTAAGAATAATAGCCGCATATTTTTAATGGGTCTTATTTTTTATTTTGGAATTAAAGAACTTCGTTACGCAGATTAAAGAGGAAAATCAATTTTTAAAATCTGCGAATCTGCGGCTAAAATAATTATGGAAATAAATTGTCCTGCAGTCAAAAACAGAAATAAAAAATGGGTAAGCACACTATATCGCACCGCTCAACCGTTTATCCTTGCTGCATTCCTGCCCTGGGGAGGTTCACAGGAGCTGGTCGTATAGGACTTACCCGCTGCGAAAGTAATCAAAGAGAACGATTCACCATGATCTGATGAATCTTTTTTCTCCATTCAGCAGCAGTGAATTGAAGTTTCTTTTTTAAAATAATATTGTGTACTTCACTGTAATGATACTTGATTTTGAGAGTTTCCTCTCCTGACAAAATCGGGATCGGAAGGACATTTATATGAGTCGCAATAGGCGGGCTTAAGTCCGCCACACAACTTTAATATGCATTGTCATTCCGAACGAAGTGAGGAATCGGATTGTTGTAAATGAAAAATTGAAATTCAAAGCTCACAGTTATTCAATTATCATGTTCACAAAACAAAACCAGGCTCAACTGTTTCCTGTTTGTCTATTTAAGGATTTCATGTAGGTTTGCAGCAAACACATTAATCAGTTAATACCATGGAAAACAAAAGAACACAGACAAAAATAGCAATGACGTACGGATCCATGTATGGTCTTGCCACCGCAATTATTGGGTTGGTATTTTATTTTGCCGGAGCTGACATTCAATCGAAGTGGCCGCAATGGATCAGCTATATTCTGCTCATTGTTTTTATTGTGATGGGAGTAAAAAGCTACCGCGACCAGGAATTAGAGGGATTCATTTCGTATGGCAAATCACTTGGTACAGGAGTATTGATAGGTTTGTTTGGTGGTATTATAACAGGTTTTTTCACGGTTCTTCTGTTTACTGTAATTGATCCAAGCTTAACGCAAAAAATTCTCGAGGCAACTCAACAGCAATTTATAGATAAAGGAATGCCGGAAGATCAGATTCAGACAGCGCTAAGATGGACACGGAAATTCATGGGGCCGATTCCTCTTTTCCTGTTTTCAATTCTTGGAGGTGCTTTTATGGCAATGATATTTTCACTCATCATTTCCATATTCACGAAGAAGGAACAGAATCCGTTTTCAACTCAACTTTAAACTATTCACTATTCACTGTTAATTATTCACTGTCTTGGATATTTCTGTAGTTATTCCACTTTACAATGAAGATGAATCCTTGCGCGAGTTGTGCGACTGGATTGCCCGTGTGATGAATGAAAATCATTTTTCGTACGAAGTAATTTTGGTTGATGACGGAAGCAAAGACAACTCCTGGAATGTCATTGAAAAAATTGCTGCTGATAATCCGAATGTGAAAGGGATTAAGTTCAGAAGAAATTATGGTAAGAGCGCTGCATTGAATGAAGGATTCGCTGCAACAAAAGGTGATGTAATCATTACCATGGATGCCGACTTGCAGGACAGTCCGGATGAAATTCCCGGATTGTATAAGATGATCAAAGAAGATGGTTTCGATTTGGTGTCGGGTTGGAAAAAGACACGGCACGATCCGGTTTCCAAAACAATTCCAAGCCGGTTTTTTAACTGGACAACACGGAAAATGTCTGGCATCAACAACCTCCATGATTTTAATTGTGGCTTGAAGTCGTACAAAAAAGATGTCGTGAAAAGTATTGAAGTCTATGGAGAGATGCACCGCTACATTCCCGTGATTGCAAAGTGGGCGGGTTTTTCAAAAATAACAGAGAAGGTCGTTGAACATCGCGCACGTAAATACGGAGTTACAAAATTCGGTCTCGAGCGGTTTGTCAACGGCTTCCTCGATTTACTTTCCATCACGTTTGTTGCGCGCTTCGGTAAAAGACCAATGCATTTATTCGGATCTCTTGGAACGTTGATGTTTTTAATCGGATTTTTTTCTGCAGCTTACCTTGGTGTAAATAAATTACTTAGTGTAATTCATGGAATACCGGCGCGTATTTTAGCAGATCGTCCTTCGTTTTATATTTCACTTACGTGTATGATTATCGGTACCATGCTTTTTCTTGCCGGCTTTCTCGGTGAAATGATTTCGCGTGCATCTCATGACCGGAACAAATACCAGGTTGATAAGCGAATTGATTAACCATTATTTTTTAGTGATCCGGCAGATGACCAAATACATTTCAATAGTTCTCTGGTTTTTATTTTTTTCTGTTGCTGCTGTTGCTTCACCCATTAGCGGAAAAATATCGGATGAAAAAAATCAGCCGCTTCCATTTGTCAATGTTTATATCAAAGGAACTACCATTGGAACAACAGCAAACGTGGACGGAAATTATTCGCTTGATCTGAATCCCGGAGAATACAATTTGGTGTTTCGTTTAATCGGCTATAAACAACGCGAAGAAAAAATTTCTGTGTTGACGAATTCCTTGCATTTGGACATTCAACTCGCTCCTGAAGCATACCAGTTGAAAGAAGTAAAAATCAATGCAAATGCAGAAGATCCTGCGTATGAAATTATCCGTCATGCGCAGAAGAAAAGAAAATTCTATTTGAACCAGGTCGAAGGTTACTCGTGTAACGTGTATGTGAAGTCCACGCAGAAATTAATTTCTTATCCCAAAAAAATATTCGGACAAAAAGTTGACCTCGATGATGTACTGGATACTGCGACCGGAATTTTTTACCTGAGCGAATCAGTTTCGAAGTTGAATTTTCAACGGCCGGATCGTTTGAGGGAAGAAATGATTTCATCAAAAGTCAGTGGAAGTGCAAAGACCTATAGTTTCAACCAGGCATCCGATTTCCTGATTTCTTTTTACGAAAGTCTTGTCAGGCTTGAAGGGATTGTCCCGCGTGGAATTGTTTCTCCTGTTTCTCCGACAGCCATGTTGTTTTACAACTATCATCTTGAAGGAACTTTTATAGAGAACGGAGAAACTGTAAATAAAATAAAAGTGACTCCTAAGAGAAAGAGTGATCCAGTCTTCACAGGCGATATTTACATTCTTGATGATTCGTGGCGGATCCACAGCGCTGATTTGTTTATTACCAAAGATCAGCAGATGGAATTCTTAGACACCTTCCGTGTCCATCAGTCTTTTGTTCCGGTTGAAAAGGATGTGTGGATGCCGTTCAGCGGTCAGTACAATTATGAGTTTGGGTTTTTGGGTTTTCACGGAAGAGGAACCGTGTTAGGAATCAGCAGCGATTACAACGTACATCCTCAGTTTGCATCTGATTTTTTCAGCAGAGAAATTTTGAAAGTGAATAAAGATGCCAATAAAAAAGACAGTTCCTATTGGAATCAAACACGACTTGTTCCGCTTACAGGAGAAGAATCGCGCGATTATGTGAAGCGTGACAGTACGCATGTATTGCATGAGTCGAAAGCGTATCGTGATTCGGTGGATCGGAAGAATAATAAATTTGATATCAGCAATATTGTATCAGGATACTCACATGAAAACAGTTTTGAGCATTGGAAATGGTCTTATTCATCCATCATCAGTGGTGTAGAATTTAATTCGGTGGAAGGATGGAACGGAAGTTTGACCATCGACTACAACAAACGTTATGGCGAAGGAGATTTGAGAGAAAAGAATGTATCATTGTCTGTACGGGATGGTTTGTCGAATCATCATTTCAATGGAAATGTGAGTTACAGTTTCAGGTATGATCCGGAAGAACGCGCGTCGTATAAAATTACAGCCGGAACCGATGTCAATCAATTCAATAATCAGAAACCGATTACAGAATTCATTAACTCGATTTATAGTTTGATGGCAGAAAAGAATTTCATGAAAATTTATGAGAAGCGATTTCTTCAAATCCATCAGCAGTCGGATGTGATAAACGGATTGCGACTTGGCATAACGGCAGAATACGCTCAGCGGGTTCCTCTTGTGAATACAACAACCTATTCTTTGATTCATGTAAAGGATCGTGATTATACTTCCAACGATCCATTGAATCCCGGAACGGATGATTATCATTTTCCAACCAACAATGCATTGCAGTTAGATGTTAATCTGCGCATTCGTTTCAGGCAGGAATATATCAGTCGTCCTGAGGGCAAATTCCTGGCAGGATCAAAGTATCCTACGTTACGTGTAAATTACCGGAAAGGAATCGAAGCACTAAGCAGTAATGTCAACTATGATTTTTTGAAAATAGGAGTGGAGGACAAAATTCATTTTGGTTTGTTCGGAAATTTGAACTACGAAGGTTCGTATGGAAATTTTCTATCATCAAAGAAACTTTATTTCATGGATGCTGCTCATTTCAATGGTAATCAAACATTCATTTCAGGTTTCAGGTTGACTGATTTTAAATTGTTGGACTATTATAAGTACAGCACAACCGATCCTTTTGTTGAAGCACATGCTGAACATAACTTCGGAGGATTCATCCTGAATAAAATTCCCTTGATCCGGAAACTGAAGCTAAATGAAATTGCAGGCTTTCATTTCTTACACACAGAGCAGTTGAAAAATTATTATGAATTTTCTTTTGGTATTGAGAAATTGAATGTATTGCGCATTGATTTTGTAACTTCCTTTGCAGACGGAAAAAAAGCAAGCACCGGTTTTGTGTTTGGAATTAAGGGAGTCTTCTGAGAGAGGTAATTAAGTTAATTGGTTGATTAGGTAATTCGTAGTTTGGTATTGATTCGTAATTCGACGATATAGATGTATAAAACACTGAAAGAATTTAAACGCGACATGAAAAAGAATCTGAAGAAACACACGACGTTTCTCAGGGGTTTGTCGCGAAGAAAAATAAAAGGCCTGAACTCGAAAGTAGAACGCCTTCACAAAGATGCGTATGAGAAAATAGATTGTGGACAATGTGCCAACTGCTGCAAAGTGATGACTCCGACATACAATAAAGCAGATATCAAACGCATTTCAAAACACGTTGGAATGACGCCGAAGGAGTATTGGAAAAAGTATCTGATGGTCGATGAGAACAAGGACACCGTTCACAAAAAAACACCTTGCCATTTTCTCGATAAAAATAATCGGTGCACGATTTACGAAATCCGTCCGTCCGATTGCCGTCTGTTTCCTCACACACAGCGAAAAGATTTTATTTACCAGCGAGAAATTCACACTCAGAATCTTGAATACTGCCCGATTACCTATCATATCGTAGAAAAACTGAATGAGATGGTGGTGGAGAAGAGGAAAACAATTTGACAACTCTGTTTTAAATAATATCTTCTCTTAATTTAAATAATACAGACCCAGTTCTGTATTGTTCACCCATTCGTTTTCGTCATTCACAAAATTCTGCAGAATATTATTTCCGGAATCTGAAAAAAACATTTACCTTCATTGGTCTTTTAAATTGATCGTGATGAAAAGAAATTTACGAATTCAATTATTTTCCCTGATCAGCTTTATGCTGTTTGCGGGTTCAACGTTTTCGCAATGTTACATTTCCAACATCTCTGTATATGGCTCAACGAATTTTTGCGCTGGAGACTCTGTTCTATTGGAAGTATATGGAAGTTCGATGCCACTTCCTGCGGCTTTTCAATGGTACAGGGGTAACAATGGAATCCCAGGTGCAACAAACAGTACGTACTATGCATCAATCAGCGGACAATATTCGTGTGAATTAACCAGTTGCGACTTTGGTTATTCATCGAACGTTGTACAAGTTCATGTTAGTCCATCTCCTCTTGCTACGCTCACTGCAGATGGACCTACGGCAATTTGTGGAGGAAGTACTGTAATTTTAATAGTATCCGGTAATGGTAGCATGGGCAACCAGTGTCAATGGAGGCTTAATGGAAACAATATTGTCGGGGCTACTGCGATAAATTATGCTGCTTCTGCTGCTGGAAATTACGATTGTATCCTTTCAAATTCTTGCGGCATTGATACTTCAGGAATTATCGCTGTAACGGTTCTGCCTACACCGGAGGCGATCATCAGCTCCGATGCTCCTACCATTCTTTGTAACGGAGGGGCGGTGACGCTTTCAACGGACAGCTTTACAAACTATCTTTATAGTTGGTACAAAAATGATAATGTCATTCCAGGAATGGTTTTTCCTCATTACCTCGTAGGATATGAAGGAATCTATTATGTAAAAGTAAAAGATACCACGGATAATTGCTCGAGGAATTCAGGCAGCATAACAGTCAGCATGGGTCCTTTGTCTGCCACAATTAATAGTTCAGCAACATCACCTGTTTGCGTGGGAACTTCAGTTGTTTTAACAGCATCCGCTAATTTTTCTGTTCTTTCTTATCAATGGAAAAAAAATGGAATTCCGATTCAGTCTGCAACGTCAATAAATTATTCCTTCCACGTTGACAGTAATGCGGTTTATACAGTTGATGTGACAAATACATGCGGAACAGTGTCGTCACCCGGATATTCGTTGTTAGTTATCACGCTGCCTGTTTCATCAATAACCGCTGCTTCATCAACAGGTTTTTGTTCTCCGGACAGTGTTGTTCTGAATGCAAATACCGGAATCGGTCTTTCTTATCAATGGTACCTGAATAGCACAAGTTCTCCGATTACAGGAGCGACAGCTTCCTCTTACGCAGTATATGCATCAGGAACTTATTTTGTTATGGTTACGAATTCAGCAACAGGTTGTCATTTAAATTCAAATTCAATTCCGGTCAGCTCCTTGGGAATTGTAGCGTCGGTGTTTCCTTCCGGAACAATCAGGACGTGTGATTCTCTTTTACTTACAGCAAACAGCGGAGCGGGCTTCAGTTATCAATGGAAGAAAAACGGAACTGACATTGTGGGAGCAACATCTCAAACTTTTACAGTATATGACTTCGGAGCCAATAACTACAATGTAGTCATGACGGGAAACTGTGGAAGCAACCCATCGAATACTGTAAATGTTACGATTGACACCATAGCGATTGCCCATAATATCACACTTATTTTTATCAATCTACCTACTTGTATCGGAGTCTGCGGAGGTCTTAGTTTAACAGTGTGTGAAGGTCAATCAGCAATGATAGGCTTTAACCGCTTTTTTCCATACGGACCACAAGTGAATCCTCAATGGTACTTGAATGGGAACCTTATTCAGAATCCGTCAGCATATCTGTCAGCTTCAGATTATGATAATTGGGTAATTACAAATCTTACGCAGCCGGGCAATTATTATTGCAGTATCTCAAACGGATGCGGCATTACATGGTCTGATACAAATCATCTCGTAGTTAATCCTGCTGCCGCAGCTTTTATTACTGCAAATGGCCCGACTACATTTTGTTCCGGCGGAAGTGTTCAACTCACCGCGAGTACTGGTCCGGGATATACATATCAATGGAGGAATAATGGGGTCTCAATCACCGGGGCCACCAATTCAATATATACAGCGAGCTCGCCAGGAACCTATTCGTGTTATGTGACGAGCCCTCTCAATTGCGGCAGGCTTTCTAATTTTATAAATGTTTCCATCGGAACTTCAGTTCCCGTAATCTCAGCGAACTTGACAAGCTTTTGTCCGGGAAACAATGTCCTCTTAAGCACCCAACTGATTGCAGGATCAAGTTATCAATGGCAAGTGAATGGAACGAATATTTTCGGCGCCACTTCTTCGTCTTATGCTGCAAATATAGCGGGCAGCTATTCTTGCGTTATTACAGGCGGTTGTGGGGCAGGATCTTCAAACACGATTGTAATAACCCAGGCTGCGCCTGTTTTGGCAAATATTATTGCAGTAGGTTCAACGACGATTTGTTCCGGAAATTCAGTCACTCTCAACGCAGATACAAGTTCAGATTACATGTATCAATGGAAATTAAATGGGATAGCTATTTCCGGAACTGCTGCATCATTTTACAATGCATCGGCAACCGGCAGTTACACGTGTGTTGTTACCAACGCATGCGGTAGCATAACTTCAAATGCAATCAGTGTAACTGTAAATGCTCTTCCTGTAGCAACAATTTCAGCAGGCGGTTCTACTGCTTTTTGTTCCGGAGATTCAGTGACACTTTTTGCAAATACGGACACTGGGCTTTTGTATCAGTGGAAATTAAACGGAGGAACAATCCCGGGAGCCGTTTCGTCATCGTACGCTGCGATGGCAATGGGAACTTACACGTGTGATGTATCAAACAGTTGTGGCAATGTTATGTCGAATGCAATCAGTGTAACGGTGAATGTTATTCCGGTTGCAACAATAACAGCGGGCGGGCCTGTCGTTTTCTGTACAGGAGATTCTGTTACACTCAATGCCAACACTGGAACAGGCTTAAGCTATCAGTGGAAATTAAATGGAACATCGATTACCGGAGCAACCTTATCATCTTTCAACGCGACATCTGCAGGCAGCTATAATTGTATAGTAACGAACAACTGCGGAAATGCATCTTCAAATTCAGTTGCAGTTACCATAACGTCATTGCCGGTAGCCACTATCACGGCAAATGGATCTGCGACTTTTTGCATGGGAGATTCTGTTTTGCTCAGTGCAAATACAGGTACGGGATTCACTTATCAGTGGAAGTTAAACGGGACTATTATTATCGGTGCAACGTCTTCTTCTTTCGCAGCTTTTGCTGGCGGAGACTATATATGTGTTGTAACAGCTGGCTGTGGAAGCGTCGAATCGAATGCAATCAGTGTTACACAAGGGCCGGCAATTCCTGCAACTCCAAATCCGGTTTTCGGAGTCGTACATCCTTGTCCGGGAAGTATGGGTTTTGTGTATTCCATCCCGGCAGAAAGCGGGGCAACTTTTTATACATGGACTGTTCCACCAACTATTACCATCATTAACGGACAGGGAACGACCTCTATCACTGTGGATTTTGGACCCACCTTTACCAGTGCTCATATGACGGTAACGGCCGGCAATGCATGTGGAAGCAGTAGTCCAAGAACAAAATTTATTGCAAAAGGGCCACAATGTTTGCATGTTGTAATTCAAAATTATCACACGCGTAATGCAAGCGATGAACAAACGGATTTTAATGCAGAAGTTTTCCCGAATCCAAGCAGCAGTTATTTTACAGTAAGGGTTTCATCACCAGACAATGGAAAATATTTTTTCATCATTCGTGACCTGCTTGGAAGAGAAGTGGAGAGAGTGGAAAAAGCGGAAGTAGGTAAGCTTGTGAATTTCGGATATGCCCTTGCCAATGGAATTTATATCATGGAAGTAGTACAGGATGGGTCACGGAAGATTTTAAGAATTGTCAAAAGCGAATGACAAATCATTTATAAAAATTCTTCACAAACATTCCGAACTCATCCTGTTTGAGAATGATTCTTTTCCAGCACGCAACTAAAAATCCTGTTCCGTATCCAATCAATTGAATAAAACTGGCAGGAATAGCCAACACTCCGACAATAAAATTATTATTTTTCATTGCTGCATCCAGGAATACGATGGTAATGAATATAAGGATGGGGACAGAAAATGAAATGTTTGCAAGTGACAAGAGCGCGAGGAATAAAACTCCTAATGTAAAAGCGGAAGGTAAAAAATGCACTGCCTTCAGTGATTGAGGATGACGTTTGTAAAGATTGATCCGTGCAATACCTGAATTGAAAACCTGCTTGTAAAAACTTTTGAAGTTTGTTCGTCTTTTGTGATAGACAAATGCTTTTTCAATCAGCATCGTTGTGAAACCGTTTTCAAGAATACGTAAACTCATGTCGATGTCTTCACCAAAACGCATCGAAGCAAAACCACCTGTTTTTTTTAAAACTTCTTTTGAATAACCCATGTTGAAACTCCGAGGATAAAATTTATCGAGACCTTTTTTCGCACCTCGTATTCCGCCTGTCGTTAGAAAAGAAGTCATCGAATAATTAATTGCCTTTTGCAAATTGGTAAATGAAGCATGTGCTTTATCGGGGCCGCCGAATGCATCGCTGTAGTTGTTTTCCAATGCATGGTTTACTTCTTCCAGGTAGTGCTCAGGCGCTACGCAATCAGAATCCAGGAAGATGACATAATCACCGGTTGATCGTTCTGCTCCATAATTTCTGCTCGTTCCCGGACCTGTATTCTCTTTGAAAAAGTAATGAATAATGAGCGATGATTTATATTTCTGAATAACATCTTCGCACGTTACCTGCGATCCGTCTTCCACGATAACTACTTCAAAATTTTTATAAGTCTGCTTCGTTAAACTTTCCAAAAGCTCATCAACTTCTTGTGGCCGGTTGTAAACAGGAATAATCAGTGAGTACTTCATTCTTCTAAACAGATAACATGCTCTTCGGCAAAAGTATAATTTCAAAGATACAGATTCGACTTCTTTCAGAATTTTATTAAGAACAAAAGGTAGTGGCTCATTTTGGTTTCACGCAGAGCGAACGGAGAAGCAGAGGTCGCAGAGGGTGTCAATTTTATTGTTTCTCAGAGTTCTCTGCAACTCAGCGTTCCCTGCGTGAAATTTTTTATGAAACTGACCCACTGCCGAACAAAAATATTTTATAATAGAAGCATAAACCTATCTTCAGAAAATCCATCAATTAGTAAATTCGTATTGATTGGTATTCGTATATTAGCATCATGTTTAAAAAAATAGTTTTTTTTTTGTTGACAACAATCAGTCTTGCATGTACCGCTCAAACCTACCAGGTTTTTAAAGGCGATACAATTAACAGGAGGGACAAGAGCAATTTACCACAAGGAGTTTGGAAGAAATTTTATCAGAATGACACGCTCTTTTCCGAATGTGTTTTTAACAAAGGAAAACGTATCGGTACATGCAAAACATATTACAAAAACGGAAAGCCTCAGTCTATTCTTAAGTATAAGGGAATGACTGATGCCTGCGATGCACAGATCTTTTATGAAGATGGAAATGTGAAAGCGAAAGGGAAATACATTGACAAAGACAAAGACAGTTCATGGACATATTACGATGATTCCGGGAAAATTACATCCACCGAGTTTTACCTGAAAGGCAAGAAGGAGGGAACGTGGAAAGTGTTTTATCCGAATGGGAAAATATCGATGGAGATCATGTACAAGAATGATAAAAGGAATGGATCTTACAAAGATTATTTCCTTGATGGAAAGAAGAAGACGGAAGCTTTTTTCAAGAATGATAATTACGAAGGAGTCACTGCCATTTATCATCCGAATGGGAATGTTTGGACGAAAGGAACATACAAAAACGGGCTTCGTGAAGGAACCTGGAATATTTTTAAAGAGAATGGAGAAAAAGACAGGGATGAAATTTACAAGACGGGAAATCTCCTGAATCCTATTCCTGAGAAGGAAGAAAGACTACCTGAACCGCAGAAATAGTATCTTTGCATTTTGGTTCATTAGTTCATTGGTCGCATACCAATGAACTAATGAACCAATGAACTTATTAACTGATGAGCAAAAGTGAGTAAGCACGGTCGTGTATTAATGGCAATGAGTGGCGGCATAGATAGCTCTGTGTCTGCTGTACTACTTCATGAGCAAGGTTATGAGGTCGTTGGCATTACTATGAAAACGTGGGACTACGCATCTTCAGGCGGATCAAAAAAAGAAACCGGTTGCTGCTCACTTGATTCTATCAACGATGCCCGATCCATTGCTGTTCAAAAAGGTTTTCCACATTACATCATTGATATACGCGAAGAGTTCGGCAATCATGTCATCGATAATTTTGTGGATGAATACCTCGCCGGTCGCACACCGAATCCATGTGTGATGTGCAACACGCACATCAAATGGGAAGCATTGCTGAAACGTGCTGATATGCTCGATTGCGAATTCATTGCAACCGGTCATTACGCGAATGTGCGTGAACACAACGGTCGTTATGTTGTTTCAAAAGGAACAGATGATTGGAAAGATCAAAGCTATGTGTTGTGGGGTGTAAGCCAGGAATGTTTATCGCGGACCATGTTCCCTGTCGGGAAATTTCATAAATCTGAAATCAGGCAAATGGCTCTTGACATGGGTTTTACTGAACTTGCCAACAAAAGCGAGAGCTACGAAATCTGTTTTATTCCTGACAACGATTATCGTTCATTCCTGAAAAGACAGGTAAATGGTATTGAAGAAAGACTGGCCGATGGAGATTTTGTTTCCACCGATGGCAAAATTCTCGGTAAGCACAATGGTTATCCTTTTTATACAATTGGCCAAAGAAAGGGACTTGAAATTGCTTTAGGAGAACCGATGTATGTTACTGAAATTAAGCCTGAAATAAATACTGTCGTACTCGGTTCTTTCGATGAATTGAAAAGGCAAGAAATGTGGGTAAAGGATGCAAACTTTATAAAATATGCTTCGTTAGATGAATCTAAAGAAGCTGTTACCCGCATCCGTTACAAAGACAAAGGAACACACAGCACGATAGCGCAAAAAGGAAATCACATACACGTTACTTTTCATTCTCCAGTAACTGCTGTGGCTCCCGGGCAAAGTGCCGTTTTCTATGAAGGTGATGATGTGATTGGTGGCGGTTTTATCACTAAAGATAAACCGAATGATGTCAATCCTGAGAAATTGGAAATTGGAAATAAGAAATCAGAAGTTATCTGATTTTTATCCTCCGTTTTTTTTGCTGTTTCTGTTAACGCTGTTCCTCTTCTTCATTGCAACTTCCTGTAAGAAAGAGAAAATTATTCCCGGTTCAACTTCCTTCAATTATTTTCCTGCTGAACAAGGAAGATACGTTGTGTATGATGTCGATTCCATTCTTCATTCCGATAACGATAACAACACCGATGATTCTGTGTACAGCTGGCATTACCAACTGAAAGAAGTTGTTGGCGAAACATTTATTGACGGGCAGGGAAGGCCTGTACAGATCATCCAGCGTTTCAGAAGAGACAATGATTCAGAAGAATGGAGTGAGATCAATGTATGCACGCAATTGGTGACAGCAGCGGCCATGTACAGAACGGATGATAATATTGCGTATCATAAACTTGCATTCCCGATCAGTAGTAACACACAACCGTGGAATGGAAATGACATGAATACACTGGATGAAGAGTTTTACCAATATGAAAATTTTCACGTCCCGCTAACCATGAATGCGTTTGATTTTGATTCTACACTTTCAGTGCTCCAGGTGGATGAAGATAATTTCGTGGAAAAAATTTATGGCGAAGAAGTATACGCCAATCACGTTGGTTTAATTTACCGTGAACACGATGATCTTCGTAAAATGAATGGCTTCCCTGTGAAAGGAACAGAGTTTATCATGAAAGTGAGAGCGTACGGAACAGAACAGAACTAAGATTTCATCAGCAACTTTGAACTAAGAACTTTGAACTTTTTGTTTTTACATTTTCACCACCCTGATTTTTTGTGAACCTGTTTCAGTAATGCAATCAAGAAAATAAATTCCTTTTGCAAGAGAGCTTAAATCAAGTTGTACTTTTTCTGATTTGTCAAGATTGACTTCTTCCTCTATTGTTTGTCCATCCAAGTTGGAGATAATGATCTTTTTAATCGCATTACTACTTACCACTGTCACGTTACTTTCAATCGGATTTGGAAAAACATAAATGCTTTTTTCTGGAATCGGAGCTATAATTCCTGTTCCTGATTCTGTCCATTTTGCAACGTTGTTAACAAATATTCCACCTGCATTGGAGAAGTGGCCACCAACATAGACGGAGCCATTAAATTCAATAAAGGAGCTTACATATTGATCTACTCCTGCACCCATTGCGTGCCAAGAACTTCCATTCCAAAGAGCAATAGCATTTGCGGGAGTAGATCCTGCAATTGTGAAGAAACCTCCAACTATCAATTTGTTGTTATATTCCAGGACCTGTTGAACATCGAATGTACCACTTGAATCCGTTCCCATAGTGCCAACGCCTGAATCAAAACCAGTCCAGATTGAACCATCAAAGGCAGCAATATTGTTAAAAGGAATTCCATTAACATCAACGAATCCTCCGGTAGCAATTAATTTATTTTGAAAAAAACCAAGTTTCATTATTCCATAATATCCATTCACTCCCGAACCGATTGAAATAAAATTTGTTCCATTCCACGTAATTAAATTTTCAGAACTTATCCCATCGCCTTCATTAAAGGACCCGCCAATATAAAGGAGGTTGTTGTAAACTTTCATGTCACGAACGATTCCAATGCTTGCGCCATTATTACTTGTAATTCCAGAACCCAAATTAATCCAGCCTGTACCATTCCATTTTGCAATAGAATTGTACCCTCCTAAAAAAATATGACCGGCGGCGTATAGTTCATTGTTATAAACACATAATGAAAGAACACCATCATAGCCTGAAATAAAATTACCAACACCGATCCACTCTGAACCATTCCATTTTGCAACATTGCTTAGTGAAGTTGTACCACTTTGATCGATAATTCCACCTGCATACAATTCTCCATTGTACACTGTCATACATCTTACACCTGAAAAACTTCCGGCAGAATTTCCCGTGTACCACAATCCATTACCAACCGCACTCCAATTTAAGCCATTGAACTTAGCAACGTAACTTGCCGGAACTCCGTTTACACTTGTAAAACATCCGCCTATATATAGTTCTCCATTAAATTCAATCATTGAGTATACACAAGTATAATCAATACTAGTGTTTTCGACGCCAATACCAATAGTACTCCAGTTTTGGGAAAAGCAATTTGTGAAGATCATTAAACAAAAAAGTGTTACAAGAATATTTTTGACAATAATTAAAGCATACTTCTTTTTCATGAAAAATAATGTGAATATCATCAGCGGAAGGTAACCATTCTTTCAACCCAAAATCTCTTTCAAATAGAAATTACGTAAACAGCAAAAAAGCATAGGTGAATGCTCAATACAACCAGCAACTTTGAACTAAGAACTTTGAACTTTTTTCTTGTTCATATCTCTCAAAACTTTCTCGCATAGAAACGTTTCTTGTATCTTTATTTGCGTTCAGATATGAAAGAGATTAAATCACAACGGGAAGATAATTTCAAGC
Organism: Bacteroidota bacterium; assembly: GCA_043787975.1. Classification (GTDB taxonomy): domain Bacteria; phylum Bacteroidota; class Bacteroidia; order AKYH767-A; family 2013-40CM-41-45; genus JAPLDA01. Next base: position 16,693 of record JAYVUK010000078.1, read on the forward strand.
ACCAGGGGATGAGGAAAAAACTCATCGAGACCATTCGTGCCAAAGGAATTGAAGATAAGAATGTGTTGGATGCAATGATGAGAGTTCCGCGTCATTATTTTCTCGACAAAGCTTTTTTAAACCAGGCGTATGATGATCAGGCTTTCAAAATAGGAGCAGGGCAAACCATTTCACAACCGTTTACAGTTGCTTACCAAACCTCTTTACTTGAAATAAAAAAGGGAGACAAGGTACTGGAGATTGGTACCGGAAGTGGTTACCAGACATGTGTGTTACTTGAACTCGGTGCGAAAGTGTTCACCATCGAACGACAGAAAGAACTCTTCGATAAAACAACTAAGTTTTTACCTGAGATTGGTTATACTCCCAAAATGTTTTATGGTGATGGTTATAAAGGGCTTCCCTCATTCGCTCCGTTCGATAAAGTTTTAGTGACCTGTGGAGCTCCGTTTATTCCGGAAGATTTAATTACACAACTGAAAGTCGGAGGCATCCTTGTAATACCGGTTGGTGCCGGTGAAGTCCAGACCATGACCACCATTTTAAAAACTTCAGAATCGGATTATGAAAAGCATGAACTGAAGCATTTTCGCTTTGTACCGATGCTCGAAAACAAGGAATGGGGAAAATGAGAAAATGATGACAAAGTATCATCTTTTCTATTGAATTCTTTTTCTACCTTTCGCTTCTAAACTTAAACTTAACTACACAATCATCATGTTTAAAAAATTACAACTTCTTGTTGCAGCACTTGTATTCATTACACTTTCTGCATCCGCTCAGTGGATGAACACTCCGATGCCATCGACTACGAACAATGCAGACCAGGCGGAGAAAAAACAAAACTTCCACGACATCCAGAAAATCTTTAATGATTACTGGAAGGACAAATCTCCTTCTGAGGATGAACAGGCAAATGCTCCCTTCGGAGGTTACCAACAGTTTAAACGATGGGAATGGTTTATGGAACCACGAACGTATCCTACCGGTGAATTTTTCGATCCCGAAATTCTTATCAACGAATATAAAAAACAAAAAGAAACACAGCAACGGTTATCGGTGCATCCTGCCACGACTGCAGCAAACTGGACTTTTATCGGTCCTGCTGTGGTGCCTTCAAGCGGTGGTGGAGCAGGTCGAATCAATGCTGTTCGTATTGATCCGACGGATGCCAACATTATTTTTGCGTGTACTGCCAATGGAGGACTATGGAAATCATTAAACGGTGGGACAAGCTGGTTAACTCCGGGAACTGATTTACTTCCTGCATTGGGAGTTTCCGATGTTGCTGTGAATCCGAATTACCACGATTCCATCTTTATCGGAACAGGTGATCGCGATGGGTATGAAGTGGGAGGAGATTTTTGGGGAGGAACTTACAGCGCCGGTGTGATGGTCTCTGGTGATGGCGGTTTAACATGGAATACAACAGGATTAAGTTATGTTCAGACGCAGTCGAACATTGTTCATCGCGTACTTATCAATCCGAATAACACCGATATTCTTCTTGCAGCAACCCGTACCGGCGTGTATCGCTCGGTAAACGCAGGTGCAACCTGGACGCTGGTGAGAAGTGGAAATATTCTCGATATGGAATTCAGGCCCGGAGATGCAAACACAGTGTATGCCTGCACATCTACCATTTTATACAGATCTTCTGATTTGGGGGCTACATGGTCTACAGCAAGTAGTAGTTTGGGTGGAGGTGGAGGAGCCGTCATTGCAGTCACTCCTGCAAATCCATTGGTTGTGTATTCCATCAATGGAAGTTTTGTGGTTAAAAAATCAACAGATGGAGGAACCACATTTACAACTGTCGGAGATCCGACTACAGTAATCAACAATCAAGGGTTTTATGATTGTGCAATTGCCGTATCCCCGATCAATGAGAATACGGTGGTGATTGCTGGCTCAACAGGAATATCCGGAGGAAGTGGAATAGCTAAATCAATCGATGGTGGTTCAACCTGGACAGGTATCGGTAGCACCCACGTTGATCATCATGACCTACTCTTTGCTCCGAATGGTACTACCCTTTATAACACCAACGATGGTGGTATTTATAAATCAGTGAATACAGGAAGTTCATGGAACAACATCAGCAGTGGTATTGCCGCTAAACAATATTATCGTCTTGCAACTTCTGCCATCACTCCTTATTACATGTATGCCGGAGCACAGGATAACGGAACAGATCAGCTTAAAGCCGGGTTGTGGAAACATGTAGGTTCCGGTTGTGATGGAATGGATTGTGCACAAGATTGGGCTGACGACAATTTATCATTTATCTCCTGTCAGAACGGTGCGTTTTACAGATCTACCAACGGAGGAACATCTTTTTCTCAGCTCACAATGCCTGCGACAGGCGATTGGACTTCTCCCATCGTTTTTGATCCGGTTACCCATACAACGGTATATGTAGGACTGAGTGATCTTTACAAGACCACCAATTCCGGTACATCGTGGACGGTCATCAGTAGTGGTCAGTTGGGTGGTAACCAGATTCGTGTTGCAGTTGCACCTACCAATGTGAATATAATTTACTCTGCCTCGATTAGTAAAATCAGTCGCACAGATAACGGTGGAACAACGTGGACAAATATCTCTTCCGGTGTCCCATTGTCTACGACTGGTCTTACCGGTATTGCTGTTAGCTCGCTCAACCCGATGAAAGTATGGATTACAGTTTCAGGATATGTTGCCGGTACGAAAGTGTATTATTCTTCAAATGGCGGAGCGTCGTGGACAAACATTTCGGGATCACTTCCAAATGTTCCGGCTGATTGCATCGTTTACCAGGACAATAGCCAGGATGCTGTGTATGCAGGAACGGACTTCGGTGTTTATTACAGGGATGCTACCATGTCTGATTGGATTCCGTTCATGACCGGTTTACCAAACGTAATGGTGGATGATTTGGAAATTCAGTATGGTACAATTAATAAAATTAGAGCCGCTACATATGGAAGAGGACTTTGGGAAAGTGATCTCAATACGTCATCCTTATTTACGCTGGATGCCGGAGTGTTGGATATTACGACTCCGACTTCTGCCCAGGTATTTTGTGACTCAACATTTGGTCCTGTGGTACTCATTCGTAATTTCGGTCAGGCTACACTTGATTCTCTCAATATAAATTACCAGGTCGATGCAGGGCCAATTTTAGTTTACCATTGGACCGGTTCATTGGCTCCCAGCACTTCAGCAACGGTATCACTGCCGGTTATGTCTGCGTCTCCGGGTACACATTCATTTACAGTATTTACAAGCGATCCAAACGGTGGCCTTGATGAAAATTCTTTCAACGACACGCGCACAACTACCTTGAATATTATTTCGAACCTGTTGGTAATACCGGTTGTTGAAGGCTTTGAAGCTGCAACATTTCCACCACCGTCATGGACTATTACTGATCCAAGTGCGTTCATTTCCCGCTTTACAACTGCGGGTGGTTTTGGTAATACGACATTTTCTTTAAAAGCAAAATGTTATACTGCTGCTAGTGTATATGCTTATGTGAAAACACCAGAGGTTAATTTTTCCAGCCTGATTGCACCGGCTAAGATGACGTTCAGTTTAGCGTATGCGATGAGAGCAACTACGTCAGATGATTCGATGAAGGTTTTTGTATCAACGGACTGTGGTGTTACGTTTACAGAAGTGTATTCTAAAACAGGAACAGCGCTTGCAACAACGGCAATCCATGCTGTAAACTTCACACCAATCGCAACCGATTGGAGAACAGATTCGATTGATTTAACTTCTTATATCGGTCAGTCGCATATTCAGTTTCAATTTGAATTCTATGGAGATCACGGGAATAATATTTATGTAGATGACATCAACATTATTGACGGATCCGTTGGCATTCATGAACTGAACAGTGAAAGTAAAATCTCCGTGTATCCGAATCCTACAAGTGGTGAAGTGACTTTCAATTTCAATACTCTTCTGAAAGAAAAAGTGACCATTGAAATCTTTGATGTGGTGGGAAATAAAGTTGCGGAGATGAATTCTCTGAAAACCACAAACGGAACCAACATGGTTGTTGACCTGGGAAAACAAAGTTCCGGTATGTATTTTTACCGCATCGTCAATGCTTCAGGAATTATTAACCAGGGTAAAATTGTGAAGATGTAATTTCTTTTAAAGTGAAGATAAATAAAAAGGAGTTCGGGTTTCGAACTCCTTTTTTATTTTGATCCGGTTGATCAATTAACCTTTACGAATTTCCGAATGGTAATTTCTTTTTCACTTCGAAGTTCAACCTGGTAAATTCCCTGTTTAAAAATTTCTCCAGGGAATTCAATGGATGATTCACCGGAACGGATACTTCTTTGTAAAATTATTCTTCCGTACATATCAGAGATACTCAGTGTTTCAGTTGGATGAATTCCATTAAACCGGATGGTCAATTCGCTTTGAACCGGGTTAGGATATAAATTAAAAGAAGTTGCATGGTCTTGCTCCGGGACCAACAGATCAAAGCAAATTGGCGAATAGGAAGTCGTGTATGGGCCGGGATTAATCGCAACAGATGAATAGTTTGGCAACACGGAACTGACCGTGCTTCCTGCACTGTCAGTTAATACAAATGAGGAGGCAGTGAAAGAAGCAGGATGTATGAAACATGAATGAGTGCCTCCTGATGCATCGGTCTTGATCAGGATAGCATCGCCTTTTGGTTCGTACTCGTATGTAACCCCGGCTAAAATAAACCCACCGTCATTGGTCGGCACAATTGCATTCGACAAATTATCTAACGTATTGCCTCCGTAATAACTTGCAGTGCCCGGAACTCCCGAAGAATTCACATCAAGAAAGCCAATTGATCTCACAGGAGCGGTCAGATCAGTCGAGTTGGAATAAAAAGAAACCGCAAAATGCCCATTGGCTAATGCAGTAATGTCTGTTGCAACATCTTCATAAAGATAATTGTATGTTTTTGACCACTGTGTAGCCCCCGAAGAATCCAACTTTACAAGTAGTAAATCAGTTGAGTTCACAGAACCGTCTGAACTGTTGCTTCCGGCAATGATGCAGCCACCGTCTGAAGTAGCCGTTACAGAATTTCCTTCCTGGTTTCCGGCAGCAGCTGACCGTTTGCTCCACTTCACATTTCCGGAACTGTCATACTTGACAACAAATAAATCTTTTGATAGACCATACAGTGTGCTTCCTGTTGCAACAAAACCTCCATCAGCTGTCGCGCATCCTTTGTTGAAACGTGAGTTGTTTAAAATAGTATTGGCATGATACCAAACAGGGCTTCCGGCTGCATCCACTTTCATGGCATATCCGCTTTTGTTTCCTGTACTGCTAACACTTGCTCCGGCAACAAAGTAACCACCATCACCACATGGAATCACACTATATCCTTCATCACTTCCCCCGGTACTTCCATACACAAATGCCCAACTTAAATTCCCGAACGTATCGCTGGTCTTTATCAGGAGTATGTCATCGGATGTCGGATCAATGTTGGAGCCATAGGTGGCTCCGCAGATAATAAGACCTCCGTCAGAAGTTGTCTTTATACTGTTGCCATAATCATTTTTCAAATTGTTTACATAAAAAGTGGACGTTAAAATGATATTTGCTGCGCTATCCAGTTTTATAAAAACAATTTTTGATGAATCAAGCCCCGGGTTGCTTGCCGATCCAAGTAATAAAAATCCATTGCCGGATTTTGTTACTGACCTGGCTTCGTCGTGCAGCGTATCACCATACACCATTTGAAATGTTATTTGTGATTTTGCACAAAGAAACAATTGAATAAAAACGAAGGTGAGAAGTAATTTTTTTTGCATAGATATTTTAGTTGAATGGTTTGTATTTTTATCAGGCGTTCAAAGTTACCTAAAATAAAAAAAGAGCCTCTGAAACGGGAGACTCTCTTTAGTTTTATAAATTCAAGACAAGGATCTTTTAATATTCGTCTTCATTAAAAAAGAAATCATCTTTAGTCGGGTAGTCAGGCCAGATTTCTTCAATGGTTTCATACGCTTCTCCTTCGTCTTCAAGTTCCTGGAGATTTTCAATAACTTCTAAAGGCGCGCCCGAACGAATTGCATAATCAATCAATTCGTCTTTGGTGGCCGGCCACGGTGCATCTTCAAGATGTTGTGCTAATTCAAGTGTCCAATACATAGCGCCTGTTAAGAGTCGGATAAATGGTGAAACAAAATTTCTGTCTTTTCTTTTAAGGGTGGCAAAAGTATAAAAATTCCGTTCAAATAAACCAATGCCAAAAAATTTCTTTCTGAGGTAAAAAGGATGAAATAAAATCAGGAATGAAGTGGTTGTTGTAAGCTAAAAATATCAGGGAAGACGTGGCTTCCAGGGGATTTCGTTTGCATGAAGTTCAGCGCCCAATTTGCGCGAAAGCACAAAAAGATAATCAGAAAGGCGATTGAGATATTTAATCACGTGCGGATCAACGAAGTCATTTTCCGAAAGATGTACAACCAACCGTTCAGCTCTTCGACAAACACAACGTGCAATGTGACAATACGAAACAACGGTATTTCCTCCTGGAAGAATAAACGATTTTAATTCCGGAAGCTGCTCTTCCATGCTATCCATTTCCTTTTCGAGAATCATCACATCTTCTTCTTTCAGATCAGGAATTTTCATGTTTGATTTCTCCGGATCGGAGGCGAGCGAAGAACCGATGGTAAAAAGACGATCCTGGATTTCAAGCAAAATATTTTTATGGGATTGGTTTAGGTTCTGATCGCGCAACAAACCGATGTATGCATTCAACTCATCGATCGTTCCGTAGGCCTCAATACGAATGTGATGTTTCGGAACGCGTGTTCCCGCGATCAGTTGCGTGGTTCCGCTGTCGCCTTTCTTTGTATAAATTTTCATACTTAACGATTACACAGATTATGAAAATGCATTTCAGCGATTGATGAAGATGAACCTTGTAAACCGTAAACCGGAAACATCAAGCTGTAACTGCTTTCCTGATATTGTTATTTACCAGGTCCGACTCCACCGATCCGTCTTTCAACCGTACAATCCGATGTGCATGTTGCGCAATGTCTTCTTCATGCGTCACGACAATAATTGTATTTCCTTTCTGATGAATATCATTGAACAAAGCCATGATTTCTTCCGAGGTTTTTGAATCGAGGTTTCCGGTCGGTTCATCAGCAAGAATAATGGATGGATTATTCACCAATGCTCTCGCAACAGCCACACGTTGTCGCTGACCTCCGGAAAGTTCATTTGGTTTATGCGTAATGCGATCTCCAAGGCCTACACCGGTAAGAACTGTTGTTGCCCGCTCAATTCGTTCGTGTTTTTTGAAACCGGCATACACAAGCGGCAATGCAACATTGTCAAGCGCGGAGCTGCGCGGAATCAAATTGAACGTTTGGAAAACGAAACCGATTTCTTTGTTACGAATATCTGCAAGTTCGTTGTCCTGCATTTTGCTCACTTCTTTTCCATTGAGCGAATAGCTTCCACTGCTTGGCGTATCAAGACATCCGAGAATGTTCATCAAGGTTGATTTTCCGGAACCTGAAGGGCCCATCAAGGCAACATATTCACCTTTGTTAATTGAAAGTGTAATGGATCGAAGCGCATGAATGGTTTCCGTTCCGATCACATATTTCTTTGCTATATTTTCGAGATGAAGTAGTGGCATACAGGATAAATCCGGTTTTTGAATTGGAACAAAAATAGAAGATTAATCGTTATGAAAACGTTATTTGAAATTAGTTCATTGGTTTATTCGTCATTGGTTATATTAGTATTTCAAAGTGAAGTGTTGTTTTGGGATTCCCTTTCGAAAGAAAACAAGTCCGATAAAAAATAAATCAATAGTGAGGGTTACTGATTCGTGCTGTTGAATAATTTTCCACGCCTGTTGCATATCACCGCTCCAGTGAACATCATCGAAAACAAAAACGGAATGTTCGTGGTGATTCAAAAGACATTGGTTGAAATAGAGTAGGGTGGCATCTTTCCGGTGATTCCCATCGAAATAAACAAAATCAAGTTGAGGATAGTTCTTTAAAACCGTTGGCAACACGTCACCGAATTCTCCTGTAACCTGTTCAATGTTTTTGATTCCGCTGATGCTGAAATTTTCAGTTGCAACAGCGGCTGTATTTTTACAACCTTCGATGGTGATCACTTTTGCCTTGCTGTCAGGAGAAGCAAGATACAGGGTTGTAATGCCAAGAGAAGTTCCCAGTTCCAAAATGGTGGCGGGGCGGAATCGATTGACCAGTCTGAATAAAAGTTGACCGTATTTTTTGGGTTTCACATAATGCTTCGCAATAAATGGAAGCGATAACTTTTTTTCGTGACTCTTTTTTCCTCCGGTTCCAAAATCATGAACAGAAATTTTTTGATCCGATAACAACATTTTAGCTCGAACAGATTCTACTTTTTCAAACGCATAAAAGGGAGTTTCAGCTTTGATGACTTCGTTATAAAGTTCAAATACAAATGGTGAATGCAATCCGTGCGCATCAGAAGCGAAAAATTTGTAACGTGAATACCTGGAAGCAAAAAGGATTTTTTTTAGCACAACGACCTGTTTTATGAAGCGAAGATAAAATTTCAAAGAGCATGTTTATTTTTTGTTGTCAGTGAAGTCGAAACACGTTAGAACAATATACCCGGCGTTTGCGCCATCCTTTTTATTGGCCGGCGTACATTATTCATCCAGAAAAGATTGAAGCTGAAATTCAATACCTGGAAGTAAAATAGTTTCAAAACAGGATAAAAACTGCATTAAATATTTGTCAGTCTAAAAAACATTTTTACCTTTGCGACCCGTTTTGGGCATTTAATACATAGAACAATGAAAAGGACATACCAACCATCCAGTAGAAGAAGAAAGAATAAACACGGTTTTCGTGAGCGTATGGCTACCGCGAACGGTCGCAGAGTACTTGCTGCCCGTAGAGCTCGTGGACGTAAAAAACTGACTGTATCAGACGAAAAGAAGAACAAATAATCGTCTCTTAAAATAGTATTTACAGATGCTGCTTCAGAAAAGCAGCATTTTTATTTCCCAATATTTCGCAACTTTACCACAAAATAAATCGAATGGAAATCACAGGAAAAATTATCAAAGCATTGCCGTTACAATCAGGACAAGGCAAAAACGGTCCATGGAAAAAGCAGGATTATATTTTAGAAATACCTTCAGAAAAATTTCCGAAAAAAGTTTGCATCACCTTATGGGGAGATAACATCGATAAATTCAACATCCACGAAGGAAACAATGTGACAGCTTCCATTGATGTGGAAAGCCGTGAGTTCAACGGAAAATGGTACACGGATGTAAAAGCCTGGAAGGTGGCTATGAATGATGGTTCGTCTTCGCAACCAATGAGTGATGTTTCAGCTCCTGAAAACACATGGCTTCCTGAAAAGGACGATCTGCCATTCTGATCCCCTGGATTTATTTGTACAGGTTATACATCAGTAATCCGATGATGATGACAGCAGCGATGGAACCAACGATCAAGGTTTTGATATAATCCTGTTCGGTTTTTTTCAACCGTTGCACTTCATTCAATTTAAGAATGGAAGTTAGCACAGAGGTAAAAGCATTTTCAGATGCTTTGAAAAAATAATCGGCAGCACCGCGCATCAATGTTTCCATAGCAACGGTAATTTTATCCTGCGATGATAACATGATCACAGGCATTTTTAAATTTCTTTTCCGGAGTTCATCCAATACAGCAAAGCCATTCATTCGTTGCGGCGAACCGAAATCAAAATCGCATACCACCAAACGCTTGTCAGTTTCATTTACAACGGCTAAAAAATCTTCACCACTTTGAAAAGATTCAATCTGTGTAATTTTCATGGACTCCAGGAAATCTTTCATCTGCTCAATGAACAACGGATCATCATCCACTAAGGTGACAGTAAACATTAATTCAGGCTTGTCATCCGCCTCGGCATTCATGACCAAATGATAAAGTTCATACATAGTAATTGGGTGTTAAGTTTAATAGTTTCCAAAGATAAAGGATTCGTTGAATTGGATGAGCCTTGCGGAAGTATGATTTTAAAGTCAGAAAATTTTTTCTTCCGTGAATAATTTCTAATCTTGCTGTTCAGAGTCTTGTTTTGCTAACAGGAGAGGAGCCAGTTGGAATGACCAAATAGGAAATCGGTGTAATCGTTTTAGTAATCACTGTAATCATTGTAGTAAATGGGTAGAAAAAAAATCATAGCAGGCAACTGGAAGATGAATCTGAATTACGCGGAAGCAATGGCATTGGCTGATGCGGTGGCAGAAGCGACTCATGAAGATCAAAAGACAAACATAATTCTTGCTCCTCCTTTTATTTATCTCCATGAAATTGCGCACCAGGTTTTGCGCGATTCGGTAATTGCTGTAGCAGCACAGAATTGTTCCGATAAAAATTCCGGAGCGTACACAGGCGAAATTGCAACTTCGATGCTGGCTTCCATCGGGGTTGATTATGTGCTGGTCGGTCATTCAGAAAGAAGAAATTATTTCGGGGAAGAGAATTTGGTGCTTGCAGAAAAAGTAAAACGTGCGTTGGAAAACTCGTTGCTGCCGATTTATTGTTGCGGTGAAACACAGGATCAAAGAAATGCAAACAAGCACCTGGAAATTGTCAAACAACAACTTGAAACAGGACTGTTTAACCTTTCAAAAAATCAGTTGGAAGAATGTGTGATTGCTTATGAACCCGTGTGGGCGATCGGAACCGGTGTGAATGCAACTTCTGCGCAGGCACAGGAAATGCATCAGTTTATCCGGCAAATCATCCGGGAGAGATTTGGAGAACAGACAGCTTCAGCCATTTCAATCCTGTATGGTGGAAGTTTAACTCCCGAAAATGCACACGAGATTTTTTCTTGTAACGATGTTGACGGAGGGCTTGTTGGTGGCGCCTCACTGAAGATAAATGAGTTTACCCGGATCGTTAAGACGATGGAAGAATTGGCGTAGCAAGCGAATAAAAAAAGTAAGTATGGCAAATGGATTACATCGAAATTACTTTTCAAAATTCTCCGGAGCAAAATGAATTGTTGATTGCATTGCTTTCTGAAGAGTATGAGTCGTTTGAAGAAACCGAAACAGGAGTAAAGGCATACATTCCTTTCACGAGATTTTCCGAAGAAAAAATAAAGAGCCTTGTTGAAGCGCTGAAAGAATCAGGGAATATTTCATTTACGCAAGCGTTAATTAAGGATCAGAATTGGAACGCCTTGTGGGAAAGTAATTTCGAACCTGTATTCATCGATGATTTGGTTTACGTTCGTGCACCGTTTCATCCTGAAAAGCCCGGAATTAAATACGAGATTGTAATCGAGCCTAAAATGTCTTTCGGCACCGGTCATCATTCAACTACTTCGTTGATGATGGAAGAAATGTTGAAGATGGATTTGGCGAATGAAACCGTGCTTGACATGGGCTGTGGAAGCGGAATACTGGCGATTCTTGCAGCCAAAATGGGGGCAAAAAATATCCTCGCCATCGATATTGAAGAATGGGCTTTCAGGAATGCATTTGAGAATTGCCTGCGCAATCAATCTCAACACATCATTGTTCAAAAAGGAGATGTAAACCTGATTCGCGGGAAGGCATTTGATGTAATTTTAGCCAACATCAACCGGAACATTTTGCTGGATGATATGGATGCATATACTGTTGCATTGAGAAATGAAGGGCATTTGCTGATGAGTGGATTTATCACGGATGATTTGGAAAAAATGTTGGAAGCAGGAAAGAGACTGAACCTAAACCTGAAGAGCCATACCTCGAAAAATCAATGGATGCTCATTCATTTTCAGAAAGCAGCATAATTTTTTTAGAACATTGATTTTGATCTGAACCTTAAAATGAATTGTAAAAAGAGAAATTTAATTTATTTCAGTTTACTGTTTTTTCTGTTCCCGTTGTTTTCGTTTTCTCAGTCCATTAAAAATTTTACTCCCGATCCTGTTAAGTTTTTAGCGGAGCTGCAGCAGTTTTTTGACGAGTCGAATAAGAAGGAAAGCGAGGAATTGATGAAACAATTCTCTCCTGCATGGAACGGTGGAAAAATATCTACTAAACAACAGGAGGCAATTTATAAAACGGCGAATTCCATGCTGAGAAAGCGCATGAAGCCGTTTCCTGATTTCAAAAATTACTTAACCACCCTGGTGAGTTTCGTCAATGCCGGTAAATCTTCGGAAATGTTTGATGCCTGGCAAAGCGGCTTGGATAAGTTAATTCTGCTTCCATCTAAAAATTTTTCTGTTTACATGATTGCCTGCAACAATCTTTTCAAAGACAACTCACTTTATATTTCAACATCCACGCATTGGTATACTGATAATGGCGATTACAAATTTGATTACGACTCATTGCCGAAAATAACTTTTCCGGTGATGAACCTTATTTGTTCTGCAAAAGGTGATTCATCTTTGATTGTCGAAACAAAAGGAGTGTATTATCCAACCCGCGAAACATTTTACGGTGAGGGAGGAAAGGTAAATTGGAAACGCGCAGGCTGGGATGAAGGTATTGTGCGGGCTGAGTTAAAAAGATATTTAGTTGATGTTTCCAGCGCTGAATTCAAAGCCGACTCTACGTCATTTTATAATTCTACCTATTTTCAAAAGCCATTGCTTGGAAGATATTCTGATAAACTGCTTTCAAATGTAACTCCTGAAACGGCGACCTATCCAAGGTTTGAATCGTATGCGACGGAATTTGAAATTAAAAATATTGTTCCTGATATCGATTATCGTGGTGGCTTTTCAATGATCGGAAATAAAATGGTCGGTTCAGGAAATAGTGAACAGGATGCTCATTTGTTTTTTTATCGCGACCACAAACCCTTTCTTGTAGCTGCTTCCAGGAGTTTTGTTGTCAGGAAGGATAAGATTACCTCTGATCGTTCAGCAGTTACGATCTACCTGGAAAAGGATTCCATCTATCAACCAGGACTAGAATTGAAATACATTGTAAGTGACAGAGAACTTGCATTGATCAGGGGTGAGGATGGAAAATCAAAGAGTCCCTATTATGATTCGTATCACCAGATTGATATGTATTTTGATGGTTTCTATTGGAAGATTGACGAACCGTTGATTGATTTGAAAATGATCAGCGGAGCAGGAGAGAGCAAAGCAACTTTTGAATCATCAAATTATTTCCGGAGAGGAAGATTTATCAAGCTCCAGGGACTTAGTGAAGTGCATCCGCTTTATAGGATACAACAATTTGCAGTTCAGAATCATTCAAAAGTGATTTATACACTTGACCTTGCAAAGTATCTGCACCTTCCTGAAAGTGAAGTTAGAAACATGCTGATTAATTTTTCTAACCAGGGTTTCCTTGCTTATGATGTTATTGAAGACAAAGCGTTGATTAAAGACAGGCTGGATTATTATATTCTGGCGAATGTTGGTAAAACAGATTATGATGTGATTCAATTTGAATCGGTCACTAAATCCAAAGCGAATGCTTCCATCAATTTGTTGAACTTTGAAATAACGATGCGCGGTGTGGATCACATCGTTCTCAGCGATTCTCAAAATGTCGTGATCTATCCGAAGGAAGAAGAAATTCATGTAAAGAAAAACCGCGATTTTACTTTTGCCGGTCGAGTTCATGCCGGACGGTTCGACTTTTACGGGAAAGAATTTTCATTCGATTACCAGAATTTTAAAGTGAACCTGAACAACGTTGATTCACTTCGCCTGAAAGTAGAAAGTGATGACCCTCAGGAAGTAGATGTATATGGAAACCGGAAATTGGTTCCCGTGAGAAGTGTACTACAAAATATTACCGGCGATTTATTGATTGACTTCCAGGGAAACAAGTCAGGCTTGCATGATTATCCGCAGTACCCGATCTTCAACAGCAAGAAAGCATCTGAAGTTTTTTATGATAAACCTTATATCCAGGATGGTGTTTACAACAGGGATAAATTTTATTTTCATTTGGATCCATTCACCATTGATAGCCTGGATAATTTCTCAAGATCAGGATTGAAATTCAACGGTGAATTTGTTTCAGCAGGAATTTTTCCTGATTTTAGAGATACGCTCAGACTTCAGTCTGATCTTTCTTTAGGACTGGTTCGTGAAACCGGGCCGGGAGGTTGGCCGGCATATGGAGGCAAAGGACAATTCACAAGTTCGATTAATCTCAGCAATGAGGGTTTGCATGGTGACGGAACGATTGAATACCTCACTTCGACTTCCCATTCCCGCGATTATCTTTTTCTCCCTGACTCGATGAACTCGCATGTGAAGGACTTTACAAACAGGAAAGAAGTATATAAAGGCGTTGAATTTCCGTCTGTAAAAGCCGAGGAAGTATATGTGCATTGGGCTCCTTACAAAGATGTGATGTATATTAACAAGGATTCAGCGCAGATGGAAATGTATGAAAAGCAAGCTATGCTCGATGGAAACTTACAACTTCAACCTTCCGGTATGACAGGAAACGGCATGATGAGTTTTGCTGCGAGCGAACTCGAAGCAAATTATTTCAAATACAAGCTCAACGCATTCAATGCAGACACTTCTGATTTCCGTCTCACATCTGATAACACAGCGGCACTTGCGTTCTCAACAAAAAATGTTCGCTCGAACATTGATTTCACGAAGAGAGTAGGTGATTTCAAATCCAATGGTGGCGGGTCGTATGTTAGTTTTCCACTTAATCAATATATATGCTATATAGACCAGTTCAAGTGGTTCATGGATCAGAAGGAAATTGAATTGGGTTCCAATACAAATGCAGAAGCTTCGCAAGGTCTTGACCTCACAGGTTCAGAATTTATTAGCATTGAACCACGACAGGATTCACTCAGGTTCAAAGCACCTTTTGCCCGCTATTCGTTACGCGATTACTTAATTAAGGCAGAAAAAGTTGCCCTGATACAAACGGCCGATGCATCAGTAATTCCTGATAGTGGAAAGGTGATTATTGAGCGTTATGCAAAAATGCAGACTTTAAAAAATTCGAGGATCGTTGCTAATAATGTGACGAAGTATCATACGATTTACAATGCTTCAGTTGATATTCAAGGCAGAAAAAAATATGAAGGCAATGGCGATTATGATTACATTGATTTGGACAATGTGAAACATCATTTACATTTTGATAAAGTAGCAGTTGATACAACATTGCAAACCTATGCTGATGGTGAAATTTCCGATTCAGCAGGATTTCAGTTGAGTCCGCAATTTTTGTTTAAAGGCGGAGTTCATTTGTTGGCATCAAAAGAATTTCTGAATTTCTCCGGGTATGCTCAGCCGAATTTTCATTGTGAACGAATCGAGAAAAACTGGATCAGGTTTAGCGAAATAATTAATCCGGCAAATGTGAGTATTCCTATATCTAACCCTGTTACTGATAATGGGACAAAGCTATTTGTTGCAATAGCGCAGTCGAGCGATACGACTGGTGTTTATTCTGTTTTCCTGATGCCTAAAATTCGTCCCGGCGATCGGGAAATTATTTCAGCTGATGGTTTTCTTACGTACGACAAGCCTTCGAATGAATTCCGTATTACAACAAAAGAGAAACTTGAAAAACCTAATTCAGCCGGAAATTATATGAGTCTCAATGACAACCGTTGTTTGATTTATGGTGAAGGTAAAATAAATCTTGGAAATGATTTCGGTCAACTGAAGATGGAGACTGTTGGTAATGCAACCTATAACCTGAATAATGACAGTACGTCAATCAATATCATGGCAACGGTTGATTTTCTTTTCACAGATGATGCATTGAAGGTGATGGCGGAACAACTTCAAGGTGCTGTTAATCTTGAACCAAGTGATGATATAGGAAAACCCGCTTACGAAAAAGGGCTTGCTGAGTTGGTTGGAAAGGAAAAGTCTGATAAATTTATTAGTGAACTTAACATGTACGGAGCATTTAAAAAGATGCCCGATGAATTGCGTCATTCACTTCTTATTACCAATGTAAAAATGCTTTGGAATAAAGATACACGTTCATTCCGTTCTGTGGGACCTGTAAGTCTTGGCAGCATAGATAAGTATTCAATTAGCCGTAAAATGGATGGAAACATTGAGGTCGTAAGAAAGCGGAGTGGTGATGTTTTGAATATATACCTGGCGCCTTCTAATTCACCGTGGTTCTTCTTCAGCTATACACGTGGATTGCTACAATCAATTTCATCCTATAGCGGCTATAACGATGCGATCAATAAAGTGAAGCCGGAGAAACGATTTTCAAAGGGTGAAAAGAATCAGGATCCGTACGAATTCATGTTGTCGACTGATAGGAAGGTGAAAGACTTCCTGCGAAAACAGGAGCCTGTACAAAACGAAGAAGAGAAGTAATCAACTATAACCATCAATCAATTTGCTTACGTTACCCAATATATTAGGATTAGTTCTCGCTTACCTCATCGGCTCTTTTCCTTCTGCCGTTTGGGTCGGGAGGACATTTTATGGAATAGATGTTCGTGAGTATGGAAGCGGAAATGCTGGAGCCACCAACACGTTTCGCGTATTGGGAAAGAAGGCAGGCATCCCTGTTCTATTGATGGATATTGGAAAAGGATTCCTGGCCGTAAAACTGGCATACTTCATTGGTAACTATGAACCATTGTCTCCTGATTTTATTGACTTTGAATTAGCACTCGCTGTATGCGGATTACTTGGACATATATTTCCGATTTATGTAGGATTTCGAGGTGGCAAAGGAGTCGCTACCATGCTCGGGATTTTATTTGCGGTGCACCCACAGGCGGCTTTAATTTGCGCGGGAGTTTTTCTGATCACTTTATTTACGAGCGGATATGTTTCACTCGGCAGTATTATGAGTGGATTTACATTCCCGGTGATCATCATGGTTTTTTACAGTACCAACTCAAGCATTAATATTTTTTCTCTGGCTGTTACAATTTTAATTCTGATCACGCATCAACGTAACATCGAACGTTTAATAAAAGGGGAAGAGTCAAGAGTGAAATGGCATTGGAAGTCTAAGAGAGGGGAGAAGGGAACACAATGAGTGTTGCCGATTTACGTTACAACATAATCATTCCAATAGTTTTCTGTGAATAAACTTCGGTTTCGTAACCTGAAAGAAAAGTCAGTTTATTTTTTTTCCATGCTTATTAGTAAGATAATAAATGGAAATAAGAATTTACGGCATCAGACATTTCAACGCATTCTTTGCATCAGGGAAGATGAAATCGGTGATTTGTGTTATTCGCTTCATATCTTTAAATCGTTGAAGAAACAATTCCCGGATGCCGAACTTACCTTGTTGTGTAAACCATTTGCAATTTCTCTTGTAAAAAATGATTCTGCTATTGCAGAAGCAATAAGCAATTGGAATGATTTGACGGGTAATTATGATTTGATTGTTGATTTAAGAGGAAGCAGTAAAAGTAATTGGTATGCACTCATGCATCTTCCGAAAATTCGCGTGGACAGGGGAACAATTCGATATATAAATATGTTGAAAGGGACGCATCCTCATGAGGCGACAACTAATCTGCAGGTGATAGAACCGTTGCTGGATGAAAAAAATAAGATTCAGAAACCTGAACTCTTTTATGATGCGGATGAATTAAGAAAAGCAGTTGGTTTCCTCTCCCGGAATAACATTTCAAAATTCGCAATGCTGCATATCGGAGCAAGGCGAGAACTGAGGAGATGGCCGTTAAAAAATTACGCTGCTCTTGCAACTTATTTAAAAGAACAAAGGCAGTTAGAGGTAATCTTTTGCGGAGACAAAGGTGATCGGAATTCCATTGAGCAAATTCAGAAGATTATTCCTTTCACAACATTTTCTGTTGCAGGGGATTTTAGTCTCAGTGAATTTTCAGGATTAGTTTCAAAAGCAAGTTTGTTTGTGGGTAATGAAAGTGGGCCTTTACACATTGCTGCAGTTGCGGGAATTCCAAGCCTTGGTTTATTTGGTCCGGGTGAACCGCTCGTGTTTTATCCTCAAGGTAAAAGAACGGCTTTCCTTCATCACGTTCTTGAATGCAATCCCTGCGATCAGGTTCATTGCGTGCATCCTGATAATCCTTGTATAAATCGAATCAGTATCGAGGAAGTGAAGGAGAAGGTGGAATGGTTGCTGGGAAAATAATTTTAACGGAATTTATTTATTGCAGCAAATAAAAAAAGCGAGCAGAAGCTCGCTTTTTTTATCAGGGTTATTTGTTTTATTCTTCTTTCTTCTTCCTCGTAGTTCCTGTTTTCGTAGGCGGTGGAGCAGAAGCAGGGGTCGCAGCAGCTTTTGTAACGGCAATCTTAAGAGTACTGCTTTCAGTATCGAAGGTCACTTCGATGATATCACCTTCAGCCAGTTCCGCTTTAATGATTTCTTCTGCGAGCGGATCTTCGAGGTATTTTTGGATAGCTCGTTTCAATGGGCGCGCGCCGAAGTTTGCGTCATAGCCTTTGTCAGAAATAAAATCTTTTGCCTCAGTAGAAAGATTCAGCTTATAACCAAGTTCATTAACACGTTTGTAAAGATGGATAAGTTCCACATCAATAATCTTGTGTATATGTTCTTTGCTCAGTGAATTGAACAACACCACATCATCAATACGATTTAAGAACTCAGGAGCAAAGGCTTTCTTCAGGGCGCTTTCAATAACTCCTTTTGAATGATCTTCAACGCCTGCAGCTTTTGTAAGAGTAGTAAAGCCAACCCCTTGTCCAAAGTCTTTTAATTGACGTGAGCCAATGTTCGAAGTCATGATCATGATTGTATTCTTGAAATCGACTTTGCGTCCAAGAGAATCTGTAAGCATACCTTCATCAAGAACTTGAAGAAGGAGATTGAAAACATCAGGATGTGCTTTTTCAATTTCATCAAGCAGCACCACAGCATATGGTTTACGCCTTACTTTTTCAGTCAATTGACCACCTTCTTCGTAACCAACGTAACCGGGAGGAGCGCCAATTAACCTTGATATGGCAAATTTTTCCATGTATTCACTCATGTCAATTCTAACAAGAGCATCGTCTGAATCAAATAAATATTTTGCAAGAACTTTTGCAAGTTCAGTTTTACCAACTCCTGTAGGGCCAAGGAAAATAAAGGTACCGATTGGCTTATTAGGATCTTTTAAACCGGCACGGTTACGTTGAATAGCACGAACTACTTTTGCAATGGCGTCATCCTGACCAATTACTTTTCCTTTCAACTCATCAGCCATTTTCACTAACCGGTTGCTTTCTGATTGAGCGACACGGGTAACAGGGATTCCGGTCATCATTGCTACGACTTCAGCAACATCCTTTTCATTTACTGTATAACGATGGCTCTTTGTTTCATCTT
Source organism: Bacteroidota bacterium (assembly GCA_043787975.1). Lineage (GTDB taxonomy): Bacteria > Bacteroidota > Bacteroidia > AKYH767-A > 2013-40CM-41-45 > JAPLDA01. The sequence continues at coordinate 35,993 of JAYVUK010000078.1, forward strand.
CCCACTGTTTTTTTGCAGTGTCTAGTTGTTCGAGCAATTGTTTTTCTGAATCGCGGAGCTTGGCAGCTTCCTCGTACTTCTGACTTCGAACAACTTTATTTTTTTCAACTTTTATTTCCTGAACTTTTGTTTCGAGATCAAGAATATTTTTCGGAACATGAATGTTTGTAATATGAACACGTGAGCCTGCTTCATCCAATGCATCAATCGCTTTATCTGGAAGGAAACGATCTGTAATGTAACGCGCAGTAAGTGTAACACATGCTTTCAATGCTTCAGGAGTATAATTTACATTATGATGTTCTTCATAACGGTCTTTGATGTTCTTCAGGATTTCCTGGGTTTCATCGATGCTTGCAGGCTCAACCAATACACGTTGAAAACGTCTGTCGAGAGCACCGTCCTTTTCTATGTACTGGCGATACTCATCAAGGGTAGTAGCACCGATACATTGAATTTCTCCCCTGGCAAGTGCCGGCTTGAACATGTTGGATGCGTCCAATGAACCGGAAGCTCCGCCTGCCCCAATGATGGTATGAATCTCATCAATGAAAAGGATCACATCTGGAGATTTTTCAAGTTCATTCATAACGGCTTTCATCCGCTCTTCAAATTGACCGCGATACTTTGTTCCTGCAACAAGTGAAGCAAGATCCAGTGTAACAATTCGCTTGTTGAATAATACGCGCGAAACTTTTCGCTGAACAATTCTCAATGCAAGACCTTCTGCAATGGCGGATTTACCGACGCCCGGTTCCCCAATGAGAATCGGGTTGTTCTTTTTCCTTCTCGATAAGATTTGAGATACACGTTCAATTTCCTTTTCTCTTCCAACAATGGGATCGAGACGACCATCTTCCGCAGCCTTTGTAAGATCGCGACCGAAATTATCTAACACAGGAGTTTTGGATTTTGAATCACTTCCTTTTTTGCCACCTGTAATTCCGGCACCTCCATCATCTTCTTTTGAATATGGATCGTCTTCCGCTGGGTTGTGTGGATTTTCAGATTTAAAATTTGATTTGATAATATCCATTTCCTCTTTTACGATTTCATAGGTAATCCCGTACTGATTCAAAATTTGAGTGGCAATATTGTCTTCATCTTTTAAGATGGAAAGAAGAAGGTGTTCGGTTCCAATCACATCACTTTTAAAAACTTTCGCTTCGAGGTATGTAATCTTCAATGCTTTCTCAGCCTGCTTCGTGAGAGGAATGTTACTGAGATTGTTTGCTGAAGTCGAACTTCCTTTTACAGAATTTTCAACTGACTTCCTTAATTCAGCAAGATTAATTCCCAATGATTTCAAAATTTTAATTGCCATGCCTTCTCCTTCACGGATTAAGCCCAGCAGCAAATGTTCCGTTCCAATGTAATCGTGACCCAAGCGTAATGCCTCTTCACGGCTGAACGTGATGACATCCTTTACTCGGGGAGAAAATTTAGCTTCCATATATTGTTGATTTTTTAATTTGGTGTTACGTTGACTTCCTTAAATAAGTTCAGGGTTTTTTTGACAATCTTTCAACAAAATTACATATTCATTCGCTGCGTTCGCAATTAACATGCAAATTTAAACAACCTGTCATTCGGTCAGATTAACTTTTTAACAAAATAATGTGAGAAAAGGTTGCCTTGTTCCGGTTTTTCTTTTTGAGGTATGGCCATGATTTAAGCTGACTAAGATGGCATATTGGTGGTACACACTAAAAATAATTTGCACATATAAATAATTTTCTCATTTTTGCTGCGATTAAATTAATGAACGTATGGCAGAGCACAACAACCAACGCAGAGAAGAGGTTTTTTCAAAATCAGTAAGAGCAGGGAAGCGGACTTATTTCTTTGATGTGAAACCTACAAAATCAAACGACTTTTATCTTACAATCACTGAAAGTAAAAAACGTATGGGAGATGATGGCAATCCATTCTATGAAAAACATAAAATCTTTTTAGACCGCCAGGACTTTGATAAATTTATTGAAGCATTTAACGAATGTTCAGTGAAGGTGAGTGAACTTAAAATTGATTCTCCGGAATCAAATCATTCGCTTGAAACTTCAATTCCTTCTGAAACATCAACAGAACAAAACTCATCTTTTACCGATGTTAACTTTGATGATTTAGGGAACTAAAAAATTCAATTTTTTAACGATCAATTTTTTTATTGAGAACTCTCCCGACTTTAAAGACTACCTGGTAATTTCCTAGAGAGAATCCATTGCAATCAAGTGTTTGAAAACGATCAGGATTTCCTTTTTTAAAATCACTTTTTCTTGTTTATCCGTAATTTCAAGCAACTAATTTTTATGTCTGCCTGAAGTCAGAATTGTCATCTTACTGAGCGAAGGATTGAGGTAAAGTTTAATGCTAAAAATATCTTCCATTGCAACTTCTGCATACTGTTATTAACCACCCGAATCAGAAGCTTTTGAAAATTAAATAATAGTTGTCCTGAATATTGCATCTCTACGGATCGAATACAGAGTCGTCAATTAATTTGCAACAAATGGTAAATTTTCGAAAAGCCCAAAAAAAATCCTCCTTTGTTAATTAACGAAGGAGGATTTTTTTTGGCTTTTCAACTTATTCAACAAACACCAATCGGAGAGTTGTTGTCTTGTCGCCGGTAATAACGCGAATCAGATATAATCCCGGTTTTTCATTGATATCTTTCATGTTAAAGTTCAATGAATGTATACCCGAATCCTGGTTGCCATTCATGAGCGTGCTAACCTTGCTTCCGGTTGCATTGTACATTTCAACTACAACCTGACCATCCTTTTCAACCTCATAATTCAACTCAAACAAACCATTCGTTGGATTCGGGAAGAGTTTAGGCGCTACAGAAATAGACTCATTTGAAATTATTCTTCCGGTGCCGGTAGGACATCTCAAATAATTACTGTTGAAACCATCATTGATATTAGCAACGGCATTGAAAACACTCTGGAGGTAAGCAGAAGTTCCTCCGCAGCCAATCACATGATTTGCTTCGTTGTAAACCTGCCATACTGCCCATCCGCTAAACGGACCTGTGTTCACAATCAGGTTTCTGAATAATACAGTGGAAGGACTGAAGTTAACATCAGCACTGTCAAATTTCATGTTGAGTGCAAGTGTTACAAGTTGTCCTGCAAATACATTATTATAGATAGCTGAAGTCGGGTTAATCAAAGTACCCGGGTCAAGCTGACGAGCAGTTGAACCTTGTGGTAAGAAATTCTTGACAGCAAGTGCAGATGTCAATTTAATATAACGCCCGCAATCTCCAATTGTCAATCCATTTACACCAACAGCAGATAGAAAGTGAGCATCTCTGTATGCTCCTGGAGTTGAACTGGAAGGGCTTCCATAAGCACCTTGTCCATATGTGCGGAAATCACCACAGGTTCCTACAGCAAAACCTACAGTTGCGCAAGCTTGAGTAGAGCAGCCTCTGCTATCAGTGACGGTGAAACAATAATTACCTGGCAATTTGCCTGTCTGAGGAGAAGTGGGTGATACTGAATAAGGACCGACACCACCACCAATAGTTCCAATTGAAACAGTACCATTCGCGCAAGTCTGACAAGTAGCATCTGTAGCAGTAGCAGTAGCTACCACAGGATTATTTGTATGGAATACGCCTGTAGGCTCAACACAACCATCCGTAGTACAAGGGTTGTTGTCTTCTGTGACAACAGGAATATGAACAGTTGTACCATTAAGGCAATTATCCTGAGTACAAGCCAGGTTATCAGTTGTTCCGTCACCTGTAGAAGTCTTAGCAGTATGACTTATCGCTCCTGTTGGCTCAGTACAACCATCCGTAGTACAAGGATTATCGTCATTAATTGTTGAAAGAGGTGGATGTACAGTAACACCAGCAGCACAATTGTCTTGTGTGCAGGCTAAACCATCGCTTGCTCCACCGCCCGTGTTTGTAAGTGGGGTGTGGAATACACCGGAAGGTTCAGTACAACCATCGGTAGTACAAACATTATTATCATTTGTTACAACAGCTGGGTGAACGGTAGTTCCGGCAGCACAATTATCCTGAGTACAAGCCAAACCATCGCTAGCACCACCACCAGTATTTGTTAAAGGAGTATGGAATATACCACTTGGTTCAGTACAACCATCGGTCGTACAAACATTGCT
>JAYVUK010000079.1:0-20717 GCA_043787975.1 Bacteroidota bacterium
AGATTCCTCATTTCGCTTCGCTCATTCGGAATGACAGAGCAAGGGTATTATAGTGTGAAAGGGAAGAAATTACGCTTCGCGAAATTTCTTCCCTTTCACCTCCTCTCTCAACTGAAAATTGTCATTCCGATCCCGATTTTTATCGGGAGAGGAATCCTTTTAAACTTACGCACTACGAAAACAAACCTCAAATCTTTATAAAATCTTTATGCCTCCAGCGCTTCTTTTTATTCGTTGCTTATACTCTTTGCTATACTTTTGTCAAGGCTTAGTAAGAAAGAAAAGTGGATACCATGTACATCAACAGAACCAAGAAAGGAAAACAATATTTCTATGCCACATTTTTTGTTTGCCTTGTCGGAGCTATCTGTTTTTTGATTTCCGGTTTTATCGGTTATAAAGTGGTCGCTTTTGTTTTGCTCGTTGCAGTTTCTTTGATCGCCATGTTCTTTGATATTCTTCCCGTATTACTTTCTGCGTTACTAAGTGCATTAATCTGGGATTACTTTTTTATTCCGCCACGTTTTACTTTTTTCATCGGCGCCACGGAAGATACATTCATGCTTGCCATGTATTTTGTTGTTGCATTAGTGAATGCAGTACTAACTTACAAAATAAGACAGATCGAAAAAGTAGCGCGGGAGAAAGAAGAAAAGGCAAATGCCGTAAAACTCTACAACGTTCTTTTGAATTCGCTGTCGCACGAATTAAAAACTCCCATTGCAACAATTATCGGCGCGACTGACAATTTACTGACCGAAACCAATAAACTTTCAGAAGAAAATAGACATGCACTGGTTGCAGAGATTTCCATTGCATCTGCACGTCTCAATCAACAGGTTGAAAATTTATTAAGCATGTCACGTTTGGAATCCGGATTCCTGCAGTTGAAAAAGGACTGGTGTGATGTAAATGAATTGATTTATTCGGTGATCAACAATCTTGAAGACAAATTAAAAGATCATCCACTCAAAATTGAAATAAGCGAATCACTTCCATTGTTCAAACTGGATTTTGGATTGATGCAGGAAGTCATTCGTAATCTTGTCAGCAATGCAGCCATTTACACAGAACCCGGATCCGCGATTACCATCGAGGCAAGCAGTGTTTCAGAAGTGACCGGCCATTTCGATGACACCATGCATTCAAGCAGAGACAAAATAAAAAACTTTCTACTAATTGAGGTTTCTGATACCGGAAAAGGATTTCCGGCAGATGAAATTGAACAGGTCTTTGATAAGTTTTACCGTTTGAAAAATTCCAAAACAGGAGGAACCGGTTTAGGATTGTCAATCGCTAAGGGTTTCGTGGAAGCTCACAACGGAACCATTCAACTGTCAAATCTTCCTGGAGGCGGTGCAAAATTCACCATCAAAATACCGGCTGAAACTTCTTTCTTAAAACAAACTGAAAAATGAACGGCGCTGATATATTAGTTATTGATGATGAATTGCAGATTCGCAAGCTGCTTGAAATCACGCTGACGAGCAATGGTTTCAAAGTAATCGAAGCATCAACAGCAAAGGAAGGATTGCTCGCTGCCGCCAATCATCCTCCTGACATCATCATTCTTGATTTGGGTTTACCGGATGAAAGCGGACATGATGTATTGAAAAAGCTCAGGGAATGGTACACCAAATCAATTATCATTCTCTCCGTCCAAAGTAATGAAGACGATATCGTAAAAGCATTGGACAACGGTGCGAATGATTACCTGGTAAAACCTTTCCGTACAGCAGAATTACTGGCTAGAATCCGTTCAACATTACGTGATACCACATCGGAGGAAAATAATTCATTAATTGATTGCGACGAACTGCAGATTGACCTGGCTGCGAGAACAGTCAAAAGAAACAATGAAATTGTCAAGCTGACTTCAACCGAGTATTCGCTTTTATCATTGCTCGCGAAGCATGAAGGAAAAGTACTGACACACCAGTTTTTACTCAGGCAAATCTGGGGGCCTTCTTACATCAATGAATCACAATACTTGCGTGTATACATCGCGCAACTGAGAAAAAAAATTGAAGACAATCCAAACAAGCCTTTCCATCTCATTACTGAATCCGGAGTGGGCTATCGCTTTGTTGCCAAAAATTAATTAAAATGAAATCCATTGCAGCGCTATTGCTGTCACTCTTTACATTCTTTAACCTTCCTGCTCAAAACAAAATTCTAGCTGAACAAGGAGGCATTTTTCTTACCTGGCAAGACTATCAGTCAAACAATCTTTCAATTTTATGCAATTGCAATTCATCTTCCGATAAAATAATACTGCATCACTTTTTTTCAAAAAATTATGTTGATGTAATTAAAGGCAATGAGAAAATCCGGTTAAGCAAAGACAGCATTTACGGTTATCGCGATTGCAAACGAAGTGACTATCGTTTTTATAAAGAGTATGATAAAGAATATAGGATTGAGGAAAATAAATCAATCGTAATTTATAGTGCGCTTAAATCCGTTCTCTCATCAACAGGAAAAACCAGCGAATTCGTTCCTCATTATTTTTTCAGCACTTCACTGAATTCGGAAATTTTTTCTCTCAGCATATTGAATCTCAAAAGAGCTTTTCCGGATACTATAAAATTTCATGACATGCTGGATGTTACGTTTGGTGATGGATCTTCCATTTCAATGTATGATCATGAACATGGCATGTATAAAGTCAATTATCTTTTAAGCAAATTAGTAACGACTCAAAACCAATAATAAAAGAATGAAAAAAATTATTACCACTGTATTTTCAATAGCAATTGCATTCCAGGTTTTTTCAGCGAACAAACCGGATTCAACAACAACAGCAAGCGAACCATTTGCCTGGGGAGATTTTACATGGCTGCAAGGAAACAGCAGGCTTCACAAGCAAGTGCTCGACTCAAAATATTTTACTGGAGATTTTACCACGGATGTGAACTACAATTATTCCTTTAATCATCCGGTCGACCATACGAACAGCGGATCTACTGCTACTTTTCGTTCCGATGAATTCAACGTTTCATACATCGAATGCGGCGGAGATTTTCATGATCCTGAAAGCGGAGCAAGAGGAAGACTGATGTTACAATTCGGAACACGCGCAACCGGAATCCCGCGCAACGACAACACACCTTTGCGAGGACAATTTGATTTATACACAGCGCTCCGCTATGTTACCGAAGGATATGTCGGTCAGCATTTCAAAAAAATGCATGGAATAAATGTCGATGTCGGAATTTTCAAATCGTATGTCGGCCTGATGAGTTACAACAATTTTGAAAACTGGAATTACCAGCCGTCATTTACTTCTGATAACACTCCGTGGTTCTTCACAGGAATTCGTATTCAGACTTTTCCTACTGACAAACTTAAGCTTGAGTATTGGATTGTAAACGGCTGGCAGACTTACGGAATGTTCAATAACGTGCCCGGTGTTGGTTTTCAAACCATCTATCGCCCGAATGAATCTGTTTCAATTCTTGCCAGTGCATACTGGGGATATGATACACCGAACAACGCGAAACGTGCGCGCTTTCATACAGACAATAGTTTACTCATCCGCTATTACAACAATCCCGGAAATAAATTTATCTCGAAAGCAGCTTTCTCTCTCACAGGAGATCTCGGATTTGAAACAGGAGGAGGAGTTGTTCCATTCGGTGGAAATGCTTCAACCCCTGCACAAAATTTTATCAGCGGAATGCTTTACAACCGTTTTTGGTTTGGAAAAGATCAGCACATCGGCTGGACCATTGGCGGAGGAACCATTCACAATCCAGGAAGATATTTATCGCTGCTGCCAACAGGTTCTGCTATGCTCACTCAAAATCCCGGCGATCCGTTTGACGGATGGGATGCTTCCACTACACTTCAATACATGCCGAATGAACATGTGACGTGGGGAATTGAATTTGTAACACGTCACACAACCGTTCCTTATTTCTCAGGTCATGGCGGAGTTACATCACCCAACGGTTGGAATCCACCGGTTGGCGACACGACAGGCTTTGTTGCTGACCTGGTGAAAGATGAAAACAGGATCATCGCTTCATTGATTGTTCGCTTCTGAAAAAATGACACAACAAAATCTAAAAAAACTTTCTGCTGCCGGTGTTTTAATAACACTGGGAATTATTTTCGGCGACATCGGAACATCACCTCTTTATGTTTTGAAATCAATCGTTGGTGAACGTCCCGTTACCGAAGAATTAATTTACGGTGGATTATCATGTGTCTTCTGGACACTGACACTTCAAACAACTTTCAAGTACATCATCCTCACATTGCAAGCCGACAATCATGGCGAAGGAGGAATATTTTCGTTGTATGCGCTTGTAAAAAGATTCGGTAAAAAACTTTATCTCCCGGCTATGATTGGCGCCGGAACCATGATTGCCGATGGAATTATTACACCACCGATTTCTGTTTCTTCTGCCATTGAAGGATTGCAGGCCGTCAATCCTGGAATACCTGTCATTCCCATTGTACTGATCATTATCACGCTGCTTTTTTTCTTTCAGCAATTCGGAACCAAGGTCGTTGGCAGTTCCTTCGGTCCCATTATGCTGGTATAGTTTGTCATGCTTTCAATCCTTGGCGCAAGAGAAATTTCTATTCTTCCCGGAATCCTGAAAGCACTCAGTCCGCATTATGCCATTGACTTGCTTGTAAAATATCCGAAAGGATTTTGGTTACTCGGAGCCGTTTTTCTTGCCACGACAGGCGCTGAATCGTTGTATGCCGATCTTGGTCACTGCGGAAAAAAAAATATCCAGTTCACCTGGATCTTTGTCAAGATCGCGCTCGTGTTAAATTATTTCGGGCAAGGAGCGTGGATTCTTTCGAGGAACAAACCGACACTCGACGGACTCAATCCATTTTATGAAATGATGCCGCATTGGTTCCTCATCATCGGTGTAGTGGTTGCAACTGCAGCGACCATCATTGCCAGCCAGGCTCTGATCAGCGGAACATTTACGCTTATCAACGAAGCGTTGAGCCTGAATTTCTGGCCGCGCATCACTGTAAAATATCCGACCGATATCCGCGGACAAATTTACATCCCTTCACTCAACTGGATCCTTTGGGCAGGATGCATCGCCACCGTTTTATATTTTAAAGAATCCAGCAACATGGAAGCTGCCTATGGTTTTTCGATTACCATCGCCATGCTCATGACTTCTTACCTGATGAGTTATTATTTGCGCTACATAAAAAAATATTCGCTGTGGATAGTGGTTTTGATACTCACCGTTTTTTCCGTTTCTGAAATTTCATTCTTCATTGCCAACGTAAAGAAAATTGAAGAGCGATGGATGTTTCTGATTTTTGAATTCGGAATTATTTTCACCATGTACGTTTGGTACAGGGCGAGAAAGGTCATCAACCGGTTTGAACACTTCATCAGCCTGAAGGAACAGATTCCATTGCTGAACGATTTAAGTGCTGATTCTTCAATTCCAAAATTTGCTTCCAATTTAATCTACCTCACCAAAGCGAACAATTGTTATGAAGTAGAAGATAAAATTATTCGATCTATTTTCAGCCGGCAGCCAAAACGAGCTGACACCTATTGGTTTGTTCACATTGACCGAACGGATGAACCGTACACGTTGGAATACACTATGGACAAACTCGAAGATGAAAAAATTATCCGTGTAGAATTCCGTATGGGATTCCGGGTACAGGCTAGAATAAGTGTCCTCTTCAGAAAAGTAATTGAAGAAATGGTGGCCAACGAAGAGTTAAACCTGAACAGCCGTTATCCTTCCTTAAAAAAATATCATCTCGCTTCTGATTTCCGTTTTGTAATCATGGAAAAATTCCTTTCCTATGAAAATGAATTTCATCTCGCTGACGGATTTATTCTTCAAAGTTATTTCGCCATCAAGCGACTGGCACAATCTGATACCAAAGCCTTTGGTTTAGATACCAGCGATACGCGCATTGAAAAAATTCCTTTCGTTGTAAATCCCGTGACCAACCTGAACATGAAACGAAAAAATCATCCTCCAATACAAAAATAAAACACCTCACTTTCCCTTTCTCCATTTATTACCGTTAAACCGAATGTATTCTTTGGCATCTTTCCGCTATCTTTGCAGTAGAAATGCCAATCATGCGTAGTAAGCTATTATTTCTTATTCTATTGGTATTTGCTTGTTCAAAAGCAAATGCTCAACCTGCACTTTCACTTTTTCCAGTGAACACGCTTCACTCTTCTGACAAGTGGATGCAAAATTCCGAGTCATTCAGGAAACACTTTTTAGAGATGCGCTCACGAATCACCTTACTGAGCAAATCAAATCACCATCAAACAAATCCTGCACGATCGGTTCCGGTCAGGGTTCAAAATTTCCCTACAGATAGTGTTATTAAACTGGACAGTACCTACAACTGGCAGTGGAATAATCTTTCAGGCAATTGGATTCTTTCAGAAAAAACTATTTACACCTACACTGTATCCGGCAATGTCGCTGTCGCAATGAGCGAATCATTCATAGGCAGTGTATGGGTAAATTCCGATCAATCAATTTACACGTTTGATGCTAATAACAACGTGACAAATGAACTTTTCCAATTATGGAACGGAGCCACTTGGGTGAACAATTACCAGGATATCTATATTTATAATTTGTATGACAGCTTAACGAATTACACCAATCAGACCTGGAATGGAAGTGCCTGGCAAAACAACTATCAATATATCCATGGGTATGATTTCAATCATAACATGACAAGCGAAGTTTATCAAAACTGGACAGGAAGCAGTTGGATTAACAATGACGAGTACCTTGCTACTTATGATGCGAATCACAACCGGTTAAGCTGGATCTACCAGCAATGGGTTGCAGGCAATTGGGAAAACAACTATGAATACCTATACACCTATAATGTGACAAATTATGTTACAAGTATTATTGAAAAATATTGGGACATTGACAGTGTGAACTGGATGAACTCTTCGCAAACTTTTAACGGGTACGATGGAAGCAATAATCTTGTCAACAGTTTAACGCAATTGTGGGACGGATTGAATTGGTTTAATGATCATCAATATAGCGACACGTTTGATGGCAGCAATAATATGACAAGTGAAATCTATCAAATATGGGACGGTCTTGCATGGAAATATATTATGAGATCATTGTTCAGTTATGATGGAAACAACAACCAGTCAAACTGGACTTCGCAGAACTGGGACTCCACCGCTTGGCTAAATAATTTCCGATATAACAACGCGTTTGACGGAAATGATAACAGGATCTATTCTGTGTATCAAAGTTGGAACTCAGGAGCCTGGGTTAATTCTGATTCCACATTTTTTTATTACAGTATGCATGTAATTACCGACATCGCTGTGAACATTCTTCCAGAAAAAAAGATTTCAATTTATCCGAATCCGGCAACCACTCAATTCAAAATGCTGAATTCGGAATCCAATATCAGTGCTGTTCAGATTTATGACTTGTTAGGACAAGAAATATTTTCAAAGAAGACTATTGGCTCCACCGAACTTGTCGTGGATGTCTCTGCATGGCAGGCAGGAATTTATTTTCTGCGTGTTTTAAATGATCAACATAGCGATTTTAAAAACTACCGTCTGGAAATTGTTCATTAATTTTTTCTTGCCAGCCGATTCCCTTTTGTACTTTCGCCCGATCAATCAAAACACCACCACTTTATCATGAAATTTTTCATCGACACCGCCAACCTCGAACAGATTAAAGAAGCACAGGACCTCGGAGTACTTGATGGCGTTACCACGAACCCTTCACTCATGGCGAAAGAAGGAATAAAAGGTGAAGCAAACATCTTAAAGCATTATGTTGATATCTGCAACATCGTCACCGGTGATGTAAGTGCCGAAGTAATTTCCACCGACCTGAAAGGAATGATAGCAGAGGGCGAACACCTTGCTTCGTTGCACAAGCAAATTGTTGTGAAAATTCCGATGATAAAAGACGGTGTAAAAGCATTGAAATATTTTTCAGGAAAAGGAATCAAAACGAATTGCACACTGGTTTTTTCTGCGGGACAAGCCATGCTTGCTGCGAAAGCAGGTGCCACCTATGTTTCTCCATTCATCGGAAGATTGGACGACATCAGCTACGATGGCGTTGAACTGATTGAACAGATTGTTCACATTTACAGAACGTATGATTTCAAGACACAGGTGCTCGCTGCTTCTATCCGTCATACGATGCACATCATCCGTTGCGCGGAAGCAGGTGCTGATGTTGCAACGTGTCCGCTGAATGCAATTCTCGATTTACTGAAACACCCGCTTACCGATAGTGGGCTTGCTAAGTTTTTAGCGGACGCGAAGAAGTAATTAGCTGATGTTGTAATTAGCTAATTTGATAATGAAAAAGCAACTCATAAGCTAATCAGCTAATCGTCGAATTATCACATTAACAAATGCTTCTCAAAATTTTTCCCGACAATCCGAACGATCTTCATGTAAAGAAGGCAGTTGCCGCATTGAAGAATGGAGAAGTCATTATCATTCCTACGGATACTGTCTATGCACTTGCTTGCGATATTTATAACAACAAAGCCATCGAGAAACTGTGTAAGCTTAAAAATGTCAAACCTGAGAAAGCAAATTTTTCTTTTTTATGTTACGACCTGAGTCATCTTTCTGATTTTACAAAACCATTCAACACGGAGATTTTTCGGCTGATGAAAAAATCACTTCCCGGTCCGTTCACTTTTATTTTAAATGCGAACAGCAATGTACCGCACATTTTCAAGTCGAATAAAAAAACAATTGGTATTCGTGTACCTGACAATAACATTGCTCGGGCGATTGTAAAAGAACTCGGTAACCCGTTGATGGTTTCCTCTGTGCATGACGAAGATGCAATTCTTGAATACACATCTGATCCCTCCGAAATTGAATCGCATTTTACCGACCAGGTTTTTTTAATTATTGATGGTGGTTATAGCGATATGCAACCTTCCACCGTAATTGATTGCACCGGCGAAACACCGGTTGTGATTCGTGAAGGAAAAGGTGAATTGGGAAATTCATAAGTGCCGAATGATTGAGAAAGAAGCATTCATGATTTCAGTTTTTACTTTATTACTTTATTCAATCCTGTATATTTGTTTTCGAATTTAAACCTGACTAAACTATGAAATTAATACCTGTATTAGGATTGTTCATTGCATCCGTAACTTGTTCGGCTAAAACGACTCAAAAAGAATTCAACAACACAACAAAATTTGCAGGATCATATTCTGTCGGAGATGTTGAAAATGGAGCCCGGACTCGCTTTATCATTTATCCGGAAACCGACAGCACTGTTTTATTTTTTGTTGACGTTTGCAAAGGAGGTTCCGCCAGCATCAGCCAGCTATACGGCAGAGCTCTCTTGAAGAACGGACAAGGTATTTACACTTCAAAAAAGATCGGTGATAAAAAAAGTTGCAAATTCAAAATGACTTTTGAGAATGATACTTTAACCATTAAAACATTGGATGCTTGTTATTCGTGCGGATTAGGACCGGATATTCATTTAGATAGCCGATACGAACGCAAAATAAATGTTGTACCCGCTTACTTTACCAATGCAGAAGGACGCAAAGTATATTTTGATAAGACAAGTCCTGAAGGTTATTCGAAGTAGAAAACTGCATCGTATTCATATCCATGAAAACAAAAGAGCAGACGCCGGTTTTGTTTATCCGATTAAACCAACCAATTATAAGATCGGTCTGTCAATAAATAGTTGCGCTTTTTAAAAGTATCCCTATATTTACACTTCACATTTGATCAGCCTTTTCTCTTTGATTTTCTTTGACTGAACTTAAAAGAATCAACCACATATGAAAACAACAATACGAATTATTATTTTGCTATTTCTTGCTTCACCATTGGCAGTGAAATCTCAATGCACACTAACCAATGCAACGAGTTGCCAATGCCCTCCCGGCGGAGGAACTGATTGCGACCTGATTCCGGATATCTCCATTGCGCGTTTACCCTTGACACAGGCAAGTAATTATACGGAGTACCCGCAGGTTTGTCCCGGCGGATGCGGAGGCAATGACGGCCGTTTACGCCTGGGTGTCTCCACTCCTATCATTGGCTATGGTCCGCTTGAAACAAGAGGAACATCAAAATATGTTTGCGGAACAGATACAGTTGATGCAGGAACCGTTGCTAACATTCCGGCAGCTTGTCCTGTTTCAGGACTTCCTCCTCATCAGTTAATTAACCAGCGGATTTATCATAAGAGCGGAGGCGTCATGACTTTTACAGACCGGGCTGCTGGCTCTATGACCTACCATCCCACTCATGGTCACCAGCATGTTGATGACTGGGGAATCTATACGTTGAGAACAAATAATGGTGATCCGAATCCCGTCAACTGGCCAATCATCGGACAGGGAAGCAAACTCGGATTTTGTTTACTTGACATTAGTTCATGCAATGGTGCTCCCGGTTATTGCACCGATGCATTGGGAAATACATTAAACAGCACAAACATTGTAAATTATGGATTGGGCGGGGGCGCATACAGTTGTTCGAACACCGTCCAGGGAATCACAAATGGTTATATGGATACCTATAGTCAAGGTCTGGATGGTATGTGGATAAATTTACCTCCAGGACTTTGCAACGGGCAATATTGGGTCGTGATTCAAATTGACCCATTAAATTACTTTCTCGAAACGAACGAGAATAACAATGTAGTTGCAGTTCCTATTACATTAACTCAACAAAGTGGCGCACCTGCCATATCAGTAACCGGTTCACTCAATATCTGTCCAAGCGGAAGCGTAACGCTAACCGCAAGTTCAGCATCCAATTATCTCTGGTCAACAGGAGCTACCTCGCAATCAATTGTAGTTTCAACACCGGGAAGCTATACTGTATCTTCAACATGTGGCTCAACGATGGCGACTTCTACTGCTGCTGTAGTATTCAGTGCCGCTGACGCACCCGTCATTACTGCAATCGGATCACCTAATCTTTGTCCCGGAGGAAGTGTCACCTTAAGCGCAAGCCCATCATTAAATTACCTGTGGTCAACAGGAGCTACCACGCAATCTATTGTTGTTTCAAATACCGGAAGCTATACCGTATCTACAACCTGTAACTCCAATGTTGCAACATCAACACCGATGGTTATTTCAAATTTAGCGATGGCCGTAGCTGTTACCGGTTCAACTAACAATTGTAACGGAACTCCGATACAATTAACAACAGCGACTCAAAACCCGGTCACATTCACGAATAACACCCCGCTTATTATTCCTGATAATGTTGCTGCAGGTGTTACTTCTTCACTTGTTATTTCCGGAATGAGTGGTGTTACGTTAAATGCAAACAGCATTGTATCCGTGAATCTTAATCTAACACATACGTATGATGCCGATCTTGCCATCCAATTAATATCACCGTCAGGAACTACAATATTTTTAAGCAACAGGCGCGGAGGCAGCGGAGATAACTTTATCAATACTGTTTTCACGATGTCGGCTGCAACTGCGATCAGTGCAGGTGTAGCGCCTCTTACAGGTTCCTTCATTCCGGATGGAAATTTTTCCGCTCTGACAGGAAATGTAAACGGAACATGGCAATTAAAAGTACAGGATTTAGCTTCTGTAGATACAGGAAGAGTTCAAAACTGGAGCATTACACTGAACAGCGTTGCATCTGAAGTATTGACGTATGCGTGGTCATCAGTTCCTCCCGGATTCAGTTCTTCGCAGCAAAATCCGCTTGTGAATCCGCTTGTAACGTCAACGTATTCCGTATTGGTTACGAGTCCGTCAACAGGATGCATGGGACAAAGTTCAATTACAATTAATTCTTTGAACGTAAACATTTCCGCTATTCCCCAGGCTCCGATTTGTAGCGGTGATCCGGTGCAATTGTCATCATCGGCTACGTCGAGTTCAGGGCAAACGGTCCCGGTTGTTTTTACAAACAATACACCCGTTCCCATTCCGGATAATACTCCTGCCGGTGTAACGTCTCCAATTGTAGTTTCAGGAATTAGTCCTGCTACATTAACTGCAACTTCCCTGGTTTCGGTAAAGATTAATCTTACACATACATATGATTCCGATCTGTTGATTTCATTGATTGCCCCGTCAGGAAATACAATTGCACTAAGTACGCAGCGTGGTACTTCGGGTGATAATTTTATCAATACTGTTTTTTCAATGTCCGCTGGTACCCTCATCAGTGCCGGGGTTGCACCTTTTACCGGCTCTTATAAACCGGAAGGTAATTTCAGTACACTTACCGGCAATGCAAATGGAACATGGCTGCTGAAGGTTGCAGACGTGGTAGGTGTTGATACAGGCCGAATTCAAAATTGGAGTCTCACAATTAATAACTTTGTTCCGGAAACATTTAGTTATTCATGGGCATCTGTGCCTCCCGGATTTTCTTCATTAGGTCAAAATCCGTCCGTGAATCCTTCAACTCCGACCACCTATACAGTTACTGTTACCAGCAGCACTACCGGATGTATCGGTACAAGGTCTGTTGCAGTTGCCGTTCCACCGGCCGTTGCGATCGCAAACTTTTCACCCGTTAGTGGTTCACCCGGTTCTATGGTTACGATAAATGGAACAGGATTCAACTCCATTTTATCTGTTAAAATAAACGGAGTGTTATCCAACTTTACATTGATCAATGACAACCAAATCCAGGTAACTGTTCCAAATGTGGCAGCACAATCAGGGATTATTTGTTTGGGAAACAAAGGAAATTGCAATTATTGCAGCATCACCAACTTCTCGATCAATAATTCAAATTCAGTTACTTTAAATCTAAAAATATATATCGAGGGTTTTTATAGCGGCAACGGACAAATGCGACCGGTATTGTTCAACGATAACATGAGTGCAGACAACACGGTTAGTGACTATGTAACTGTTGAACTTCATAGTGCGACTGCTCCGTATGGCTTGGTAACTTCAACAAGCGCACTATTAAACCGTAACGGGAATTGTTCAGTTTCATTTCCGGGTTCCGTTTCAAACAATTCATACTATCTTGTAATCCATCACCGCAACTCGGTTGAAACATGGAGTAAGGTTCCCGTTTCTTTTCCACCAAGTGTTACTTCTTTGGGTTTTGATTTTACGGCTCCGTAAATCACGCTTCACATTCTATTTGATGACCTTCTTTGTTTAAGCCCGGAATTTTTCCCGGGCTTTACTTTTTCAATTCCACCTCTTCTTGCATCACTTAACACAAGCATTACAAATCTGTAATGATGGGTTTATACTGTTAACAGACTTTTGTATAAACTTTAAAAAATGATAACAAGAAAAAAAGTACTCGTGGTGGATGACGAACAGGATATTGTAGAAATACTGTCTTACAACCTCTCAAAACAAAACCTCGAAGTGATGAGAGCGTATAGTGGAAAAGAATGCGTTGCGATCGCAAAGCAATTTCAACCCGATCTTATTGTGATGGACATCCGGATGCCCGATGTGAATGGCATTGAAGCATGCCGCATCCTGAAACATGATGATGAATTAAAAAATATTCCGATTCTTTTTCTTACGGCTGACACAGATGCTTATACAGCCATGAGTGCCATGACTGCCGGTGGAAATCATTATGTGACAAAACCAATTCCCATCGTCACACTTACTGAAATCATCAAAAGCATGTTTGATCTCAAGAAAATTGCATAAGAAAGACGGTTTTAAACATTAACATTAACTTAATATACAAGACTTTTTCTGTTAACAGGAATGTAACTTCTTTGCAACAAATAATTAACACACATGAAAAAACTTCTGACACTACTAATCACACTAACAATTGGTGCAACCGGAATGAAAACAATTGCACAGGAATTAAATGAAACTCCTCTTGATACATTGACACGTAGAGTTTCAACCATTCAATCCACACTGGATGTGATTAGCCGGATAAAAATAAGCGGCTACATTCAAACTCAATTTCAATGGGCTGATTCGATGGGAGAAGCATCCGTCGCCGGAGGAAATTTTTCTTCAGGAGTTGACAAACGATTCATGCTAAGAAGAGGACGCGTAAAAGTTCAATACGATGCGCCGAACAATGATAAAGGCATTTCAACTTCTCAATATGTTTTTCAAATCGATGGTTCTGAAAAAGGGCTAACCATCAAAGATCTGTACGCGAAGTTCACGGATCCATGGAGTGGCTGGTTTTCTTTAACTGCCGGAATGCAGAATCGTCCGTTTGGCTATGAGATTGCGTATTCCTCAAGTTTGCGTGAATCACCTGAACGAGGAAGGATGTCACAAACTATTTTTCGCAACGAACGCGATCTAGGTGCGATGGTAACCATTCAGGGACCAAAATTTTCTAACTGGAACTGGTTAAAACTTGAAGCGGGAATGTTTAACGGAACAGGCGGCCCAAGCGCAGGCGAAAACACAAGCGACTTCGACAAGTACAAAGATTTCATTGGTCATCTTTCCATTTCACGTACCAATAGATCAGAAAAAATAAAATACGGAGCAGGTGTTTCTTATTATGACGGAGGATTCAGATTAGACAATGATACGGTCTATGGTATCGGAGCAGACACTGCCAATGTCACCGGCTTTAAAATCGCAGAAACAAAATTCAAAAACAATGAATTGAAAAGAAAGTACATCGGTTTCGATGCGCAGGTAAGTATTGATTGGATTGCAGGTATTACGACCATTCGTGCTGAATACATTCAGGGTGAACAGCCCAATACATCAGCCACCACTACAAGTCCCTTTGCTGTTGTAACTGTAAGTGGTTACAAGAGAAAATTCAACGGTGCTTATTTTTACTTTTTGCAAAACATTGCACAGACACCGTTCCAGGCTATCGTAAAATATGACTGGTACGATCCGAATACAGATGTAAAAGGAGATGATATTGGAAAAACTGTAGTCAATGGATTGAAAAAATTTAATGCTACAGATGTAAAGTACTCAACACTTGGTCTCGGCCTTGCTTTCCGCTGGGATGCCAATGTCAAACTTACTGCTTATTACGACCTGGTAAAAAATGAAACCAGTAAAAATCTTCTTGGATATGGAAAAGATTTAGAGGACAATGTATTCACCTTGCGCGCGCAGGTAAAATTTTAACGTAACAATTTAATAACATTCAACACCGATCTTCGGAACGGATTTTGGAAACCAGCGATCTCAAATTCTAAAACTCAAAATAAAAAATGAAAATCAACATGTTGAACTCTAATTCAAAATCAAATGTGAAATCCCGATTCGTATCGGGTAGAAAAACATTCTTATCACTTGCACTCGTTGCATTGACAACAGTTGCAGGGATTGCACAAACAAAAATTGTCGTGAAAGGAAGTGACACGGTTCTTCCACTCTCTCAAAAAGAAGCAGAGACGTACATGAAAAAGAACAGCTCACAAAGCATCACCGTAATTGGCGGAGGAAGCGGAGTTGGCATTGCCGCATTGCTTGACAACACCACGGATATTGCCATGTCATCACGACCGTTAAAAATGGATGAGCGTTTAAAGTTGCAAGACGCAGGAAGAGCTTTCAAAGAGGTCACCGTTGCATTTGATGCACTTTCTGTAATTGTAAATCCACAAAACAAAGTAAGCAAACTCACACGCGAACAACTCGAAGCGATTTACACCGGAAAAATTACAAACTGGAAAGATGTGGGAGGAGACGATATGAAGATAGTCGTGTACTCACGCGAGACCAGTTCAGGCACATATGAGTTCTTTAAAGAACACGTCATGAATAAAAAGAATTATGCTTCTTCCGTTCTCAACATGCCTGCAACAGGAGCCATTGTTCAATCAGTAAGCCAGACAAAAGGAGCGATCGGCTACATTGGGCTTGCATACATGGAAAAAACGGTGAAGGATATACAGGTCTCCTACGACAAAGGAAAAAATTATGTGATGGCTACTGTTGCAAATGCAAAAAATAAAACATATCCGATTGTTCGGCCATTGTTTTATTATTACAGTTCATCTTTAGAAAAAAAAGTAAAAGCATTTGTCGATTTCATCCTTTCTCCGGAAGGACAGAAAGTAGTTTCTTCAGTTGGGTATATTGAATTAAAATAGTTTAGGTTTATACAGTACGTTTGAAGATTTCACGAAAGCAGTGATGGTGCGGATAATGCGCCATCGCTGTTTGTAATTTAAAAACATTCGTAAAAATGAAAAAGATTTTTCTATTTTTCAGCAACCTTTGTAAACATCAACCGGAACTATGACGCCTCTGAAAAGATTCCTGGAAAAAATTATCCACGGCATTTTAATGTTGAGCAGTTCCATTACAACGATCACTTTGTTGTTGATCATTGTTTTTTTGTTTGGTGAAGGGTTGTCCTTATTCAAAGAATCTCCGCTTGAAAAAGGAGACGTCATCGCTGTGAATGGAAAAAATCCTATCAATCACCTGAAGGCGGAACAAATCAAAAACATCTTCGATCAGAACATCACGAACTGGAAAGAAATCGGTGGAAATAATGACAGCATTCTTCTTTTAACCATCAACGATCTCAGTACTTATTTTTCTGACGAAGAACTGGGAGCGACATTTGAATTTCTTCCGCACAAATTAGATAGTTTAATACATGCAAGTCCCGGTATACTTGCCATCATCCCTGAAAAATATCTCAATAAAAATTTCTCCGAAAAAAAAGTAAGCATTGATAAAAATAATATTCCGGATTTTGTCAGTGGCAAACTTTGGTTCCCCACAGCACAACCGGCAGCGCAATTAGGAATTTTGCCACTGATCTTAGGAACACTGCTGGTAAGCTTCGGAGCCATCCTCATCGCTCTTCCGATCGGGCTCGCCACTGCCATTTACATGGCGGAAGTTGCCAATGAAAATGTAAGAAGTTTTTTAAAACCATTGATTGAATTGCTTGCGGGAATTCCATCTGTCGTGTATGGCTTTTTCGGATTGATCATCATTGTTCCTTACATTCAGAAAGTATTTAACCTGGCTGTCGGTGAAACTGCATTGGCAGGAAGCATCGTTCTTGGAATCATGTCGCTGCCAACCATCATCACAGTTACTGAAGATGCAATCCGAAATACTCCACGCGCTATGAAAGAAGCTTCACTTGCGTTGGGAGCGAATCGATTGCAGACAATCATGCGAGTAATTCTGCCTTACTCCATGTCTGGAATTACTGCTGCAGCAATTCTCGGAATCGGGAGAGCGATGGGAGAAACGATGGCTGTCTTGATGGTAACAGGAAATGCCGCTGTCATTCCCCACTCCTACCTGCAACCTGTGCGAACCATTCCTGCAACGATTGCTGCAGAACTTGGTGAAGCTTCACAAGGAGGCATTCACTTCAAAGCATTGTTCGCACTCGGCTGCATTTTATTTTTGATGACGATGGGAATTAACTTATGGGTAGAATACATTTCATCCAAAAGAAAATTTGTAAAATAGTTTAACAACAGAATGTGACTCCAAAAATTAATGGATAAAAATATCAAAGAAAAAATTGCCTTCTCCATATTCCGGTTACTAAGTTTCCTGGTAATCGGAATCCTGTTTGCCCTTCTTGGTTTCATTGTTTACAACGGAGTGAAAGTACTCAGCTGGGATTTTATCACGAAGATGCCTGAAGATGGAATGACAAAAGGTGGTATCTACCCTGCGATTATAGGAACATTGATTTTAATTGCAGGCAGCATGCTCTTCGCTTTTCCGATCGGAGTTCTTTCCGGAATTTATATTCATGAATATGCGAAAGAAGGTTTTGTAAAACGTTTCATCAAACTGATGACAAATAACCTGGCGGGAATTCCTTCCATTGTTTTCGGCTTATTCGGAATGACATTATTTGTAAACAAATTAAAGTTCGGAGACTCCATCCTCGCCGGATCACTCACACTTGGGTTGCTTGCAATACCGGTTGTGATACGAGTTACAGAAGAAGCGTTGAAAGCGGTAGATGATTCATTCCGCCATGGCAGCATTGCATTGGGAGCAACAAAAATTCAAACAATAAAAAGAGTGGTTCTTCCTATTTCATTACCAAACATCATTACAGGATTGATACTTTCCATCGGAAGAGTGGCTGGAGAAACAGCACCGATTCTCTTTACAGTCGCCGCTTATTTTCTTCCCAAACTTCCAACCAGCATCTTCGACCGCGTGATGGTATTACCATACCATTTGTACGTGATTGCGACCAGCGGCAACAACATCAAAGAATCACGACCGATGGCTTTCGGAACGGCATTGGTTCTTATCCTGATTGTTCTCGTCCTAAACATAGCAGCCAATCTTCTCAGGAAATATTTCAGCAAAAAAGTTAAAATGAATTAACATCTGCCAATTATGAATCAGATGAAATACCCTTCCAATATTCTATCTTTCTCTAATCAATAAAAATCAATTCAGTAATCGGTGTAATCAATGCATAAAATAGAAACAAAAAACGTTCATCTCTACTACGGCGATTTTCATGCGCTGAAAGGAATCAGCATGATCGTAAAACCGAATACGGTAACGGCTTTGATTGGTCCTTCAGGTTGCGGTAAATCAACGTATCTGCGTTTATTCAATCGCATGAATGATTTGATTGACAATGTCCGGATTGAAGGTGACGTGTTGCTCGACGGAAAAGATATTCACAGCAAAGGGCTTCGTGTGGACGAACTCAGAAAAAAAATCGGGATGGTTTTTCAGAAACCAAATCCTTTTCCGAAAAGTATTTTTGAAAATGTTGCATATGGATTGAGAGTAAATGGTATCAAGCACAAATCATTTATCGAAGAACGTGTGGAAACTTCATTACGGCAGGCAGCACTGTGGGAAGAAGTAAAAGACAAAATGAAAAAATCAGCGTTTGAACTTTCAGGCGGACAACAACAGCGGCTTTGTATTGCGCGTACACTTGCTATTGAACCTTCAGTGATCCTGATGGATGAACCTGCTTCCGCACTCGATCCTATTTCGACCGCAAAAATTGAAGAGCTCATTTATGAATTGAAGAACAAATACACCATCATCATTGTGACACACAACATGCAGCAGGCAGGTCGTGTAAGTGACAAGACAGCATTCTTTTATCTCGGCGAACTGATTGAATTCGACGATACACAAACTATCTTCACCAATCCGAAAGACCCAAAGACTCAGAGCTATGTAACAGGGAGATTTGGATGATATCGAATTATAAATAATGTGTAATGACTAAGAACTAAATACTAAGAACTAAATACTAAAATGACTCATCTCGATATAGAACTAAAGCAACTCAAAACAGAAGGCATCGAAATGTTCGATCTCGCTACGTCTCAATTGAAAAAAGCAAAAAGCGCGTTGCTTCACAACGACAAAGAACTCGCACGCGAAGTAAATTTCAATGAGCGAAGAGTCAATGCTCTTGAATTGAAAATTGATAAAGACTGCGAAAATATTTTTGCTCTTTTTAATCCGCTTGCTATTGATTTGCGTTTTGTACTTGCTGTATTGAAAATAAATTCCAACCTTGAACGCATCGGGGATATTGCTGATGGCATTGCACGCTATGTTGTTGAAACGCCGGAAAGTTTCGACAAGGAATTAATTGCCATCACACAAATTGCCGAGATGTTCGACATTGCCATCTCTATGCTGGAAGACACACGTTCTTCGTTTGATACAGAAGACACAAAAGTTTCACGGGGAATATTCAAGAAAGATGATTCGCTGGATGAGATCAATGCAAGAGCCAATACAGTGGTGGAAGAATTTATCAGGAAACACGATGATAAAATTGGTCAGTCGCTGCACATCATTTCTACGATCCGAAAACTGGAACGTACCGGTGACCAGGTAAAAAATGTGGCTGAAGAAATTATTTTTTACATCGAGGCGAAAGTGCTGAAACATTTGTCAGCGAAGGCGAAGAGCGAATAGTTTTCAATCCGCTCCAAAATTCTTCTCATAATACTTACACCACTTTTTCAATTCGCATTCAGCACATTTCGGATTGCGCGCCGTGCAGGTGTATCGTCCGTGAAGAATTAACCAATGATGTGCAATGGGAATTTTTTCTGCCGGAATAAATTTCACCAATTGCGTTTCTGTCTGCAACGGATTTTTTGCATTCGTTGTTAAACCGATTCGCGCGGAAACCCTGAACACATGTGTGTCCACTGCCAACGCAGGTAAATTGAAAACCACAGAAGCAATTACATTGGCAGTTTTTCGTCCGACTCCCGGGAGTTTTTGCAATTCATCTACATCAGAAGGAATAATTCCACCAAATTCTCCGACCAGTTTCTTTGCCATGCCAACCAAATGCTTCGATTTATTATTCGGATAGCTGATACTTTTAATATAAGGAAAAACTTCTTCCGGTTTCGCTTCCGCTAATACTTCAGGAACAGGAAACGCTTCGATCAAAGCCGGCATCGTCATGTTTACACGCTTATCCGTGCATTGAGCGGAAAGAATCACTGCCACAAGAAGTTCAAAGGGACTGGTGTATTCGAGTTCGGTTTCAGCAACCGGCCGGTGTTTGCTGAAATAATCAATTACCTTTTCAAACCGTTCTTTCTTTGTCATCCGGGCAAAGATAACTTACACGCCGGATAGAAAACCTTGGCAAGTGCATTTTTAGTTATATTGCATCTAATATGAAGGTCAGAAATTCTTTTTTAATTGTTAGTAACTGTTTAAATTTTATTCAATAATAATCTTAAGGAAGCCAAATAAATCATGGCTTGACTGGATTCCAATAAGTACTCAAAATCTCTACTTAATCT
>JAYVUK010000080.1:0-10373 GCA_043787975.1 Bacteroidota bacterium
CAAGATTTTGCAGCCGGAATTTATGTTGTACAAATTCAAACTGTAGGTTTTATTGGAACGAAAAAACTTGTTATTGAAAAATAAATTCAAACACTAAAAACTAATTAAAATGAAAAAACAACTACTAAAAAAATTCTCTTCTTTCATCATTACAGCAATGATGTTTTCTGTAAGTGCAAATGCACAGATTATTTACACAGATGTGATTCCGGATACAACCATCAACACCAATGGAGGAGTTTATGCATTGGACTTGAACAATGATGGAACCACCGATTTTAACATTACTTATACTACAACATCTATTACACAAACATGTGGTGGTATCCTGCATACCAGCACAAACATCAACATCAGGATTACTCCGCTTGGAGCCAATGAAGTTGGTAATTGGAGCCCGACCCACCCCAGCGCTCTTCTGTTAAACTCAAACATTGACAGCAGTTCTTTTACATGGCTAAATAATGCGAATCAAATCCTGACTTCCATATCCTGGCAATGCGGTACTTTCGGAGGTGGCCAATTTTTTTGGGGAGCTTCATATACCGGTTACTGGAATGGAGCAGTAGATAAATATATCCCATTGCGATTACATGTGAGTTCGCAAAAATATTACGGATGGGTGCGGTTAGATGTTGCAACAGGAGCATTGAGTTTCACTGTAAAAGATTATGCATACAACTCCATTCCCAACCAACCCATCCTTGCCGGACAAACAGTTGCCACAGGAATAAATGAAAACTCTTTTGCTTCATCAATAAATCTTTTTCCAAATCCTGCCAACAATCATCTCACTATCTCTTTAGGAAGCAACAACAAAAAAGTTGAAGTAACTATCGCTGACATTACAGGAAAAATAATTTACTCAATAACGGCAAGTGAAACACAAAAGATAGAAGTGAATACACAAGATTTTGCAGCGGGAATTTATGTTGTACAAATTCAAACAGCAGATTTTATTGCAACGAAAAAACTTGTCGTGGAAAACTAAAAATTAATAGTAAAAAGTGAAAAACTAAAAGTGCTCGAAACTTTTCACTATTCACTGTTTACTTTCAGTTTTGAACTAGAAGCTATCTCAAAATTATAGAATTGGCTCTTTCCTTTGTCGTCAGGTGTTTCCACCTGACGGTTTAATGGTGATAAAAAATGTCGGGTGAAACACCCGACATCACATTCATCTCTACTGATAGAATTTTATTTACTGCTTAGCTTTTTCTTTGTCTCTGCTTTCTTGACATACTTCGGAAGCTTTCCTTCTTTCACTAAATTATCCACTTTCTTTTTATGTTCCTTGAAATCGCCGAAACATAACGCAGAGAGAACGTCTTCACGTGTCATCTCTTTGTCGCCCAGTTGTTTTTTAATTTCATCACCGCAACGGTCAACAAATTTCTCAAAGCGTTCAGGTGCCCAGATGTATTCATGTTTGAACCAATCCGGCTTTGAACGGTCAACTGCAAATTCCTGGGGAAGTTCTCCATGAATAACTGTTTTCAAATCCAGCCCTTCAAATGATTTGGGCAGTATACGGTTGTCGAATATCAGCGGTCGGCTAATATCAATCACATGTTTTTTGCGTTTCGGGTCAATCATCTTAAGACCGTTAACGCGCAGACCTTTTTTCTTCAGGTGTGCAAATTTCTTTTCGAAGCGATCAAGAGTGTCGTACAACATGGTATTTTGGTTTTAGGTTATTTTATAAGATCTACGAAATACGAAATGAAACGAAATACGAAAACGGTGGGATTAACCATTCGTATTTCGGAAAATTCGTATTTCGCAGATGAATGATACATTTTAAATTAGTTTTTAGAAGCTACAAGCGTCAGCACCGTTTCCACTGCTACTGTTTCGCCACGCTGATTACTCACAACCACATCCCATTCAACAACTCCTTGCGGAATCTGTCCTTCGCGGTTTTCTTTCTTCGTTTTTGTCTTGCAAGTAAGTTTTACACCGATTGTATCTCCGACATATACAGGTTGAATAAACCGAAGTGTATCCAGTCCGTAGTTTGCAAGTACAGGTCCTTTCTTCGGGTCAACAAATAATCCTGCTGCAGCCGCAATGATAAAGTAACCGTGTGCCACACGTTTCTCGAAGATGCTTCCTTCCAATGCTGTTTCATCGGTATGAGCATAAAAGAAATCTCCGCTGATGCCGGCAAAGTTCACGATGTCGGCTTCCGTTACAGTTCTTCTGTGCGTGACAAGTGTATCTCCTACATTGATCTCTTCAAAATATTTTCTGAACGGATGAATGACATCTTCTTTTGTTTCCGCTCCCGGCAAATACGTATTCATGATGTGCATGAGCGTAGTCGGGGAACCTTGTAACGCAGTTCGCTGCATATAATGTTTCACTCCACGCATTCCACCCATCTCTTCACCACCTCCGGCTCGTCCCGGTCCACCGTGAACCAAATGTGGTAGCGGGGAACCATGACCGGTAGATTCGGCAGCACAATTTTTATTGATAATCACCATTCTACCGTGCATACTTGCAGAGCCAAGGACAATCTCTTTTGCAAATTTATCATCGGCTGTAAACACTGAACCTACCAGGCTTCCTTTACCCATCTTAGCGAGCTCTGCGGCTTCAGCAGCGGTTTTATATGGCATTACTGTACTCACAGGACCGAATGCTTCAATCTCGTGAGGGCCAAGTTTTTTGAACGGATCGTTGCAATAAAGCAGCATGGATGACATGAATGCTCCTCGTTTGCTGTCAGCTCCGATCACATCCACATTTTCCATGTCACCATAAACCAATTCGCATGAGTTCATCAACTCTTTTACTTTTGCTTTCACATCTTTCACCTGTCCTAAGCTGGCTAAAGGCCCCATGCGAACACCTTCCACGGAAGGATCACCAATGACATTGCTTTTCAATCTTTCTTTCAACGCTGCAATTACTGCATCCGTGAGGTTCGCTGGAACAATGGTTCTGCGGATGGCAGTACACTTTTGTCCGGCTTTCACAGTCATTTCACGTGTAACTTCTTTGATAAAGAGTTTGAATTCTTCTGTATCAGGAGTTGCATCGATACCGAGAATGCAACAGTTCAAAGAATCCGCTTCCATGTTAAAGCGAACTGAATTTTCTATAATGGCGGGATGACGCTTCAGCATCTTGCCTGTTTCAGCAGAACCGGTGAATGTTACAACATCCTGACCTGTGATATGCTCAAGCAGGTTCCCAACGCTTCCGCAAATAAGTTGCAACGAACCTTCAGGTAAAATTTTCGACGCAATAATTTCTTTTGTAACCAGTTCAGTAAGAAATGAAGTGGCCGTTGCCGGTTTTACAATGGCAGGAACTCCGGCCAATAAATTCACAGCAATTTTTTCCAGCATTCCCCAAACAGGAAAATTGAACGCATTAATATGAATGGCAACACCTTCCAGCGGAACACAAATATGATGACCGACAAATGTTCCTCCTTTTGAAATCATTTCCATGTTGCCGTCAA
Source organism: Bacteroidota bacterium (assembly GCA_043787975.1). Taxonomy (GTDB): domain Bacteria; phylum Bacteroidota; class Bacteroidia; order AKYH767-A; family 2013-40CM-41-45; genus JAPLDA01. The sequence continues at coordinate 3,476 of JAYVUK010000080.1, forward strand.
CATAAAATGTTTCATCCGGAAGCTCGCGTCTTCCTTTGCTTGCATACACAAACAGGTTACCGATACCACCATCAATGTCAATCCATGAATCGGTCTTGGTGGCACCTGTCGCAGCACTCAATGCATAAAAATCCTTCTTCTTTTCAGTCAGATGCATCGCCAGTGCTTTGATCATCCGTGCACGCTCATGAAAGGTCATTTTGCGAAGTTTCGGTCCGCCAACTTTACGCGCATAGTCAAGCATCCCTTTAAAATCAACGCCTTCGGAGGAAGCAACAAAGAGTTGTTCACCCGTTACAGCGTGATAAAGAGGAATGCCCGCACCGGACCCTTCAGCCCATGCGCCTTGAGAAAAGCTTTTCAACTTGACAGACATTTTCTGCGTCAATAAGTAGTATTAAGTAATTAAGAGGGAAATGACCTTGCAAATATAAACTATTTGAGGATCAAATCAAGAAGTTATTAACAGGTGTTGGTAAAATAGGGAAGAGGAAAATGAGAAATCAGAAAACGGTCACGAAAGTCGCTCATTACCATGGCTGTGCAATCTAAAATTCAAAATTTCAATCTAACATTTCTTTCCTCACCTTTGCTGCATGAATTTCGGCTCTGAAATTATTCGATGGTATTACCGGCATAAACGTGATCTTCCATGGCGAAATACAAAAAATCCGTATCGAATCTGGCTGTCAGAAATCATTCTTCAGCAAACCCGCGTTGACCAGGGAATGGCGTATTATCATCGCTTTGTTCAAAAATACCCGACCGTTAAAAAACTTGCTTCTGCGAATGAAGATGAAGTACTGAAGTTATGGCAAGGGTTGGGTTACTATTCGCGGGCGCGAAATCTCCATCATACAGCAAAGGAGATTGTAAAAAAGTACAAAGGAGTTTTTCCGAAAGAATACGATCAGATTCGTGCACTAAAAGGCATCGGAGAATACACCTCCGGAGCTATTCTTTCGTTCGCTTTTAATAAAAAGTTTCCCGTTGTTGACGGAAACGTTTTTCGGTTGCTCAGTCGCTATTTTGGTATTGAAACTCCGATAGATTCATCGGGAGCAAAAAAGGAATTCTATGCGCTTGCCGGTGAATTGATGGAACAGCATTCTCCTTCTGATTTTAACCAGGCAATCATGGAATTCGGATCGCGGCAATGCAAGCCGCAAAATCCAGATTGCAGTGTTTGTCCGTTGAATGGTAATTGTGTGGCATTGGCTCAAAAAAAAGTCGATCAATTGCCTGTGAAAAACAAGAAAACAAAAATCAGGAATCGGTACCTCAATTATCTGGTGATTAGCCAGAATAAAAAGATATTTTTGAATAAAAGGAATGGTAATGACATCTGGAAAAATTTGTATGATTTCCCTTCGATTGAGACATCAAAAAAATTCAGCGAGAAAAAATTCATAGCGAGCAAAGAATGGGAAACTCTTTTCGGGAAATCGAAAATTAAGTTGTTGTCAGTAAGCCCTGAATATAGGCATTTGCTCAGCCATCAAACCATTCACGCAAAATTTTACGAGTTAAATCTTCCTTCGGAAAAAATGTTTGCCGGAAAAAATAAATGTATTCTTGTTTCAAAAAAGGAATTGAAAAAAATTGCTGTCCCAAAATTGATTGAAAATTATTTGGAAAGAAAAATTAAATGACCTATTCAAATCCGGCAGAAATAGAACATTTGTACTTGCTTTTGAGAAATAAAACCTGTACGTTTGATCTATAATTTAAACCTTTTTTATTAACCTTAAAAACTAAAAATCATGAGTGGAATTAACAAAGTTATTTTAGTCGGTAACGTGGGCAAAGACCCTGAAGTGCGTTACCTCGAAGGCGGAGTTGCCGTTGCGAAATTTCCGTTGGCAACTTCTGAGTCCTACAAAAACAAAGAAGGCAACAAGGTTGATCAAACCGAGTGGCATAATGTGGTCATGTGGCGTGGTCTTGCCGAAATTGTAGAGAAGTATGTGAAAAAAGGGCAGCTACTTTACATTGAAGGTAAAATCAGGACGCGTACATACGGTGAAGAGAACAATAAAAAGTATTTCACGGAAGTTGTCGCTGACCAGATGACGATGCTTGGAGGTAAACGCGATGACAATGGTTCTTCCTTGCGTATCGAATCGAAACAGATCGAATCACCAATGCCAGTCAGTGCATCGGAACCGGCAGATGATCTTCCGTTCTGAAAAATTTCTTGAAACAGAGAAGGCAATCCGCCTCAGGTGGGTTGCCTTCTTCTTTTATAAACGTGTATGAAACGTTTACCAAACCAATAGATTTCTCCCTTGGACCCTTCCGGTTACTGCCATCATTATTTGACTATTTTTCTCCAGCTATCATCTGGCATTATCAATCCTTCCTTTTATGTTGACTTCGGATTTGTTTTTGAAATTATTATTCTGTGTGCGTTGCTGCTTGTGTCAGGATATATTTCCGGCGCTGAAACGGCTTTCTTTGCTATTTCTCCTTCGCAATTGGTCCATCTCAAAAATGGAAAAGGCACGGCAAGCAAGGTTGTTTACCAGTTGCTGAATAAACCGAAGCGTTTGCTTGCAACATTGCTGATCACGATCAACTTTGTGAACATTGCCATTGTCGTTTTCTCTTCCGTGATCATTTCGCAGGTGTTTGTTTTTGATGGCCATGAAGTGGAAGGATTTATCATCCAGGTGGTGGCAGTTACGTTTGTGATCGTTGTTTTTTGTGAAGTGCTTCCGAAAGTATATGCCACGCAAAATGCTGTACGAACGGCTCACCGGAGTGCATTTCCTGTTTTTGCACTAGATAAAATTTTACGTCCGTTAAGTGCCTTGCTCATTAGTTCAACATCGTTTGTTGACAAACGAGTCAGTCAGAAAGGATATGATGTCACGGTAGAAGAACTCACTCACGCCATTGACATTACTTCGGATAAAAATACCCGTGAGGATGAAAAGAAAATTCTGAAAGGCATTGCAAAGTTCGGAAACATCGATGTGAAGCAAATCATGAAACCGAGAATGGACGTGATTGCATTTGACAAAGAGATGAAATTCTCGGAATTATTTCCACAAATTCTGGAACATCGGTATTCGCGTGTCCCTGTGTATGAAAAAACATTCGACAGCATTGTAGGAATTCTATACATCAAAGATTTGCTTCCTCATCTCGACAAACAACAAGATGAAACTTTTGCCTGGCAAAAATTGTTGCGGCCTGCGTACTTTGTTCCTGAAAGTAAAAAGATCAATGATCTGTTGCAGGAATTCCAGGAGAAGAAAAATCATCTTGCTGTGGTCATTGATGAATACGGAGGTTCGTCCGGTATTGTAACATTAGAGGATATCCTTGAAGAGATTGTTGGTGAAATGAATGATGAATTTGATGAGGAGGAATTGGTGTATTCGAAGCTGGATGATTTTAATTTTGTGTTTGAAGGAAAAGCGTTGCTCAACGATGTATGCCGGGTAATGGAAGTGGATCGGAAAATTTTTGACATCGGCAATGAAGAAGTAGATACACTTGCAGGATTGATCCTTGAACTGAGGGGAAGCATTCCTTATAAGTTTGAAGTGATACGTTTTAAGGAGATTTTATTCACCATTGAATCGGCAGATCGCAGAAGAATAAAGCGTGTGAAGATTTCATTACCTGAGAAGTCCCGGGAATTTGGGACTGAAACTTCTCAAGACGGTTCAGGGAACGGAGCAATCATGATTGTCCTGATTTTTCTGCTCTCCTCTTTTTTTCTCACCTCATGCGATGAAGAATTTATTCCAAAACCAAAAGGTTATTTCAGAATTGCATTGCCGGAAAAGCAATACCAGTTGTTCGCACCTCCCGATTGTCCTTTTACATTTGAAATTCCGGCTTACTCGCAAGTTGTCCGCGACACGGATTTAAAAGCTGAGCCTTGTTGGATGGATCTGCGCTTCGATCAGTTTAAGGGAACGCTTTACATAAGTTACAAAGAGGTAAACGGCAATGTGAGAAAATATTTTGAAGACAGCCGTTCGCTTGCGCTCAAACACATTCCGAAAGCGTCAGGTATTGATGAACAAACGATCAATGTTCCTTCTGCTAAACTATACGGAACACGTTACGATGTGAAAGGAAGTACTGCTTCCCAGATCCAGTTTTTTATCACCGACAGCACCAAGCATTTTTTGCGAGCCTCACTTTACTTTTATGCAAGTCCGAATCCTGATTCGATTGCTCCGGTTTTGAATTTCATCAGCAGTGATATTGATCATTTGCTGGCAACATTCAAATGGAAGTGATTAGGTGACTAAGTGATTAAGTGATGAGGTTACTTAGTCTCTTAGTCACTTAGTCACAACTCAGACTAAGTCAATTATTCTCTTCCTTGTTCTAAACTGAAACATTAGAAAAACTGCTGAGCTGAATAAGAAAAATGCTCCGATTTGGTGAAGTGAAGCAAGCGTAATATTCACTTTTGTAAGCAATGTAAAAACACCAAGCAAAAACTGGATTGCAACAGCAACTAGTAACACGTTGAATCCTTTTTTTTGTGAATGGGTCATCATTTTTTTATCGACACGGATCCATAACCAGGTAATCGAAACGAGAATAATAGTTCCAAGAACCCGATGAATAAACTGAACGGTAACAGGGTTTTCAAAAAAGTTCATTGCAAAATTTTGAAAGCTGAAAATACCTGAAGGAACCCATTCTCCGTCCATGGTTGGAAATGTGTTTGCAAATTTTCCGGCATGCAAGCCGGCTACAAATGCTCCATAAATAACCTGGAGCAGAACTGTTGCAAATAGAAATTTTAGTACTCCTGAATATATTTTTTCAAGCGAAGGATTTCTTTTTTCATTCTGATAAATTAATTCCAATGCATACCATAATGTGAACGCGAACGTAGCGAAAGCAGCTACCAAATGGATAGCAAGCCGATAATGACTTACGCTTGTTCGTTCTGTCAGACCGCTTTTTACCATAAACCAACCGAGAAATCCCTGTAACCCTCCTAGCAAAAAAAGAAAAGTTGATTTCCGGATCATTGCCTTGTCAAACTGTTTTGTAAAATAGAAATACAAAAACGGAATAATGAAGATGAGTCCGATTGTGCGGCCGATGAGACGATGAAGATATTCCCAGAAAAATATTTTTTTGAAATCACTCAGCGAAAAATCGTAGTTGAGTTTGGTGAATTGCGGTATTTCCTTATATTTCTCAAACGCTTCATTCCATTGTGTTTCATTCAACGGAGGAATGGCTCCCATCACTACATTCCACTCGGTAATTGACAAGCCTGAGCCCGTTAAACGTGTGATACCACCAATTACGACCATCGAGAAAATAAAAAAGCAGCCGCACAGCAGCCAAATGATTATTCTTTTTCTTGAAGCATCGCTCATAAGGTGGCGCAAAAGTAAAGGATAAAGTGCTTGAGTTGTTAGGTTGTTGAGTGATAACTTTTGGGTTTAAAGAGATGCTGAAACAAGTTCAGCATGACAACAAAGACTCGTTAAACAACTTAAGAACTCAACAACTCAACCGCCTATTAACAAGATGTTAAATATTACAACCCCTAAAAATTCTTGAGTAACTTTGCTGCCGATTATGATCAGGTATTTTTTTTTATTCCTTTTTATTTTAGTGGTTTCTTTTGCGAAAGCTCAAACTGTTCACCAATTGAGTTTTGATCAGCTGCAAAAGGAAATAGCTGAAACAAAGGATAGTATTGTCGTTCTTAATTTCTGGGCAACATGGTGTGCTCCCTGCGTAAAGGAACTTCCGTATTTTGAACAACTGAATCAAAAATATGCATCTCAAAAAGTAAAAGTGATGCTGGTGAGTTTGGATTTTAATTCAAAAATAAAATCATCAGTGGAGCCGTTTGTCAAAAGCAAAAATCTGAAATCTGAAATTTTGCATGTTACTGATACAGATCCGAATACCTGGATAAATAAAATGGACAATAGTTGGAGTGGTGCAATTCCAGCAACTGTTGTTTACAATACATCACATGAAAAAATTAAATTCCTTGAAGGTGAAACAACGTTTGATGAACTTGAAAAGATTATTCAACCACTTCTGAAAGTCACGAAGTGATTAAGTGACTAAGAAAAAAAGAGATGTCACTTAAATTATTCAGTCACTTAATCACTTAGTTACCTAGTCACATAATTATATCTAATCCTTAACCCCTAAAACCCCAACAACTATGAAATCAAAAATCGTCCTGATTGTATTATCAGTTATTATGTTCTCGTTTTCACCGACCAGTTATAAAGTTGGCGATGAAGTAAAAGACTTCTCCTTAAAAAATGTAGATGGCAAAATGGTATCCATGAGCAACTATAAAGATGCAAAAGGATTTATCGTTGTCTTCACTTGTAATCATTGCCCGTTTGCAAAAGCGTATGAATCACGTATCATGGATCTCGATAAGAAATATGCATCAAAGGGATATCCTGTAATTGCTATTAATCCAAATGATCCTGCCGTTTCTCCGGATGATTCGTATGATAACATGGTTACCAGGTCGAAAGAAAAGAATTATTCATTTCCATACGTATTTGATGCAACCCAGGATGTGGCTCGTGCATTCGGTGCCACGCGCACACCGCATGTATACATCGTGGAAAAGAAAAGCGGCAAAAATGTTTTGCAATACATTGGTGCGATTGACAACAATTCCGATGAACCCGAAAAAGTTACTCAGCGTTTTGTCGAAGATGCTGTGAATGCCTTGCTTGAAGGGAAGTCTGTCCCTACAACTGAGACCAAGGCAATCGGATGCACGATAAAATGGAAATCGTAAGCAGTGATTTTTTTAAATAGTTCTTAGAAACTGTTTAAAATTTATCTTATAATTTGTTTATGCGTCTTTTTGGCTGCGACTTCCTCATTGTTTCTTGCCGTAGTTAGTTACACTATGACT
>JAYVUK010000081.1:0-16847 GCA_043787975.1 Bacteroidota bacterium
CTCTCACACTTCAATTTTCGGATTAAGAAGCTCGGCATAACCAAATCTAACACAGGTTTGATGTTAATTATTTTCGGAAACCTGTGTTGATTTGGTATATAATTCAAAATTCCCAATTTATAATTTCTTTAAGCCCACACTTTAGTTCCCTCGGTGCAATTTTTACAAATCTCAATTTCAGAGCGGCTCTTTAAAAGTGACTGACGAAAATTCTGATACGACTCACTATTCCAGATTTCAGAAAATCTTTTTTGCTGCAGGCTTCCCATCACATGCGAAGCATCTTTGTCAAAACAACATGGAACAATTTTTCCGTCCCATGTGATCACGCATGAATGCCACATTTTCCAACAGTGATTCAGCAACTTATTTTTGATGCTCCAGGTTCCATCCGCTTTCTTTTTGTAACGGGAATATTTTTCATTCAGCGGAATCAATTCATTCCCGTGTCCGTAGTCATACACCTGCGCTGTCTTAAAAACAATTTCATCCACTCCAATTTTTTTCGCCAGTTCATTCAACTCGTCAACCTGATTTTCATTATGACTGACCACCAGGAACTGAAAAATAAGATGAGGTGTTGTTGATTTTAGTTTGTGTTTCCACTTCACCACATTTCGTGTTCCTTCTAAAACTTTTTCCAGCGAACCACCAATTCGATATTGTTCATACGTTTCCTGCGTGGTGCCATCAATGGAAATAATTAATCGATCCAATCCTGACTCCACAATTTTTTTTGCTGTTTCATCATTCAGAAAATGAGCGTTGGTGGAAGTCGCCGTGTAAATCTTTTTCTCCGAAGCATATTTTACCATGTCGGCGAACTTCGGATGGAGGAACGGTTCGCCCTGGAAATAAAAAGTCAGGTAGAGAATGTCTTTGTACAACTCATCAATGGTCTGTTTGAAAAATTTCGGATCAAGCATTCCTGTTTCGCGTGTGAATGAACGCAATCCACTCGGACATTCAGGACAACGCAGGTTGCAGGAAGTTGTCGGCTCAAACGAGATGCTGATCGGCCATCCATTGTGTGAAGATGCACCTGTTAGTTTTGAACGGTGATAGCTTGCAAAAATTTTTGCAGCATTCATCGCTCTTCGCACAGTAAGTTTTGAAAGAACATTCCGTAAGTCCCTGAAATTTCTGTTCATCTTCAACCGAAAAATTTTTTTTCGTTAAACAAAGATGCACATAATCAACAGACCAATTTTAGTTGCCTTTACTAACAATTGAAAAATAATTATGTTAATAATTAGAAAGAGAAAAAAGTTTTAGCAACTCTCAATAAATTATTTTAGTTGCTTCGTTTTTAACAACCATTGATGATAAGAATAATCTCCTTTTTTTTCTGCCTGACTGCTACATTTTCTGCATTGGCACAGAATAACAGTTGTTCCAATGCCACACCGTTATGTGCTAACAACACAACAAGTTCGTCTACGACAGGTGCAACTGCTGCCGGTTCTGATCCTGCCATTTCGTGCGGAGACAATACAGTGAACAACAGCGTCTGGTTTACGGTTCTTGCCATCAACAATGGAAATGCAACCATCACAGTTTCTCAGATCAACAATATTCCCGGTCTTGAAATGGAAGTGTACACCGGCATCTGTGGTTCGCTTACTCCTATAATCGGTACTTCATGCGCGAGTGCTGTCGGGCCGAGCGGCTCGATGAATGTTACATTCGCTACCACAGCAGGAACAACCTACTACATCATGGTTGACGGAACAGGAGGCAACCAGGAAGCATTCACGATTCTGGCAACCACCTTGAACGATGCCATCATTGCGCGACCGGATGCGAACTTCAATACAAATCCGGCGAATGGCTGTGTTCCGCTTACTGAGTTGTTGCAAAACACCACCACGCTTCACGGCGGAACAAACATCACGTATCAATGGAAGATTGACGGAGGTCCTTATATTACGGCTTCAGGCAGCGACACCACCGTAATTTTTAATACACTCGGAACCCACACCGTTGACCTTCGCGTGTGTAATGCAGAATGCGGATGTAAATCAATCAGCCAGGATATTGTGGTACAAAATCTTTTTCCGACTATCAGTGCATCGCCTTTGACAGGTTGCATCGGTTCATCCATTGATTTTACAGGCGATGCATTGATTCTTCCTGATCCTCCGACTGTAGATCCGAATGTAACGAACTGGGCGTGGAATTTCGGTGACCCAAATTCAGGTGTGAACAATACTGCAAACGGACAATTTCCTTCCCATACGTTTGTCGGTCCAGGTGCATCCTTTACTGTTCAACTGATCGTTGATGGAACTTGCGGACCGGATACAACATCCACAATCATCAACCTGAATCCTCAACCCGTTGTGTATGCCGGACCTGATCAAACCATCTGCGAAGGAACCACTGCTACGTTAACTGCAACAATATTGGTTGGGACATTACCGCTTCAGAATATCAACTGGGTCGGGCCCGGAACAATCGGATGTTCCAATTGTTTAAGCACTACCGTTGATAATTTACCTCCGGGAGGACCTTATATTTTCTCCGTAGACATCACCGATGCAAACGGATGTACCGCTGACACAACAGTAAACATTACTGTATTGCCCAAACCGGTAGTTGATGCCGGCTCCGGACAAATCGTCTGCGCCAACCAACCGGTGAGTTTGAATGCAACTCCCATCGTTGGAACTCCGCCGTTTTCATATTTGTGGACTCCTGCTGCAGGTCTTGACAATGATACCATTCCGAATCCGACAGCGATCGTAAATGTATTTACCACCTATTGCGTTCACATGACCGACTCATCAGGATGTGTATCAGATGATGCATGCGTGGACATTGATGTTTATCCGCCTCCAACCATTTCACCAGCCATTCCCGTATTGTGTTCAAGCAATCCGAATCTAACGGATACGTTTAATGTTTCCGGTGCAGGGGCGGGATCTGTTTACTCCTGGGTTTTATCTCCCGACTATTCCCTGATCATTGGTGCGAACGCTGATTCATCAAGCATCTATGTTACGTTTCCATCTGCTGTTACCGGAAATTATTTTTTCGTTGCTATTGTTACGGATGGTGTAACCGGTTGTACGGATACTGTTGCAACCGTTTTTTCTGTAACAAACGGTCTTAGCATGAGCGTGACAGGACCATCACAAATATGTTCCGGTCAATCTGCAACACTTACCGCCAGCGGTGCCGTAACATTTGCGTGGACTGCGAATCCTGCTTATGTATTTGTCGATTCAACTCTTGACACACAAACTGTTTCTCCTCTTGTAACAACGGTGTTTACCATTACAGGCACAGCGGGAACTTGCTCGCAAACAATCACTGATACATTGGTTGTAAATCCGATTCCGGTTGCCACTTCTGCAAACATTCTTCCTTTCTGCGGATGCTCAACAGTAACCTTGAATGGCATAGGAAGTACGCCCGGCATGAATTATTTGTGGACCAGTTTCGGTGGAGCAACGATTGCAGATTCTTCTGCGTTGAATACAACTGCTTCCATTTGTGTTTCTGAAACATTTGTTCTGACGGTGACCGATCCTGCATCCGGATGTTTTGCAAGTGATACCACCACTGCGACCACTTCCACGAAACCGGATGCTGCCGCTACAGTTTCACCAACCGTTATCTGCTTGGGAGTTTCAACGCTCATTACATTAGACGGAACAGGAAGTGATACCACATCGGGCACCACCTATCACTGGTCATCAAATAATCCTACCGCCATCATTACAGATACGGCAGCATTGGTAACAGATGCAACCGTTTCAAATACAACTGTTTTTTATCTCACCGTTACGAATGCATTGGGTTGTGATTCCATCGTAAGCGATACGGTACACATTTATCCACCGCCTGTGCTCATTGCTTCACCGGGTTTTCTTTGTACCAGTGATCCGCTGTTGCAATCAACACTCACTGTGTTTGGTGCCAGCGTGGGTTCAACCTATACATGGACTGTTCCGGCATGTGCCGTTCCCAACACAGCAAGCGGAACATCGCAAATGTTTGATGTAACAGGTTGCGGAGTTGGCTCCTTCGGATTTTTTGTGGACGTCACGGATTCGGTAACCGGATGTTTCTATAGCCTCTCATCATCTGTAAATGTAGTTACCAGTGTTGTGTTAGTTGTAAGCAACGACACAACCATCTGTGAGGGAAGTTCTGTAACACTGAGCGCAAGCGGAGCTAATACTTTTTTATGGAACACTGTTCCAGCTGATACAACTCCATCTATCACATTAAACAATCTTCTTGCTTCCGGCTCACCCTATCAGTTCATTGTTACCGGAACGACCGGAAGTTGTTCTGCAACGGATACAATCATTGTTACCGTGGATTCCGTTCCGGTTACATCTGCAATCACAGGTAGCAACACTGTTTGCGCATATGATTTAGGCGATCCTTATTTTGTATCTCCGGCGGCAGGAAATTATACATGGACAGTTACAGGTGGAGTTATTGCTTCCGGACAAGGAACAAATATTATCACGGTTGATTGGGACTCCGCAGGAACCGGAACGATCACCGTTGTTGATACGAACGCATTCGGTTGCGCAGGAGTTCTTCAAACACTCACGGTAACCATTAATCCTCTTCCTGCTCCTTCGCTCATATTCGGACCTGACACTGTTTGTGAAAACAGTGTCATCACGTATTTCATTATTCCTTCTGCCGGATCAACGTATCAGTGGTCTGTAGCCGGTGGATCAATTTCGGGAGCCGACACATTATTTTTTATTGACGTGATCTGGGGACCTGCGGGACCTGGTTTTATTTCAGTCCAGGAGACAAATGCAGCTGGTTGTTTTGCAAATCATGACACAACTGTTTTTATTAATCCACAGCCAACACCGGCACTCGTTCTAGGCAATTTTTTTATCTGTGCAACTGATTCCATTCAGTGGTACTATACTCCTGATACAACTTCAATAAGCCTGTTTAACTGGAATGTCATTGGGGGAAGCATCATCTCTGCAAGTAGCCTCAACGATAGTATTCTTGTTAATTGGGGCGACACCACAACAGGGAGCGTAACGATCATCGAAACTGATTTTAATGGTTGCACAAGTGATCCTGCTGTTTATCCTTTCTCATCAAATCCATCACCATTAATAACGGGACTTCCAGACTCCATTTCGGTTTGCAGAAATACCGCCTATCCGATTTCTGATACTGTAAATGTTGGAACCATTACGTGGACAACATCCGGTGACGGAACATTTGATGACAACACGATCGCAACTCCGGTTTATACTCCGGGCCCTTCTGATACCAACTATGTTACCCTCACCGTTGTTGTATCTAACTTTCCGTGTACAGACGCTACCGATTCAATCGTTTTGTTTTTTACAACTCCACCTGTCGTTACGTTAACCGCATCGCAAACCACTGTTTGTCCGGGTGACAGTGTTACATTGACTGCAACAGGCGGAGGAAGTTATTCATGGACTCCGAACAACACAGATACAACTGCCATCGTTGTTGTGTATCCCGTTGATACCACTACTTATTTTGTAACTGTCAACAATGGATTCAGTTGTTCGACAACTGATTCGATCACGATCAACGTTGACTCGATCCCAATCACTTCAACAATTAGCGGAGTTGATTCTGCCTGCGCCCGAGATAGCGGATTGGTTTATTCTGTTATCTCCACTTCAGGAAATTATGTATGGACGATCTCAAACGGAACTATCCTTTCGGGACAAGGAACAGATTCTGTGTATGTGCAATGGGATACTGCAGGAGTGGGAACAATCACGGTTGTCGATACCAATGCTGCAGGATGTAGCGGAGTAACACAAACACTTCTCGTTACCATCTATCCGATTCCTGTCACTTCACTAATCAACGGACAGGATACGGTTTGTGAGAACAGCACCATCACATATTTTGTTACGTCTCCCGGACCGGTTTATAATTGGTCGGTGAGTGGAGGAACCATCATCGGAAGTTCCAACCAGAGTTTTATCAGTGTAACATGGGGAGCAGCGGGAGTTGGAACCATTTCAGTAAATGAAACCAGTCTTTCAGGATGTTCAGGTGCTTACCAGGATACCACGATTATTATTAATCCTGTTCCTGTTCCTGTGATTATGCAGGGAGACACGGTACTATGTGAAGGTGACAGCCTCCAAGTATATAGTACGCTTGCTACAGCAGGATCAACGTATAACTGGAACGTAACAGGCGGAGCAATTTTATCCGGACAAGGCGCTGACAGTGTACACGTGAACTGGAGTACTTCATTTGGAGGAACAATCAGTGTCACTGAAACGAATTCATTCGGATGCACAAGTGATTCAACGGTATCTGTTGTTGTTATCAATCCTCACATTGTTGCATCTGCATTGCCCGATTCAGGAACCGTTTGTCAAAACAGTTCGTTCCCTATTTTTGGTTCGGTGAATGCGGGAACCATCGCCTGGACAACTTCAGGGACAGGAACATTCAGTGATACAACGATTCAATCACCAACATATACTCCGTCAATAGCCGATACTGGAACCTATGTAACATTGACGATGGTTGTATCCAATGCTCCCTGTCCTGATACAACCATTTATGTTGTGGTGTATGTTTCACCAAGTCCTACTTTACTATTAACCGGAACCCAGAATACAATTTGCTTTGGAGAAACGGACACGCTCGTTGCATCTTCTGTTGGCAGCAATACTTATTTATGGAATCCCGGAGCTGATACCACGGCTACCATTGTTGTGAGCCCTCCATCAACAACAACCTATTCGGTTGTTGTTACAAACAGTTATAGTTGTACAATTGCTGATTCTGTTGTTGTCACCGTAATCCCTCCAGGAATTCCTGACGGAGGAAATAATCAAATCATTTGTATTGGTGACTCTGCACATCTTACCGGAACTTTTCAGAATGCGGGAGGATTGCAGTGGGATACTTTGCCCGGCAGTGATGGAACTTTTTTACCGGATGCAATTTCCGCTATCGTAACATATGTTCCCGGACACACTGATTCTCTTGCCGGAGTTGCGCATCTGATTTTAACTACAACCGGTGCTTGCCTGAACCTCACGGATACAATCACCATTACGATCGGTCAGTTTCCATCTGTGTTTGCGGGTTACGACACTACGCTTACGGAAGGCCCTGATGCGGGATCAACGGTTCAGTTAGGTGGTAGCGTATTAAATGTGAGTGGTGGTTACTGGACAACTTCCGGAACGGGAACATTTTCTCCGGATACGAATTCGCTGAATGCAGTGTACACTCCGAGTACATCAGACTTTAGCGAGGATTCCATCATCATCACGCTTACCACAATTGGCGGCTGCAGAATCGTAAGCGATTTTCTTGTGATTGATATTGCACCGTTCACCATTCCCAATGTGATTACTCCGTATCCGACTTCGCCGGGCTTCAACGATTTCTTTGTGATCAAAAATCTTCCTCCGAATACCAAATTGAAAATATGGGATCGCTGGGGACTGATTGTTTTTGATACAGATTATTATTTGAACGATTGGGACGCTGCAGAAATAAAGGCAGACACGTATTATTATGTTCTCACCACCACGAGAAAAGAATTTCACGGTTTCATAAAAGTGATACGGGAGGAATAGAAAGAAAATACAAACTGCGCAGATTGCAGATAAAAAATTAATCACAAAAAAGGGAGCAATTAAGTTGCTCCCTTTTGCATTTCAATAAAGATGATTACATCAACGTAATCTTCATGTGATAATTTTTTTCTTCCGTTGTTATCCGAAGATTGTAAATGCCTTTCGCATGTTTGCTCAGATCAAAAGATGTCTTCAGCGTCTTTGCAGAGTTGGTTACGTTTTGTTCCCACACCACTCTACCCTGCACATCCGTTACTTCAACCTGAATCACTTTCCCTGTCATGTTCTCAAGGCTGACATTGAACAAACCAAAAGATGGATTCGGATAAACACCGATGGATGGAACCTGTGATGCTTCCGTGATTCCGATCGTTGAGTTGTTATCAATGTTGATGTTGTCCACAAATAAATTATTTCCGTAATCATTGATGTCAGTAAACCTGATGAGTACCGGCTGACCCGCAAATGGAACCAGATCAACCGAGTCTTTTCTCCATTGCGAAGCTGCCGTAGGAGAAAAACTAAATGCATTGACAACCGCAGGAAGTGTATTGAGTTCCAGCGAAGCCTTGTCATAACCAGACGGAACAAACGTACCACCGCAGTCGGTTGAAACCTCAATCGTCATACGATCATCGAACCCGTCATTGTAACGTCCATAGGCAAGATCAAACGTCATCAACGGCATGGTGAGCGATGACAAGTCAATCAACTTGGTAATCATATAATCAATTGTTCCCCGTACTGAATTTGAATAGTTGGCAATGTAAGAAGTAAGTGTTGGCGTACCTCCGCTTCCTGTTACACTTGCGCTTTGTCTCCAATAAAATCCATCAACATCCGGGTTAACAGATTGCCAGCCGGTTGGGGGAAATGTAACGGCTTGAAAATTCTCTGTCAGTGGAGCCACGGCGCTGCTTCCTACGATTCCGGTTGTCACTGCGCTGTCATTAAAACTATTCATGTCTCCTGCGAGAATAACTTTTGCCACCACGCTATAATTAGTCAGCACAGACAAATCAACAGTAGAGGCAAATGTGTAATTCATGGTAGCTGCTTGTACAAGCGATCCCGAAAATGTTTCTGTGACTGCTGGTCCGCCATTCAACGAATATGAAATATCAAATCCTGTAAGCGTACTGATCCCTTCATTGCGTATCTGCACGGTTACCAGAACTGCATTCAATGGAGAACATGGAAACTGAATTCCGCTTGCAGGACTCTGCACTATAACTGCGCTTGCATCCAGCGCCAGTGCGCAATTAATTGTTCCCGGTGCTTTGTGAATCGCAAGCGCTCTTCTTCCTTTTCCATTAGCCGTGGTAATGGCGCGTACACTGAACCATGTATCAATAGTCGAATTAACAGGAAGAGTAACCGTAGTACCTGTCGTTGTTGCAATTGAATCCATGTAATTTGTACCCAACTTGCTTACTTCGTATCGTGTTGCCCCGGTCACTACGCTCCAGGATAGTTGAAGAGAGTCTGTACATGAATAATTTACTGCGAGATTTGCGGGAACATTTACAATGCTCAATGGAGCATCATTCATGTCACTATAAAGTCCACGGGTGAGACGCACGAAAACACGGCCGCTTGCGGCTATGCCGGGAACCGTCCAGGTATATTGTCGTAAGCTCGCAGAAATCGAACTGTTAATCACAGTCCATGTGGAACCGCTGTCAGCGGAATATTCGAGTTTGAATGTTCCGGATGTTCCGTATGCATCCCAACGAAGAAGCTCCTGTTCACCCGGAACAAAACCTTCGCCGCCGAATGGATATGTCAGTGTAACTTCGTCGGTCCAGAATTCATACACGAGATAATATTTCTGTGGCCCGAGAGGAACTGAAGCGCCATTGACGTGAACCGTATAGGTTCCCGCAACAGGAGCGTCAATGGTAACCTGCTCCATATTATTCAAAGTGTCCGTTGAACGAACCGCCGGATTATTTAAGGTTGTTGCATTCGGAGTCGGGTCGAGAACCCAGGGTTGAAAGGCTGTAGCAGAAGGATCTGTCACCGTAATATCCAAATCATTTACAAGAGCAACGGCAGCAGTAGCGCTTCCGGGCTGATCCAGCCAAAGCACCATGACTTTTATACTGGAAGTTCCGGCCGGTACTATGATGTTATGTGTTTTTGTTTGCCCTTGATTTACACTATCACTCAGGTATCGATTTTCTTCCAGCGTCTTTACCGCGCGCAACGAATTAACACGTCCATATCCATAAATAAAATCAGGACCTGCAACACCGATATCTTCGGCGCTGTTCAGCAAACATGCTTTGATTAACGGAGCTTCCGGATTCGGATTTCCTGTGAGCGTGCGATAGGCCTGGTACAATTGTGCACAGATGCCTGCAACTCCGGGACACGCTGCACTCGTTCCACCGCCTACCTGGTATAAATTATTTTCATCCGTACTCATCTGGTCTTTTCCGTTGGAAGAAATATCCGGTTTGATTCTTCCATCGGCTGCCGGCCCGCGGCTACTTGTATTATCAAGCACGCCGGTTGCATCCAGGTTGGCACAGGCGATTACATTTTTCCCCTCTTTGTATCCGCCTGTAATATTTCCCCATTGTGTTCCTGCTCCATAACCACAATCGGCACCGTTATTATTTCCCGCTGAAAAAACAGGTTGTACTACTTTTATATCATGTACCGATTGGTCACCCGATTGTGAATAGGTATCATAATCATTGCAACCTTGTGAATAGCTCGTAGAAGTAATTACCGTTTGATACGTGGCAAGATTGGAAGCCATGTTCACCATCTGGGGATATGATCCGATATCAAAAACATAGAGTTGTGCACCCGTTGCCATTCCGCGATACATCGGGTTGAGATTGCCCGCTCCGACAGCGATGCCTGAAGTCATGTCACCATGAAAACCTCCGGGTGTTGTTGTGAGATTGGTAAGACGGCCCGTAAAATCAATGTGTGGTCCCACGATGCCGTCATCGGCCAATGCGATGCTGACACCACTTCCATCCCAATGTCTTCCTCCTGAAAAATCAGTATTGATGGCGTTGCTACGATGAAGACTTCGTCCTTTTGTATCATCGGGAACAGGTGGCGGAGCAATCGGTTGCAGGTATTTTACATAAGGAAGTGCTGCAAGAGAAGACCATTTCTCTTCCGTGATACGAATGGTTATTAATTGCGATTCATTGATGCGTTCCAGTATTTCACAACCCTTTGTTACGAGTTGACTTTGTACCACATCACTTGAAATATTTTTATAATACTGAAGAACCAAATCAACTGTTCCGGATTTTCTTCTTGCATGCTCCGGCATGTTTCCATTGCGCAATTCATTGCTGAGTTTATCGCGATCGCCGATACGAAGAATCGTGCGTGCGTTAAACGGAGTAAGCTGCGCAAGATCATAATTGACCGGGATGGCTGTGTAAAAAGTTGCATACGGAAGGTATCCCGTAAGAGCAATTCCGGAAGCTTCTATATCCTTTTGTTGTTGCTGCGTCGGCATCACATTAAACTGGACCATCCGGTAATAATATCCCAGGAAAATATCGTTCGAAGGAATGGCTTCACCAATCTTCTGTAGAAAATCATTTTGCGAATGAATGATGCCTGATTTCAGGAGGATATTATTTCCTCCGCGCTGTGCAGAAATTTCGATTGAAGAAAAAAATAGTGCAATCAGGGAGAGAAGTAAAAATTTTTTCATGTTGCTTAGATTAAGTGGATTTGATTATTGCGAAGAGAAAGGTAGAAAAAAATTAAACGAATCACACAGATGAAGGCATTCAGTGCCCTTTATGAATCGTTTTAGCTTTTGTTTTTTGAATGGAAATTCTTTTTTGTCCTCAGACCACCGACTTGAACTGTTTCAAAAAGCGGATATCATTTTCAGAAAAAAGCCGCAGATCGTTGATCTGGTATTTCAACATGGCAATGCGCTCAATGCCCATTCCGAAAGCATAGCCCGTATATTTCTTAGAATCTATTTTGCAATTCTCCAGCACATTCGGATCCACCATTCCACAACCAAGAATTTCAACCCAGCCGCTGTACTTGCAAATGTTGCAACCCTTTCCTCCGCAAACGGTGCACGAAATATCCATTTCTGCCGAAGGTTCTGTAAAGGGAAAATAGGAAGGCCGAAGGCGAATCTTTGTATCCGATGCAAACATCTCCTTTGCAAAATAGAGAAGTGTTTGTTTAAGATCGGCAAACGAAACATGTTCATCAATGTACAATCCTTCCACCTGGTGAAAGAAACAATGTGCGCGTGCGGAGATGGCCTCGTTCCGGTACACTCTTCCGGGAGCAAGAATCCGGATCGGTGGTTTTTCAGATTCCATGATTCTTACCTGGACAGAAGAAGTATGTGTACGCAAAGCCATTTCAGATTTTCCGATTTCTGATCTAACAAAGAACGTATCCTGCATATCTCTTGCGGGATGATTCTCCGGAAAATTGAGCGCTGAGAAATTATGCCAGTCATCTTCTATCTCGGGACCATCGGCAACGGTAAAACCGATGTGAGAAAAAATTTCTAAAATTCTTCTTCTGACAATGGAAATCGGATGACGCGATCCGATCGCATACGGTTCGGCAGGAAGCGTAAGATCAACCGATGAGGTTGTATTCGCAGAAGTTCCTTCGTCAAGAACTTCTGCGAATGCACTCAACTTCTCCTCTGCTTTTGTTTTGAGTTCGTTGACCATTTGCCCGAACGCCTTGCGTTGTTCGGGAACAATGTTTTTCATTTCAGCAAACAAATCAGCAAGCACGCCTTTCTTACTCAAATATTTCAGACGAAAATTTTCAACATCTTCTTTTGTGGATGCGTTAAACTGTTCTACCTCTGAAATTATTTTTTTTATTTGCTCACTCATGAATCAACCGATCAATTACTTTTCCGATTCTTAATTGATTACTTTTATTTTCATTCGTACATCTTCCAAAGGACGATCGCCCGGAGCCGTTTTCACTGCTGCAATTTTATCAATTACATCCAGTCCTTCAACCACCTCTCCGAATACCGTGTATTCATGATCAAGAAATGGAACGCCTCCGATAGTCGTAATAATCTGACGATGCTTCGCAGATAATTTGATGTTGCGCTGTTGCTCAAACTGGTTAACCTGCTCATTCGTCATCACCTGTCCTTGTACAATATAGAACTGGCAACCGCTCGAAGCCTTTTCAGGATTTGGTGTCCGCGCAGCGCAAATCGATCCTTTTTTATGAAAAATAGTATCTACAAATTCTGCCGGAATTGTATACCCTATATCCCCACTCCCTAACCCCGCTCCCGGAGCAGCGTGTTTCGAAAGAGGATCTCCACCCTGGATCATAAATGTCGGTATAACCCGGTGAAAAAGAAGGCTATCAAAAAAGCCTTCTCCTGCAAGTTTGATAAAATTATCCCTGTGTTTCGGTGTCGCATTGTAAAGTTTCACCTTCATGTCACCGAAACTGGTGCTGATTAACACCATGCGTTCTTTCGCCACAGCGTCTTTTTTTTCTCCACGGGTTGCTTTTTTATTTTGTGCAAATGCTGCAACCATTAAACAGAGCATGAGCGTACAAAGGATACTTGTTTTCTTCTTCATTTTATTATTATTTTTGTTTTTGAATTTGAAGCCACAATATTAGTCAAATTAGGGGAAAAAGGAAAAGCAGATGAAAAGGAAATCAATACAGGAAAATTGATTATAATTGTACACGATCAGCAAATTAAAAAGCAGCAATGAATAAAAGCAGCAGGAAATATTTTTGGGTATTTGGGTTTGTGGTATGTCTCTTTATATCACTGTCCTTCTTTTCATGTAAAAAAGGTGGCGATACAAAAGCAGTCATCACCGTAAAAGACTCCTCCGGTGCATTGATAGCCGGAGCGTCCGTTACACTTTGGCAGGACACGACCGTAAGTTCAACCACGGGTGCACACTCAAATCTTCGTGTTACGAAACTAACAGATGCCAGCGGTAATGCTGAATTTATTTTTGCCCTGGAAGCCTATTTAAATATTACAGCGGTGAAGGACCCCGATACGGCATTGGGATTTATTCGTCTTGAAGAGCACAAAACAGTGAGTAAAACCGTACACTTTTAATTTTCTTCAAAGTATTGAAGTACGGCTTGTTTTAACAAAAGATCTTGTTCCTTCAAACTAAGTGGGGGTAATTTTTTTACCAGCTCCCAATGAGGCCACCCATCTTGGTCAGCGCCTTTTAATTCATAATAGCCAAACATGCTCAACAACTTGCAGGTTGCAATGTGCATCAAATCCTCCTTTTCATCTTTACTGAATTTTTGCGGCCCTCTTCCGAGTTCCTGAACTCCGATCAGAAAAATGATCGCCTGTAAATCAGGATCTTCGCCAAACTGATCAGCAAGACTATGGGTCAACTCCTCCCATCTCGATTTTAATTGCTGTAAATCTTCAATATCCATAGGGTTCAAAGTTACTAAGAAGAAATAGATGCTTATTTTTGAGCCATGAGTTTTGCCCGTTTTATTTTTTCATTCAGAAGAAGAACAATTATTTCAATCATCGTTTTGAATTTATTTTTTTCTTCTGATACGTTTTCACAAGCATTACCCAAATCTGTTGATGTTGTTTTTTGTGTTGATTTCAGCGCAAGTACAAATGGAATCCTGGATCGCTTCCGCGATCACTTGTGGGATTATGTACACCTGTTTTCACAAAGTTCACCGAATGTGGATTTCCGAATCGGGTTGATTGCTTTTGCCAGGCCGAGTTATCAGAAGGAAAACAGTTATGTAAAAGTTTTACAAGACCTCACGAATGATTATGAATCATTCAGCCATCGCTTATTACAAATGAAATCGAATGTTGAGAACGGGGAGCAATTGGTTGGTGCTGCGTTAAGCGTTTGTTCAAAAAAAATTTCATGGTCGACCGAGAAAGGTGCATTGAAAGTTGTTTTTCTTGTCGGCAACGGAACGACACGGACGGGTGAAATAAATTGTGAGGATGCTTCGGAAGAGCTTGCCAAAAAAGGTGTTATCGTCAACTCATTTTATTGTTTGGAAGATGAGGATGTGTATGAAAAGCGCGGCTGGGAGCGAATTGCAGAAATCGGGGGCGGAAAATTTAATACCCTTCAACTTAAAAATGTTTACTACGAGAATTTTCATGGTTTCGATCTCGATAAATTCCGTTCACTCAACCGCAAATTAAATGATACGTATTTACATTACGGAAAATCCGGAAGGATGAAATGGCGTGCGATGAGCATGGAAGATGATTACATGTACGCTCACAATACAGAAGGTTTTCGGTACCGGGTTCAGTACAAAATATCAACTTTGTTTCAACAAAAAAATGACGCATGGGATCTTGTTGATTTGCATGCGAAAGATCCGTTGCTTGTTTTGAAGCAAGACAAAATGAGTATGCCCGATACCATGAAGAACATGTCGGCAGAAGACATTCGCGCATTTGTCATCTTCAATAAGTACCAACGCAAGGTCATCATCAAAAAAATAAATCAGATGCTTGAAGAAAAAGAATTGAAGGATAAAGAAAGGGGATTTGCTTTTGAAAAGAGAATGAATACCCTTGACATTCTTTCCATCGGCTTGCTCAAAGATTTGATGGTGCAACGAGGATATAATTTTGTTGAACCGTTTTCTGTCCCGCTAAAAAATTAACCACAACATGTCGCAATGGAATAAATGGATTGCCGGGGCGCTGGGCTGGGCCATGGGCGGACCGATCGGAGGCATCATCGGATTTGCATTGGGCGCTGTTTCAGAAGACGCTTTGAAAACGTACAAGCCCGGCAAAGAAGTGGTGCCAAACGATTTCAGTGCTGCATTGCTTGTGTTGTGTGCAGCGGTTATGAAAGCTGACAACCGGTTGCTGAAAACAGAACTGGATTTCATCCGGCAATTTTTTACACAGCAATTCGGAACCGATCATGCCAATCAACGCATGTTGTTGCTTCGTGAAATTCTTAAACAACCGATTCCGCTGGCGGAGGTTTGCGAACAAATAAAACACAACATTGATTCTTCTTCCCGCCTGCAATTATTGCATTTACTTTTTGGTGTTGCCGCAGCCGATGGTCATGTGAACACCGATGAAATGAATGTGATCAAAGAGATTGGATGGCGAATCGGAATCACGGACCGCGATTACATCAGTCTTCAAAATATGTTTGTGCGCGAAACCGATTCATCGTACAAGATTCTTGAAATAGAAAAATCAGCCACCATTGAAGAAATTAAAAAAGCATACCGCAGAATGGCGATGAAATATCATCCGGATAAAGTTCATCACCTCGGCTCAGAATACCAAAAAGACGCACAGGAAAAATTCAGGAAGATCAACGAAGCGTATGAGCAGATAAAAAAAGAAAGAGGAATTTTGTAACGTAGCAATCGGCAGTGGCAGTAAGCAGTGTCGGGACATAAAATAAAACGCAATGAATTATATTGATCTCGTTCTTGCAATCCTTCTGATCACCGGACTTGTGCGTGGTTTCCTGAAAGGATTCGTTTTTGAAGTTGCCATCCTCGGATGTTTTTTTCTGGGCTCGTATGCTGCATTTCATTTTGCTTATTTGTTACAACCGTATCTTCTAAAAATCGGGAAGATGAATCCGCATACCGTTTCGTATGTTTCTTCGTTCCTCCTATTTGCGCTGGTTGCTGTCGGAATATTTTTTCTGGCAAAACTTTTTACAGGACTGATCAACATGGTTGCGCTTGGAATTTTCAATAAAATTCTCGGTGCTCTTTTCGGTTTGTTGAAATATGCTTTTATCATCAGCATCGTGCTTTATTTTTTTAATCAGCTCGACGCAAAACACAATTACATCGCGGCTGATAAAAAAGCTGAATCACATCTTTATTATCCGATACTGAAATTATCTCCGGCATTGCTGCCTGTGTTGGATGACATCAAAAAAAATGTGACGGAAAAAATGAATAAATAAAATTCCGTCTGATTTTAAGGGGGGTCTACAACGGAAGTGTGCGATTATATTAAATTGAAAACGGTAAGGGGAGCAGAGGTGATTGTGGTGGCGGGGAAAAAATTGAACTTGCCTACATTGGTTTTTGCTATTGTAGGTTTATATGTTTGGAAATTTCGCTCAAGTTGACCACCTGATTTCGGGATAAATTGACCACTGGTTTTCGCTCCAAACTGACCACCATTTTTACATTGTTGATCGGGTAAGATTCAGCCCATAAAATTTGTGAGGAACCTTGTGTTCCTAAAACAAATAGTATGGCAAACCA
>JAYVUK010000082.1:0-4102 GCA_043787975.1 Bacteroidota bacterium
TAATATTTAAGTTTTGGTATACCTAAATACGTTGCTCGCAATTTGCCCGGTGGCGCTTTATAACATTTTTTTCAACTGAATTTTAAACAGTTTCTTAAACTTCCTTTAATAAAAACGATTTATCAAAGTGTTCAAAAATATCGTATTGATTTCTTTTCAATATCTCCATTAAGTTCTTTGAATAGTCAGTCTGGAAATTATAGTAGATGAAAACAAGTTCGTATTGAGAAAGTGAAGAAGAAAGGAAATCAAAATATTGTTTTTTCGACTCCTGTAAATCAGCTTCTTTTTCAATAAATCTGAAAAGATGAAACAATGAACTGTAGTAGGGTCCATGGTAATTCAATTCGTCATTGAATAATTTCTTGTATGCGTCAAGTGCGCTTTTGTCTTTTGATTCTCCTTGTTTATTAAATTCTTTAAAATACTTAATCAACTGCTTGTAGATACCTTTAAAATAATGTTTACCGTTATAAGAAAAAGGATGTTCTATATCCGTACTTTCAAAAGTAAATGTGTCCAGAATTTTAAGATGCAGATTATAAAAATCAAAAAAACCTGACGCTAATTCTTGCCTCTCATTGAAATCCATTACCACTTTATTGAACTCCAACTGTTTCTTGTTGAAAATTATCTGAGCATAAAAAGCAAGGAAAGTAAGTATTGCCATTCCCAGCATTAAAAAAGGGCCGGCGATTCCATTAAAGGTGTCACCAAAAGGATCTTTCTCGATTTTATTAATAATTTCCTTTATGGAAATATCTTTATAGAGAAACCATGTTACGAATAAAAAAATTCCAACCGAAAAAAGTACAGCAACGACTGCGATAATACTTACGTTATTCTCAATCGCTTCTTCAATCTTTTCTTTAACTGTCTTTTTATTTTTCATTTTTTCTACAGATCATGAATGAATAAGCGATTCAATAGATTCCAATTGCAAGCATCGTCATCGTGCACGCTTCAATGGCTTCAATTCCATTATTCATTGCGTACTCCATGAATGTAGTATTTTCAGCACCGGGGTTAAAAATAATTCGTTTCGGGTTCAGACTTAAAATGTACTCTTCCATTTCCTTTTGCCGTTGAGCATTGAGATAAAGAGAAACGGTGTCGACATCTTTTATTTCCGGTTTTCCTTTTAGAATTTTTACCCCTTCAATATCTCCTTCGCGCAAACCAATTGCAATTACCTCATGGCCTTTCCTTTTCAATTTCAAGATTGCTTCGTGCGAAGTCCGTTCGGCTTTTAAAGAAGCTCCAATGACAACAGTTTTTTTATTGGTGTTCATTCATGTATAAGAATTAGTATCTGCGAAATACGAAAGAAGACGAAATACGAATGCGGCAATTCCTAATTCGTACATTCTTAACAATTCGTATTTCGTAACTATTAAATATTTTCATAATAATCCAATTCTTTGTGATAGGTCTCCTTCAATGTGTACACAGAAATTAACGCGAGGAAAATAGTCAATGAACCCAAAGCAACTGCTGAGCCGATCACTCCGATTGAACCACTGAAAAAACTAAATGCACTTGTTACGAGTACTGTGGTTCCTCTGACAAAGTTAGGGACTGTTGTGGTTACAGTAGCTCGCAAATTGGTTCCGAATTGTTCACTTGCTACGGTTACAAACACTGACCAAAAACCATTTGGAATCCCTACAACGAATAGAATACAATAAAAATGATTTACACTAATCCCTTTTGATGAATAGCACCAGGCAAGAGAAAGGATCAATCCTGCTAATGCAATGAACAAAGCTTTTCGCCTGGACTTCAACCACTGGCTGATGAATCCAGTAAGAAAAGCTCCCAAGGAAGCTCCGATGTAATGATACATAACCGCTTTCGGTACTTCAATCTTGCCGATGATATTCAATCCGTTCTCCCCTCCTATTTTATCTGAAAATGAAACCAATACTCCGATTACGTACCATACCGGAACTCCAACCAAAATGCAACGGATAAATTTTCCGAACCGTTCCTTGTTTGTCAGGAGAGAAATAAAACTTCCTTTTCGTACTTCGGATACTTTCATTTTTGAAAACATGCCTGATTCATAAACAGAAATCCGAAGAATGAGTAACAACAAACCCAGACCACCGCCTACATAATAAGCAACACGCCAGTCAAACAATTCAGAAACAAAAAAACCGGCTATCGCGCCTATAATTCCGACTCCAGCCACAACTGTAGTTCCATATCCACGGGATTCCTTTGACATCACTTCAGAAACCAAGGTGATCCCGATTCCAAGTTCTCCGGCAAGTCCGACTCCAGCTATAAATCGCAGAATATAATATTGCGTGAGATTCTGAATCATTCCGTTTGCAATGTTGGCAAGGGAATAAAGAAGGATGGTTCCGAATAAGACGTACAACCTTCCTTTCTTATCACCAAGTACGCCCCAGATAATTCCGCCCAAAAGCATTCCGATCATCTGCGTATTTAATAAGTAAAGACCAATAGTCTTGTTCATGGCGCCGGTTATTCCCAGTGATTCTAAACTCTTTACGCGGACGATACTGAACAGAATGAGATCATAGATATCAACGAAGTATCCTAACGCAGCAACGATGACAATGATGTTAAAGATTTTATGAGTTGGAGAATGTTGCATGCGGAAAATGTTATTTGCTTCAAATTAAGACAAAGAAAATTTAAAAACAAAAAGAGATGCTAATAAAAAAAATTTACTTTTGCAGCGGAGGGTTGGCAGAGCGGTCGATTGCGGCAGTCTTGAAAACTGTTGAGGTGTTACAGCCTCCTGGGGTTCGAATCCCTAACCCTCCGCAAAGTAGAATATCAGTATTCAGCTTTTTGTATCAATCCCATAAAACATTGAGTTTTATGGGATTTTGCTTTTAATCCACCTGTCAAAACTTACTGTCCTTTTCAATACGGTGTTACCCTATGTGTGCACCTATGGACTTTTACACGGTTATAGGTGCACTTTTTCTGGCATCCTACTCTCTTAATGACGCAGGAATCACCTCAAGATTACCTCCGCTTACCCGTACTTACCTCAGTGTTAATGGACGTTTGTAGAACTATTTAATGTCTTACAATTAATTCATAGAAAATGACAAAGAAAATCTGCATCACATTTTACCTTAAAGCCGATAAAGAAAAAACTGACGGTACAGCACCGATTTATGCTCGTATTACATCATTTATGGATAAGGTTTCATTCGCCACAGGCAAATACATCTTACCCCATAGATGGACTGATACAAAACAATTAAAGTTATCCCGAAAGGAAGACGAACTGATGTTAAAAATTGAACTGGAGAAGGTTCGGAAGAACCTGATTGCGGTGTATGAGCAATTAGTTTCTGACGGTAAACCATCGGAAGCAGAACATATAAAAAGTCAATACCTCCACCCAGAAATTCATACAGCAGTTAACCATACATTCTCAGAACTGTTCCAAGCACATAATGACAAGTTCTGGGAAAAAGTTACGCTGGAGAAACGCTCACCAGAAAGTTTCAAAAAGCATCTGACTGTACAATCACATTTGAAGGAATTCATCAAGGACACATACAATGCTGCCGACTACAGTTTAAACAAACTGGATTTAGAATTCATCGAAGCATTTGAAGTTTACCTCCGCAAGAAGGCAGATTGTGGCAATAATACCGCTATGAAGTACTGCCAGTTTTTAGTATCCATGATTAATACAGCAAGAAAAAAGAAGTGGCTGGACAAAAACCCATTTCAGGAATTTGAATATGAGTTTGAAGATATTGAAGCCGATTTCCTTACTGAGGAACAACTCCAACGGATTGTAACGAAGCAATTCAAAATGGAACGGTTGAATGTTGCCCGTGACATTTTCCTGTTCAGTAGTTTCACTGGATACGCACCCGTTGATGCTCGCAAGTTAACCCACGAACATATTAAGCGTCATATTGACGGACAGCAATGGATTTATACTACACGTAGTAAAACTGGTGTTGCGTCCAACGTTCCCATCCTTCCACCAGTCAAAGCAATCATTGAGAAGTATCGAAGCCATCCTGAATGTTTTGGACGCAACAAACTGATACCGTTAAGGAGCAGTACAAACATGAATGAATACCTAAAAGAAATA
>JAYVUK010000083.1:0-2001 GCA_043787975.1 Bacteroidota bacterium
AAAAAATATCGAGCCCGCCCATGTTGTGATGTCCTTCACTTGAAAAATAAAGGATGGAATCGTGATAGATAGTAGGAAACATTTCATTGTACGGTGTATTTACTGAAGGTCCCATGTTCTGAGGTTTACTCCATGTACCGTTTTCTTTCTTCACAATATAAATGTCAGTTTTTCCAAGTCCTCCTGGCATGTCGCTGATGAAATACATCGTGTTTCCATCTTTACTAAGTGCGGGATGACCGCTGCTGTAGTTATCGGAATTGTATGGAAAGTTATCGATGTCTTCCCACAAACTATCTTTGCGAACGGCTTTGTATATTTTCAGATTGACAATGTCTTCATCACCCTTCTTTGCATTTTTCTTGAGGTAATTATTCCTCGTAAAATACATGACTGAATCACCGCTGAATGTGCAAGGCCCATCGTGATAAACACCATTTATAACACCTTGAACCGCTTTTGGATTTTGCAGGTTCCCGTCTTTATCCCGTTTCGCAAAAAACAAATCGAGGTATGGACGACCAGTCCATCCGTAGGTATCTTCGTGAATCTTTTTTCCGCTCGGTCGGTCGCTCACGAACATGATTCCGTCATTGTAATACTGTGGAGAAAAATTAGTTTGTCCTTCTGATAACCCCGATGAAGTGACGTTATATAAAGCCGAATCTTTTTTCAATTCCGTGATTCCATCACAGCTCTCCCGAAGTTTTCTTGCGCTTTGATCATTAGGTTTTTCAGACATGTAATTATCAAACCATGTTTTCGCGTCGCTGTATTTTCCGTTCCTCATCAGGATTTGCGCGTAAGCCAGTTTATGTTCGGGCTTACACTCTTTCAGCTTCACCACCTGACTGTAAGCTTCCTCCGCTTTGCCAACGTTATTTGTCAACCGGTAGCTATCAGCAAGTTTGATCCGGGCTTCCGTAAAATCTTTTTTGCTTAACGCTTTTTGGTACTGTTCAATCGCTTCGGTGTAAGCGAATCCATTGTACAACCTGTTTCCTTCCTTCAGGTGATAGGAAGCACAGCCGCTTAACACAAAAATGATGGCTGACTGAATGATTACGAGTTTGTAGTATTGTTTCATGATCAGGAGTTACTGTTTTGGGATTGGGTAATTTTTTTTTAATCGTTCGGATTTTTTTTTTAAAAATATCTTGGCGTTTTCATTTTCATCAGGTCGTATCCGAAATCATAACCGATCATGATTTCATGAGAACCTGCTGAATAATTTTTGATGTCTGTGATTGTAAAATCATACGAGTAACCGACCCTCAGTTTGCGCGACAGTTGCAATTCAAGAATGGCGACTGCAGCATCATCAGTCCGGTAAGAAACGCCTACCCAGAATGTTTTCATAAAGAGTACATTCATGTTGAAATCCGCTTCCACCGGAGCATTCGGTACATATTTGACCAGGACTGATGGCTTCACCACCACATCCGGATTTGCCGTAAACGCAACTCCACCCGATAAAAAATAATGCCTCGTCTGGTGAGGAACGACATTGAGATCGGTAATGCTCAGTGCCTTGTTCGAATTGTAATCAATCATGTGTGGTACAGAAAGCCCGAGGTAACATTTTTCTGAATAAAGAAATGCACCTGCACCAATGTTCGGTAGGAAATTGGTTTGCGTAGCTTCTTCAAAAACTTTGTCTGTTGATTCCCAATAGAGGAGGTCTGAATTTTTATAGGAGTAATAGGCGAATCCACCTTGTATGCCGAATCCGAGTTTGAGCTTGCTGCTCACTTTTAAATGATAAGCGAGATCGCCATAAATATCGGTACGGTTGGTAACTCCGATGTGATCGTTCAGCAACGAGATACCAAAACCGAGATTTTTATTTCTCAATGGTCCGTGCAGCGTAACCAGTTGCGATTCCGGAGCACCTGTCCAGCCAACCCATTGCTTACGGTACAACGCCGTCGCCATCATGTAGTCTTTGTATCCGGCATAACCAGGATTCACTACGAGGTGGTTAAACATGTACTGACTAAG
>JAYVUK010000084.1:0-21407 GCA_043787975.1 Bacteroidota bacterium
AAGTAGAGATTTTGAGTACTTATTGGAATCCAGTCAAGCCATGATTTATTTGGCTTCCTTAAGATTATTATTGAATAAAATTTAAACAGTTACTAAGTGTAAAAAATTATTTTTCTTGTAAGAAAAAAAGTAAACGTTTAAACAACACCGTCAATTTCCATCCTGGTACTTCCTTCAGAAAAAAAGCCTGCTTCAATAACAGAAGCAGGCTTATTAAAACAGGAAAGAAAAATTAAAAGGAAGTATTAGGGTTTAGTTAGATCGAAATTGACAGATGCAGCATCGAAAACCACCGGATTCTTACTCCACGTCTCCATCGAATTACGGTGTCTTACTGCAATGTAATATGAATTGCCTCGTGTTAACGATGTAAAGAAGAAACCTCCGTTTCCTGTTGTGCTGATTGTTCCTGTTTTACTTTCGGCAATCGCATAAGGCGGTGTTGAATTATGCAATTCGACAGTAACACTGTCACATACATTCGGACGATTAACCGGATCAACTACTGCCGCCATCACTCCATTGCCCCGGTAGAAACCCTGGATAAATAATTTCATATCGAGTTTGTAATTATAATTGAGACTTGGTAGTTGAATCTCATTTCCAACGGGATTACGCGCTACATAATTCTGAACTCCTCCTGTTGGTGTTCCGATTTGAATATTAAATTCAAAAGAGAAAACTCCATCCGTCGTAAACTGACCAATCAATACACGATTGGAAGCCGTGGATCCGACAGCACCACCTAACGCAGCAATGGATCCGTTGGATGTTGTAAAAGATTTGCCTGCCTGGCTGATCGCATCGAATGCGCTCAACTCACTATTGGCAATTCCAACATATGTAACATCTACAGGAGTTCCTGCAATCATTCCATCAAACGCTGAAAGACTGGTTGTCGTACCAATGTTAATCGGACCTCCTGTTGAAGGATCATTGTTCTGTAGAATTCCCTGTGCATTTCCGGGTGAACCATTTGAGTCTTCCGTTTTCAGAACTCCTACTCTGCCATTCGCAGCACCGCCTACTGAGAAATAGGAATCAAGTAACGCTGAGTTCTTGCGAATGTTCGTTGTACTGATAGTTGGAGTCGTACTTCCATAATCTTCATTGTTAAAAAATGAAGTGCTGGTCTGTACAATTAAAGTATGTCCCGGAACACCGTACAATGCCTGGAAGTTATAGCCCGGAAGCATGTCAGCAAATATTCTGTATGTAACTGAGCCCACTGGAAGGACACCTGAACTTCCCGCCGCATCAGCAGCATTCGACACATAGTATTTTTCCACAATGATATTTTCCAATCCATTTGTTGCATGCGCGAACGTGTGTATCATCAACAGGCATAAGCCTACTATTATCTTTTTCATAAGTTGATTTTTATTTTCCATGTCAATAGTTTATTGACATGATTGATTAAACTGTCCTAACAGTTGCAAAAAGTCAACGTTGTTAGTGATGCCGTCACCATTAAGATCTGTCGGACATGGCTGAGTTCCTGTTACAGTATTTAATAATGTTGAATACGTCCAACCCGATAACCAGTTTTGACCTGCGCTTGCAAACGCACCTCTGTATGGAGCAGCTGAATAGAATCCATCAGAAGGAGGAACCGGGCAACCTGCAGTTGACAAAGCAGGATTTGGAACTGCATCCACTCTGTGTGAAATTGCATTGGTCGTATTGTTTACAGTGAAAACATAATCAAAGCCTGGAACTGATGCAACAGCAACATTGTTATCCGTCGTGTAAAACTGAACGGAGTCAGATGAAATCACATTTCCAGGATTGCTACCAACTGTCAATGGATTTGTAACACCGATGAAGGTATTACACTTCACTTTTAAACTGTTGCTTCCGTTGCCTCCTGTGTTTGCCCAATTATGGTATGCTTCGCTGCTTCCTGTTCTTGTGCCTAAAGATTTCACCATGTTGTATCCGTTTTTCCAGTTTGCAAAAACAGAGTTATACACTTCGCCTTCTGTCAATTCTTTTGCATTGATAGCTGCAATGGAACTATTGTCACTCGTCAGAACAGTTTTACTGTTACCAATCAGGGTTGCATTGTAAATGACAGGATGAGAACGCGGAAGGAGATTGGACTTTTGGTCATCAGCATCACATTCGAATCCATTGTCTGCATCTACACTTGCAGTGTTGTCAGTCTTCAGAACAAAAATAAATTGAGCTCTTCCTTTCCAACCATCATCCCAATCTAAATTGTCATCGTTACCAAAAAGGAATGTCGCATATTTTATATCCACGGTTCCGCCCCATACTTCAATTCCATCATCAGCGCTTGAAACAACCTCTATATGCTCAATCGTTGTACCGCGACCAACAGATCCTAAAGACAACCCGTTAAGTTCACCTCCTACTTGTAAAATCGCACCTGCATGACGAATGGATACATACTTCAGAATTCCTGAGTTATCATTGTCATCAAATTGTGCGGGAGTCACACCGAATTGGTCTTTGCTATTGGTCGATGCAAATCCTTCGAATGTTCCGATTCCATCTGCAACACATAACCTTCCATCACCAACACCAGCCTGGAAAGGTCCGTTCGCTGCCAGCGTCAGGTTGTTCGTTGCTTTTCCTGCGATGCAAACTCCACCCCACTGACCATTGCTTGCAATCGGAAACGTTCCATCCAAGTTGTCAGCGGTTGCTGTAAAAACGATTTGGCAATCAGCAGTTCCGGCTGCAAAAATTTTACCTCCCACTTCAACAGTAAGAGCAGTCGCATTTGCAGCGGTACCTGCATTTCCTTTGATCACCGTTCCCGGTTGAATGGTTAATGTTTTACCATTCGGTACGTAAATTTTTTTGTCGAGTACCCACGTATGAGCGCAATCGAAAATGGTATTCGTTGCCAGGAGTTCACCATCACCCGGTCCTCCATTTGTGGCGAGCGTGGATACAAGAACTGTAGGCCTGGATGATACCGGAGTCGGACATCCGCAAGACGCGCCGAGATTGGTCTGGCCAAAGCTTGTGGTAACGGATGCCAATGCAAATACAGCACTTGCAAATAATTTTGAAATAGTTTTTTTCCTTTTCATGTTTTCAATTTTTTTGTTAAGCCCATCACTATTGATGAACGGCACAAATGTCTCTTACATAAATTGAAACATGATAAACTTAAACTTATGAAAACATTATTTATAGTTATCCTTTAGGTTACCGGAATAATAAGTTTTAGTAAACTATTCTTTACAGGAATTTTGAAACAAAAAATTGTTTCTGCGCCGAAACAAAACAGGTGCTCGGTTAGTCTTGATTAAAAAATAAATAAACAGGAAGAAATGGAAATCTATATTAAAATAAAAGGTTTAATCTTTCACACATCGAATACTAAAACCATAGTTCTTCGAAATGACTCCTCTGAAGACATTTGCATTTTTATAATCCAGGTATCGGTAGAATGCAACACTATCAGATTCAGAACGCGTCCACCAAAAACCGGTTTGCTTTAAGCCCGGTTGTCCTGCAACTCCGTTAAACAATCGACAACTTCCTCCAAGGGCGGTAAAGCCACTTTCGTTGGTAGCCCAAACATTTTCATAGGTTGTCCACCCTTCCGGAGATTCCTTTTTTAATTTTTCTCCTTCATTGGTGCCTCTCCATCCTGATTTGTTTACTTCTGTTTCACTCATACCTAATTTCAGCTCCAGTTCTTTCCATTCTTCATCGGATGGAATGTGCCAACCCAGTGGAGCAATATTTCCTGTGTCTGAAATTACAAACCAGTTATATAGGAATCCGTACGTCTTATGATTGTCATTGTTATTTTCATAATCACAATAAGTTCCTGTTGCGCTGTTTTCCCATTCTACATCATTTGTTATAGCGAGAATAAAATGCCCGTTACGGTATTTTGTTACTTTCAGGTTTTCAGCCATCCACCATTGATCACCGATCTTTATCGTCTTATATACATTGCCATCGATGTCTGTCATTGTGCTTGTTTCTTGCACAGGTACTGTTTCTTCATTTTCTTTTTTACAACCAGAGATAATCATGAAGACAAAAAGAAAAATTTTTAAGTCTCTCTTCAAAAAATTTAAATTATATACTTTCATATTAATTCTTTAAAAATGTTTTACTCTCAGATGTATTACCGTTGTGCAAAATGAACATATACAGACCCGAATGCAATTCAGATATATCAATGATAAAATTACCGGAGCCCACGTTCAATTTTTTCTCTGAAACCTTCCTTCCAAACGCATTGTATATTTCATACCTGGTTTCATTGTTTTTATCTGACGGAATTTCCAACCCGATTTCGCTTTGTGCAGGATTAGGATAAAGCCTGAAAACCTCGTTTGATAATTGAGGGCAAACCAACGCAATGTCGCGGTCACCGCAGAGTCCGGGATAACAGCACAACTCCGGAATATTAAAATTAGCATTGAGATCGTAGTTGCAAGCCATCGCGTCCATACAACCATATACAATTCTTGTCCGGCAAGAATCAAAATTTTCACAGGCAAAGCCTGGGCTATACTCCAAATAATTGGGATCTGTACAGCCACACACACGGGGATATTTCAGGAAAGGACATATTCTCTCATCCGGTAAAAGTATATTTCCGTCAGCGACAAATTTAATTTCATTTCCATTGGTATCAATGACAACAACATTCAGCTCAAAAGAAATATTTCCTTTCGAAGTAAGTTGAGCAACCAATACATTGTTATTTAGCAGATCGCCGGCTACACCAATGTTCTGCTGAAGGAAAGCAGTGTTACTGATAAATTGTGTTCCTGATTTTAGCGAACCAAAAATTGTCGTGTCCACATTGGCTGCATCCTTGATCCCGTTATCACTCCATTGATCAAGCACTGCCGCATCGGGACTAAGTCCATCATTCATCGTGAGTGGCATTCCGGCATCAGCGTTATTATTAACAAGCAATCCTCCCGCAATCCCGTTCGTACCTCCATAGTTGTTCGTTCCTCCAATGAAAGAACCATCGCCATCTTCTGCTTTTAAAACTCCCGTGTAATTTTTTGCACCACGTCCTAATGTCAACCAACTATCAAGTGCAAGCGTAGGATTATCAGGAAACCATACTTTATTAATGAGGTAACCGAAATATGCATTCGGCCTGTTGATGTTATTAAAGAGCGTATCGGTACTCAATATTTTCAGGGAATGATTTGCATCGCCATACACCTTCTTGAGTTTGTAACCGTGTTCCAGTTGAACATACACTCTGTAGGTTGTGGAATTGATTGGAAGAGCTCTCCCACATCCGTCAATTGTATCCGTTGCATCGTTTGCATCCGATATGTAATAGGTTTCCACGATCACATTTCGGACTTGCGCTTTCAAAAAGAATGGACAGAGTAAAGCGACCAGGAAAGAAATCAGTAAACCATTTTTCATGCTCATGAGGTTAAAACTTATATGAAACCCCGAAAACATACGTAGTTCCATAGGTGACTTTATCATAAATTAATTCACTGTCTTTATAAGGACGTGATGTTGCCGTACTTAAAATATCTCGAATCGTAACACTTGCGCCGAAATGCTTTCCAAGTTTTTTAATCACTTTCATATCGAGCAGATCCCTTGGAACCTCGTATACATCGGCAATGGCCGGATTACCTGATGTAATTACCAATCGTTTTCCCTGCACATTATAGCTAAGTGTAACTGAAAGCCCGAGACTGTCAGAATTATATGTAAGGATACCGTTTACAACATAAGGCGCCTGCCCGAACATCGTGCGTGTTAAAGTATCAAGTGGTATATACACTTTAATGCCATTGGAAAGATCTACCCTGTTTCTCACAAATTTGGTCTCGGAATTAATGAAGGCAACATTGGCGCGGAATTCAAAATGCCTGGTTATATTTTTCTTGCCCTCCAATTCAATACCTGCTGCATACGATTTGTCAACATTCTGCCATGTTAATGTACCGGCTCTCACTAACTCAATATGATTTTTGAAGTTCTTGTAAAATAAACTGACGGAAACATTGTCTCCATTTTTAAAATAAGATTCCAATCGCAAATCATAATTGTCAATATGCACTGTTTTAAGGTCGGCGTTTCCAACAACGAATTCTTTGAATTCATAATCAAGGGTTGCAACCTCAGAAAGTTCCCGGAGACTCGGGCGGGCAATGGTCTTGCTATAATTCACTCTCAGGTTAATCGGAGCAGCGTCATCATTTTTCAATTTGTAAATAACATTCGCACTAGGCAGATAATTGGTCTCATTTAATTTCCCGGGATTGAGCAACGGGAGATCATCACTGTACACCCTACGGGAATCATTGATGCCATAACCTAACGAATCGAATTTGACTACATCCGTAAATAAATCTGATTGTTCTACACGAACTCCGCCTGAAAACCGCAAGCGCTGAGTAATGGAATAATCAACCATTGCGAACCCTGCTCCGATCTCACTTTTTCCAAAACTGTGATTGGCAGCAGTACCGTTTTCAACATAATAAGCGTTCATGGTGCTGTACGGTGTTCCACTTACAGTTCCGCTCCTGATTCCGAAATTACTTAGATCAAAAAATGCATCAACATCATTGTTTTGAAAAATCATATCTGAATGATCCCCAAATTTCACTTCGTATTGATACTGATCATATGTTCTATCACTCCGTTGATATGCTCCTCCGAATTTTAGTTTCCTTGTCAACCCCGGCTTGTCGCTCAATGGGAACTCAACCGATGCATGAGAATCAAAAAGATTATCCGAGAGATACCTGTAGTACCTGCTTATGTCACCAAAATCTCCTCCAATCTGGTAAGTATTGTTAATGACATCATGAACATATTTCAGGTTTTTAAAATCCGGGACACTGCTTTTTCCATTGGTGTAAGAAGCATTTAACTCTGCTTTTATTTTGGTTCCCGGTAAATAGTGTTCTGATTTAAGTTGATAGACCAATTGTCTGCGCTGTTCATAATATTGCTTTTTATTGGACACAAATTTTGACGAGTCCCTGCTGTCAAGAAGATCGTCGGCTTTATTTACTCCTGTTAAATTGGGCATGAATAAAAATGATACACTGTTATTCGGGTTAACTTTATATGCAACATTCATCAAAGCGCTCCAGCCATTTGTTTCTTCACTATGCGGCCCGATCAATGATGATTCAAACGAGCCATCAGATTTTAACCTGTTGGAAATTGAATTCGGATCATATTTCACTGAGCTTCCGTAACGATAACCAAAAAGAAAACCGAGCGGTTTACCGAATAATTTTACCTGGTTGCCAATGCTGAAACTCTGGCTGAAATCAAGCGGCGTTGTTCGTGTTGTTGTATTCCAGTTATTCGGAAATGATTTTCCGGATTCACTGGCTTTCGCATTGATTACCTGAAACGCATCTGACGCATAGGTTCCGGTGACAAACTGCAAATCTGCATTGTGGAAAGCTGTTGCATCATTAATAAGTGCCGGTGACAGCAATCCCAACTGAACCAATCCGAGACGATAATAGGTATCACTTGCGTACCTCCAGTTATCGCTGGTCACTCCCAAAGAATTGTAATACGGTCCCAATCCTAAACCCACAAACTGCTGGTAACGGGACGGCTCGTCCACAGCTTGTACAAATGTTTGATGATTATGATCACGGAAAGTGTTGTCATAGCCGAGCCAGTCCGTTGAACTCCGTTGCGTGGACACAACATCTTTAAATGTGCTTTGATTATTATATCCTACAGATGATTCTACATTCACTGAAAGCTCTTCAGGATAATCTTTTGTTTCAATCGAAATGTACGCGCCTGCAAAATCACCGGGCAAATCAGGACTTGCAGTTTTGGTGATGATGACATTGTCAACCAGGCTTGCAGGAAATAAATCGAGCTTAATATTATTGGTAAACGGATCAAGTGTTGGAATGCGTGATCCGTTTATAGAGGTTTTCACATACCGGTCACCGATTCCTCGTACAGTGATAAAACTTCCGTTTGTTGAAACTCCTGATACACGCGCCACAGCAGCTGTAACATTTACATCACCTGTCTTTTTTATGGTTTCCGACGAAATATAGTCAAGTGTGGTAGCTGAATTTTTTTTGATGGTTTCAGTATAATACTCTTTGGCCTTTACCGACTTGGCAGAAACCTGGACTTCCTTCATCTCCTTCGCATCCGTTTTGAGAAGAAAGTTTTTAACGGTCACTTCGTTTTTATGAAGGCTTACTGTTTCTTCAATTGTTTTGTAACTGATAAATGAAACGAGCAAAGTCTGTGATGTTGAGTCAGGAATTTGCAGTGAATAATTACCATCCAGATCTGTAATAGTTCCAACTGAACGGTTTAATTTTAAAACAATCGTTACACCGATCAACGTCTCCCCGTTTTCATCCGTTATTTTTCCACGGATTGTTCCCTGGCTAAAAGAAGCGTAACTAATAATACACGTAATGAATAGCAGAAAGGTTTTTTTCATTGGTCAGCTTGCCTGTATATAAAAAATGGAGGAAAAAAGTCAGCGCTTCGAATTAATATTTAATAATTTTTTTGTGAGAAGTAATTCCATCAGAAGACAACTCTACAACGTAGACACCACTCGTAAGAGATGAAATGTCGATGCTCTCTTTAAATTTACCGGAAATACAACGCGGATTGTTTTGCAAAATTATTTTCCCGTCCAAATCATAAATCACATACCCGACCGTTGATTTTTTTTCATTGAGAGAGTTGAATTCTATTGTCAGAACATCTTTCGCAGGATTAGGATAAACAGAAAATGTCTGTACTGAGGAATTTGGATGCGATATTCCAACCGGCATTGAATCAGAATTAAAAGTCAAACAAGGAAGCATGATTTCATTGTTGACAGGATTCTCTGCAACATAATTTTGGACTTCACCTGTTGGTGTTCCGATCTGAACATTTAATTTGAATTTGAAAGTTCCTTTGGTTGTGAATTGTCCGATCAACACTTTGTTGACAACGGTATCAACGCCTTTTGAACCATTGAGCGAAGCCCAGGATGCATTAAATGTCGAAAGTAGATTGGCTACTGTTTCTGCACCGAAAGCACTATCCAACTCAGACGCAAATCCAACCAGTGTCACTTGTTCAGGAGCAGGAGTTCCTGAAATCAATCCATCCTTCGTTGTTAAAGGTATGCCAGCCGTGACATCATTGTTTTGCAGCAAACCATCGATGTTGATTACAGTTGAAACAGCGTCATCTTCACTTTTCATAATACCATATTTCGTTGAACTGGCAGCTCCCACTGAAAGCCATGAATCAAGCATCACAGAATTATGACTCATATAATTATTGTTGATAGCATTGGGTGTAGTAGCGCCCCTGTCTTCATTGTTAAAAAATAATGTAGTGGTCTCAATGCGAAGTTCATGATCTCCGGGACTGAGAGTTCCGCTTAGTGGAACACTATCCACACCATACGCTGCCTGAAATTTATAACCCTGCAACATATCAGCATATACTCTGTATGTAACAGATCCGGCAGGCAAAGTACCCGGACTTAATGAAACAAGATCATTGCCGATCGAATCATTTGCATCAGAGACATAATATTTTTCAACAACGATGCATTCCAATCCATTTTGAGCCTGGGCGAAAGCGCTTCTTAATAAGCAAAGGAAGAGTATATATTTGTTCATGTGAGTTGTTGTTTTTATTCTGATAGTTAAGACGGGTAAGTATTCAATAAATGTTTGGTGATTTTTATTTCTCGGTCAAAAGTAAAAGTAGAGAGTGGCGTGTAGCTTAAGCGACCGTTATCTTTATGTTAGCTTAACGATGATTTTTTATCAACTAATTGTAAATTAATATGCACACGAGCTCTCTTAAAATATCATGCTGAACTGTTTGTCTCTTTACAATTTCGAAAAACTTCCGGGAAGAAGATTGAAGCATTACTGCTTTTTTGAAATTGGATTAGCGACCCCAAAATAAATCAGGCAAGGAAGCTGAATTTCATTTCCCACGGGATTTTCTGCCACATAGTTTTCCACGCCACCGGTAGGTGTCCCCATTTGAATATTTAACTTGAAAGAAAAGATTCCATTCGTTGTAATTTGCGCAATCAAGACCCTGTTATTTTGATCGGGACCAATTGCTCCTCCGAACGAAGCCCACGAACCGTTGTCCGTTGAAAAAATCTGGCCATTGGCTTTGATGTTTTGTTTATCGAAAATAGAAATCATCGCACTGTCAATACCAAAGAAAGTAACGACTGACATCGGCGAAGCGTAGTACATACCATCGCGTTCCTTAACTGGAATACCTGCAAATGAATTTGCATTTTGCAAAATACAATCAGTGTTTGTAATCGCACTTGAAGTGTCATCCGATTTAAGAACTCCATACATATTTTTCGCCCCCGCTCCCACCGACAACCATGAATCAAGCATTACTGTACTATTCTGCAATTTGCCGGTTGGTATTTCATTCGCGGTTGCCGCACCTGCTTCTTCATTATTAAAGAATGAAGAGGAAGTGGCAATCCTTAATTCATGACCGGGAACTCCATAAGCAGCCTGGAACCTGTAGCCCGGAAGCATATCCACAAAAATCCTGTATGTAACGGAGCCGACAGGCAACTTGCTTACGGCTTTTATTTTAGCATCCTTTGAGTCAGAGATATAATATTTCTCCACGATAATATTTTCCAATCCGTGAGCTTCCGAGTAAATAACACGTAAAGCCATGCAGAGTATCAATACAATATTTTTCATTCGTGCGTGCATAAGTTCAGGTCAGCATATAAATAGAAATAAAAAAATTCACTCCTTTAATTTTTCGCACAAACGTATGTTACCAAGGTTATGAAACCGTTAATCAAAAATCATGGAATGATTAATTTAAAGTTGTGACAAGCCGGTGCAGCTGCATTGTTGCGGAAATGCTTTATTCATGGGCTATTCCAAGTGTCTGTTTTAACTTAAACTTTACAAATTCCTAATGGTGTGTTGATGTTGAAACAACACTTTTGTGACTTCTGTTGAATTACATCACAGAATTAACTGACCACATCATGGACTTAAACAAAATGAACAGTGTTCCTTACAAACTTCTTTTAATAGCAGACAACGGACTGAATGATTTAAACACCATGCTGGTTGAACACAGGTTCAAAACGAAACAGGTAAAGAAAGTTTCTGATGCATTCGATATCCTTATTGAGTTCAAGCCCGAAGTAATTATTCTTGATTCGAGTAACAACGAACTCTCTGCCCTTGAGTTTTGCAATTCAATCAAATCAATAAACAGTCTGAAAGAATGCGTTATATTTATTCTGTCAAACAGAAAGGATGAATTGATGGAGATTACATCTTTCAATTCGGGAGCTGACGATTTCATCTTACTTCCTTTTAAAATCAATGCATTGATTGAACGAATAAAGGTGAGAATGAAGCGTCCGAATAAAACAATCACCATTGTTCAGGATTACGAAAATGCAACTTCACTTAAAATTGACCGCGAATCATACACAGCTTCTTTAGGCAATGATTTTTTAGAGCTTTCAAAAAAGGAATTTGAATTGCTTTACCTGATGGCAAGTCACCCGGAAAAATTATTCACGCGTGAAGAAATTTTTCGAACGGTCTGGAATAAAAAAACATTGGGAAAAAACCGAACCATTGATGTTCACATTTCCCGACTCAGGCAAAAACTCGGAAACCGATTTATCACAAGCCAAAAAGGTGTCGGGTATCGGTTTGTAGTTTAAACATAGGAAGATACTATTACTTTCCTTTCACCGCTGCTAAATAGTTTACAATCACTTTTGCGGAAGAATCAGGAATAGGAGCTCCGAAATTCTTTATCATCTTGTCCACTATTTTTTCCCATGTCTTTCGTTGAAATGACGGTTGCATTTGGATGTACCGCAAAGAATGACAAGTGAGGCAGTTTGCCTTAAATACTTCTTCTCCTTGGGCATGTCCAACATAAGTTTCCACTTCATGAATATCTTTTGATGTGCTGTTTGCAATCGGGTTGGACGTT
The DNA here is from genome assembly GCA_043787975.1 of Bacteroidota bacterium. Taxonomy (GTDB): domain Bacteria; phylum Bacteroidota; class Bacteroidia; order AKYH767-A; family 2013-40CM-41-45; genus JAPLDA01. The sequence goes on from JAYVUK010000084.1 coordinate 11,980, forward strand.
GACGGTTCTTCAGTTTTATTTTCAGTGCACGAGGCAATCAACTGGATGAATGAATAAATAAGAAGAATGTTTTTAAAATATTTCATTTGCAGATATGCTTATTCAGCTTTCAACTCAAGTGTTTCAATTTCATTACGCATATAGCCGCTTCTGTTCCATTGATGCTCCGGTTGGGTTTCTCCAATAGCATTGGTAGCTTTTACACGCACGTGGTAAACACCTGCAGCACCCGGAGTCCATTCATATTTCCATCTTCGCCATGCATATTTACCAATGACAGGAGCAAGATTCGCTACCTGCCAGGTTTTACCGTCTGTTGAGATTTCAACTTTTACAATACCATCACCCGCATCAAATGCCAAACCTTCCAGTTCACATTTTCTATCTTTTCCAATCACTACATCCGGTTCCGGATAAACAAAGATGGAGCGTATGTCAATTTTATTAATGGGTTCTGTTGCTTTCGCCAGCGAGTCGGGTTTCTCATTTCCATTCCGTATATTCTTCGGAACCAAATACGCTTTCTGCATCCAGTATCCTTTGAAGGTGTCAGCATATACTTTTATTTCATTGAGCATTCCCACCCAATACGTAGCGTACCATCCGGGCACGACAAGCTTCAACGGAAAACCATTAAGAAGAGGAAGTGATTCTCCATTCATCTCGTACGCAACCATCACTTCACCATCCATTGCATGGTCAACATGCAGTGATTTTACAAAGTCAGGAACAGAAGATAAAGGAGGTTCATCCATTCCATTGAATGAAACATCGAATGCTCCGGGATTTACACCGGCTTCGTCAAGAATATCTTTCAAACTAACTCCTGTCCATCGTGCATTTCCCATACCTCCGTTTTTCCATTGTCCGCCCGGCACCTGCGGATCAAAAAAACTACGGGCATTGCCGGCACATTCACACAAGGCAACAAGAGATTGTGATTTGAATTTTGTTTTCAGATCATTCAGAGAAAGTGATAACGGATTTTTTACATGTCCTGTAACCAGGAGCCTGAATTCATTTGTATCAATAGCTGCAGGCAATCCTGACAAATGCCAGCGTACAAAAAAGACATCATTGGGAGTGTAGTCCTGTGTAAAATAACGAAGTGGAGTTTCAAGATTCGGTGGCCGGTCAGTAAGAAGAAGCATGTTCTTCTTTCCTACAGCATGTACGATTTCATCTTCATGAGATGAGTTCTTCAGGGGTTCCCGGTTTACCTGTGTGCAGCCGGATAAAAAGAGAAAAAGAAAAATGAACGGAAGATAAGTTCTCACCATCAATGAGCTTTCTGCGCCGAAGGCATTTCTTTGTATGGCCCGAACTTGTGTTGAGCTTCCGTATACTTATCCGCGTAAGGCGGGAAAGGAAAATCGTACGGCTTTTTCGAAATGTCAACAATGTAATCTTTGCTGTGATCTTTTATCGGACGCTCACGGCTATTTACATACGCTGCTACATCCCATGCCTGCTCATCCGTTAAAACATGGTTGTTGTAATTAACAGGGTAAGGCATGTTGTTCTGTACAAATCCAGCAAACTTGCTTAAGCGATACAAAGTCGCAACTGCGTTAAAACTATGACTGCCCCATAACGGTGGATAATAATACAAGTCTTCAGTTGTGGCATTTCCTCCCTGTTGTTTTGTTTCATCCTTTAAAACATCGATTACAAATTGTCCTTGACCTTCCATGCCGTGACACCGCGAACAAAGTTGTTCATATACCGGTTTGCCTTTTTCAGGATCTGCGGCACGATCAATCAGATGAGGCGCTTTGATTCCTCCTGATCCTGTATCACCCTTCTTAAAATTTTTTCCTAACCATTTTATATAAGCCAAATAAGCCTGCATTTCTTTACCTGTTGTATCTATAGGTTCTCCGTTCAGGCTTCGTGAAAAACATTCATTAATTTTCTGTGCAAGATTTACTACACTATTCGAGCGAGGCAAGAACTTAGGATAAGTTGATGATGCAGCCCCAAGATTATTACCATAAGGTCTGGTACCTGCATCAAGATGACAGTTCTGACAATTCATTCCATTGCTGCTTTGAGAGATCGATCCCTTCGTTCCAAAGTATTTAACCGTATGCAACATTAACCTGCGACCGTACTTAATTAATTTACCTTCTTCATTGTTTGGAATGGTCAACGTATCAGGAGCTGTCCACACATGTTCTTCCGAAAACAATTCAGCAAGCTTAGCGAAAGAAGTATCAGGAATATTTTCCTGTCCCGACTGATTTCGAGGGGAACAACTGATTGTTTCAATTAGAAAAACAGAAACAATAATTAATGTGAACATACCATTCACTGAAAGTCGCCTGATTCTAAAATTATTTTTTTGTTGGGTTGAAGGGCCTTCCGGATTCATTGGATAATAATTTATTAAGGTTCAAAGCTACACGATTCTCTGAAAAACAAAAACAGAACAAAAATCATTTGGCTTCCTTTTGATCCTGTGAAGCAAGGTTTGTATTTAAAGAGAAAACAAATATTTCAGGAAATAAAAAAGCTGTCTCGTTACATGGAGACAGCTTTTTCATTTACGGTTTAGAGTTTCAAACACGTAATTCAGAAATTAATTTATTTTGAAATCTTCTGCTTCAACAGATCAATTTCTTTTTGTTGCTTTTCAATTTGCGCCTGTTGCTCCTGGATGGCTTTCACAAGTACAGGAATAATTTCATCGTACCTCATACCGTATGGATCAGTAATGGCAGGCAAAGGTTTGTTGTTTGCTTTCGCAGCGTTGATATTTTCTTCGGAAGGCTGGCTATGCACCACAGCCTGCGGAATTATATTTTCAACTTCCTGAGCAATGAAACCAATATTATTTCCATCTCCGTCTTTAGGATTTTTCCAGTTGTAAGTAACCGGTTTCAATTTCAATATTGCATTTAAACCAAGAGAAAGCGGTTCAATATTTTTCTTCATCCGTGCATCTGAAGTCTGGATAGTTCCGTTACCCGCATAAATGTTATGCCACCTGAACATGGAGCTGCCCATGTCAGTTACGTTATCATTCCATGGCTCAATGTCATTACCACTTTTATTAATTATCCAACCAATATTATTATTACCCGGCAACATAAAATATTTTCCTGCTTGGCCTGAGGTGAGATATTCGTAAACCGTATCCGCTGAACTTCTCCAATAAATTTTGGCGGAGCTATTACCTATGGCGATATCAGAAGAATTAATATCAAGAAGATGTGTTGGTGTTGAAGTGGCAATCCCAATGTTTAGTCCGTCATCATAAATCTGAGAATTACCACCGGTTGAATCACCCGTAAATTTAATGAGTTGATATTGGGTTCCGCCAACACTTGAACTGCCTCCACCTGAACCCGGGGGTCCCGGATCACCCTGCGGTCCCTGAGGTCCTACCAGGTTTCCTTGAGCAGTCCATGTAGATGCTCCCGTTTTTTTATAATAATCACCGGTGGATGTATTCAAATATAAATCATTTATAACTCCCGTGGCTCCTGAAGGAGCTCCTGTTCCTGTAAACCAGGTCGCTCCGTTTGTTCCACTAGGTCCTGCCGCCCCTGTAGATCCGGTTGCACCTGTTGATCCGGTTGCACCTGTCGCACCAGTAGCGCCCGCTGAACCGGTGGCTCCGGTTGGTCCGGTAAGATTTCCCTGCAACGTCCATGTTGATGCTCCGGTTTTCTTATAGTAATTTCCATTCGCTGTATTCAGATACAAATCATTTACAACACCGGTTGCCCCTGATGGTACACCACTTCCAGTTAACCAGGTTGCTCCGTTTGTTCCGTTTGTTCCATTCGTTCCGGCTGCTCCTGTTGCTCCCGTTGCACCTGTTGATCCGGTTGATCCGGTTGAACCGGTCGCCCCGGTCGCACCTGCTGAGCCTTGTATTCCCTGGGGTCCGGTAAGATTTCCCTGTAACGTCCACGTAGATGCTCCTGTTTTCTTATAGTAATTTCCATTCGCTGTATTCAGGTACATATCATTTACGACTCCGGTTGCCCCTGACGGAGCGCCCGATCCTGTATACCAAAGTGCACCCGCTGTACCTGCTGCACCCGTTGATCCTGTTGGGCCCGCCGCACCTGCCGGACCTGCCGGACCTGCCGCACCGTTAAGCGAAACTGTCCAGGAAGAAAATGTTCCGCTGCCGGTTATTGAAGAAACGCTTACCGTCATTGCTCCGGTTGTTGAATCATATGAAACCACTGTTCCTGACATGAGGTTGCTTACTGTATTAGCGATGATTACCGTTTGTCCGACAGCATAACTTAGCCCGGTTCCTACAGTGAAATTATGATTGCCTGCTACGATGGTCATACTGGTAACAGAAGAAGATGTATAACGATCCCCACTTGCGCCCTGAGGTCCTTGTGCTCCTGTTGCTCCGGTATCACCTGTTGCACCTTGAGGTCCGGTAGCTCCCGTTGCTCCGGCATTTCCCTGAGGTCCTTGCGGTCCTGCAGGACCCGTCGCGCCAGTTGCGCCGGCAGCGCCGGTTGCGCCCGTTGCTCCTTGCGGCCCGGTTGCGCCTGTCGCGCCGGTTGCACCGGTTGCACCTTGTGGACCGGTCGCACCTTGAGGCCCCTGGTTACCTGAAGCAGCAAATAAAGAATAAGGGACACTTAGTAATTGCGAAGTACCCATGTTTACATACGATGTACCTCCACTTGGATCATATTCAACCTGCATCCATGCAGTCACCGATGACCAACTGATCGTAGAAAATGTTCCCGTTACAGGAGTTCCGTTTCCGATGTTCAGTGTAAACAAACCAAACTGGTTGGTGTTTACTCCAGAATGAGTTTCCTGGTAAAGTGTTGTTCCACCACTTCCATTCGTAATGGTAATGCGAACACTGATTGTCTGATTGCCATAAATATTTCCTGAAGCATTACGTGCAACCGCCTGGTAGTTCATGCCTTGCGGGGCCTGAGCAAATGTAAATTGAGTGAAGACAAATGCTGACACAAATGCGATAAGAGTAAGAATTTTTTTCATGGATTTTATTTTAGTCGTTGGTTGATTATTTAATAAGATTGATTTTAGTAGTATAATTTTCTGAATTCGTTTTCACTTCAAAGAAATACATCCCGTCTGTCAAATCTTCGAGTGAAAGAACAATGGTGTTTGTTTGCCCTGTAAGTTTTTCTGTCTTCCGGAAAACTAATTTCCCCATAGCATCATATATATTTGCATATACTTCTCCCGTGAAGGAAGATGGAATCTGGACGCTTACATTCCCGGAAGTTGGATTCGGATAAATGCTGAGTCCACTTCTTACTGTGGGATTATTTATTCCCGTAGAAAAATCAAATGCTTGCTGAAAACCCTGGTTGAGAATAGCACTTCCGGCAGCAAATGTTTCTACCATCGTCATCTCACCAATTGTAGTAGACAACATTCCGTTTCCGTTCGAATAAAACGCGCCGGACGTGCTAACAACTGTCGGACTTAGTGACTGAGCACTTGTGTAACTGATTCCAATGCACACCAGGAGTGTGATGTATAAAATTGCTTTCATAATAATCTGATTTTTATTAAAAGTAAAAATAAACAATTATGGCAAGAATAAAAAATTCAAGGGAGAAGAAATGATTTTATGAAAGAAAAAAGTTTAATTCTTCATCAGCGAATCCACGCTTACCATCGGTGTTATGCTTCCGTGATGGCAGGTTACACAGGTGATGCGCTCGAAGTCGTCACCCATTTTGCTGATAAAGTTTGTATTGATACTGTCCATCATCACCATCATTTTTCGGGCAATGTTTTTTTCAGGTTTATCATCCGAAGAAAATTTAAACTGGGGCCTCGGATTACCCTCCACCATTTTGCTCACATGGCAGTGTCCGCATTTCACTCCAAGACTCTTTGCATAGATACGCATGATGGCATGCAACGAATCCTCAGAAATATTTTTTGGAAGTATCTTCAGGTTTTCAGCTTGATCATCATCGTGTTTCGTCTGAGTTTGTTGTGCAAACGATTTCAAAAAAATAATTGCTAAACCAAAAATTGCAATCATGGAGAATGTTCTTTTGTAGTTGCTCATCGATATGAAGTTTTTTATTGCACCAAAAATACGAAAGTCATCGTTCCCTTTTGTATGTCAGCTCCATCCGGGTTTGGACTAAACCTGGCTTTCATCGCAGCATCCTTTGCCTTCTGAAAAAGATATGAGCTTGTCGTAGTCGAACCTCTTGCTCCGGGCCGTGCTTCGGTGACATTCCCTTCCTTATCAACAGTAATGCTTACAACGACACGTCCGGTTTCCTGTGATTTATCATCAATGGATGGTTTGCGCACCAATCTTCTTCCTGTAAGATCAAAGCTGATTCCATTCCCGGATCCTTTTCCCGGACCGGTTCCATCACCTTCACCGGGACCTGTGCCGTTTCCATTCTTCCCGGTATATTTTGAAAACGGGTCCCCGTTTTTATCGCCCTGGTCACCTGTTCCACTTTTTGAAGTTCCCTGTGAAGTCGAATTCGTATTCTTCCCCTGGTACAAGGCACGTGCATCAACAACTCTTACCGGTACATTAATTTTTGTTTCAGCTTTTGCTGTTACTTTAATATCTTTCTTGATATTTTTCTTGACATCTTTCTTCTCAACATTTTTTACCGCTACGGTTTCATCATTTTCTGAGGTGAGAATTTTTTCCTCGTCAGCTTTTGACTGCTGTGCTTTTACCGGGTTGGGATTCTCTGAAATATTTTCACTCATCGGTTGCACTTCACCGGTTGCTGCATCAATGTAACCAATGTTCACCAGCACCCCACCACTTCCGCCTGCATCCGGAAAAGGAGGAATTGCCGAGTGAAGCAAAAGAAAAAGCAATGCCAGGAAAATTAACCCATGCACAAGCAGTGTATAAAACAACGACTTGGAACGAATGGTTGCGTCCACTTTTATTGAGGTTTTTTATTTGTTGCCGTGGCGAGCACCATTTTTATTCTTAACCGGTTGCCGATATCGAGTAAGTCAACAAGGCTTTGAATCTGTACAGTTTTATCAATTTTTAAAAGTGCAGTAGGATCCGTTTGATCTTTTAGTGCTGCTTTAATTGTTTCTTCCAATTGATCTACTGAAACAGGTGTATTGTTTACTGCATACTGAAGATCGCCAGTCACTGAAATGGTAAGTGGATGTTTGATAGATTGACTGCTTGATTTAGAATTGGGCAAAAGCAACTTCAACACATTGGGTGTTGCAAGTGTAGAAGTAATGAGAAAAAACAACAGCAAAAAAAACATGATATCATTCAGCGATGCTGTGTACACCTCACCAACCGGACGACTTCTTCTTCGTAGATTCATAATATAAAATATCAATTAATGTTTAACGGGTTCTTCGAGAAGATCAATAAATTCAATCGCATTTATTTCCATCCGGTTCACCGCTCTGTCAATCCGGTGTGTGAGAAACTGGTAACCTGCATATGCAATGATACCGACAAGCAAACCGGAAGCACTTGAAATCATCTTCACATAAAGTCCTCCTGATATGGTTCCTATTTCCAAACTGTTTTGAAGATGTATCTCATAAAAGATTTTGATAACTCCGAAAATTGTTCCGAGGAATCCGAACATCGGTGCAAGCCCTGAAATGGAACTGAGCACACCCATGTTTTTTTCCATCTTATAAATTTCAAGTTTACCAACATTCTCAATCGCACTCTCAATTTCCTGTATCGGTTTACCGAGACGCATCAGACCTTTCTCAACCATACGGGCAACAGGATTGTCCGTGACCTTGCATAAAGAACGCGCTGCATCGATGTTTCCGTGATGCACATGATCACGGATATGGTTCATAAAATTCAAATCAATTTTTGAAAACTTCTTGATGGTAAAATAACGTTCGAAGAAAATATACAAGGCAGCAATGGAAAGCAATGCAATAGGAATTAAAATCGGTCCGCCTTTCAACGCTAAATCCCAAAGAGAAATAGCCTGTTCCGTTTGTCCGCCAACAGTATCGGCAAGAGTAGTTGTTGGTTGAGTAGCCTGGAGAATAATTCCGTTTATCATGAAAGGTTGTTTAATTTGATAGCTAACAAAATTACCTGTTTGCGAAAGTACACTTGTGCAACAGCATTATACTTTTAAACAAATACATGTTAGCATTAACGGAGTCATTCTGAAATTTATTGAATGAGGTTAAACGAAACAGGGATATTCATAATCGTGCTCACTGCATTTCCATGAAAATATCCCGGCTCCCACGTTGGCATTGATTTCAGCACACGCACAACTTCTTCATCCAATCCATATCCAAGACCGTGTAAAATTTTGATTGCTTCCACTTCGCCCTTTGAATTGATGATAAAAGATGCATAGATTCTGCCGTTTATTCCTTCTCTTCTTGCGCGCTCAGTAAAATAAATATTTTTTTGCAAAAATTTCCGGAGCGCTTCTTCACCACCCCGAAACTGGGGGATCTTATCGACTGAGGCAGGACTGTATGGTTGAACCGAAGCAACAGAATTATCACTCGTATTTCCTGGACTTGTATTTGAAGAAGAAAGATCTGTTGAAGTATCATTCGGAAAATCCTTGCCTTTGTTATTCCCAGTAATTGATTCGTTAATTATTCTCACAGCAGTATCCTTTTTTGTTTCTCTTGTGAGAAGTGAATCAACTAACTTAAAAGGAGTATTGACAATGGCATTTTGTTTCGGAGGTTTAGGTGACTGATGAATGGGATTAATCTTTTCCTGCTTTTCAATGGTGAAAATCTTCTCAACATAAATTTTTCCATCTGTTTTGTAAAGGACGTGTGAAATTTCCTTCCTGAAAAAATTTTGCAGTAATACGATTGCTCCAAACGTAAAACCGATGATTACAAAGGTTGATATAAAAGATTTAAGCAATCTTGAATCGTACGATTTACGAAGTTCATAAGCACCGTAGTCTTTATTGCGGTGCTCAAATGTTATTTCATCTAAATTGCCGGAATTGAATCTGAAAGTTCTCATGATGGTTTGGTTTACCTGAATGAGAACGTATGAATAATTATTCCATAAAAAATTCAAACTCGCAAAAGTCATAAATAAAAAAACCCCAATCATTTCTGATCGGGGTTTTATAATTTACGGCAACGACATACTCTCCCACATGTTACTGTAGTACCATCTGCGCTGTTGGGCTTAACTGCTCTGTTCGGAATGGGAAGAGGTGGACACCAACGCTAAAGTCACCATAAAAATCTTTAGTAGAAAATTTAAACGCTCTATAACTTTGAACTTTAAACTTTGAACTATATGTGACATATATATGAAAGAAAACACAATAAACATCTTAAAAATCTATCCGATAAAAAGTCTACGGGTTATTAGTATTGCTCAGCTTTGACATTACTGTCTTTACACTTGCAACCTATCAACGTAATAGTCTCTTACGACCCTTATAAAGAAGACTCATCTTGAGGCA
>JAYVUK010000085.1:0-35529 GCA_043787975.1 Bacteroidota bacterium
AAAGTGTGTTTCCGGGCTTAAGCCCGGAAACACACTTTCTTAGTTGAATGATTGTCATTCCGAGCGAAGCGAGGAATCTTAAATGAATCATGCGGATCGTCTTCGAACTAATTTCTCCGAACTAATCCGGATACTTTTCGATATTTGCAACGGCACAAGAAAAGGATTGTCTCAAAAGCAATGTTGTCATGCTGAACTTGTTTCAGCATTCCCGAGTTTTATGGAGATTCCGATCCACCTGAGGAGGACGGAATGACAAGCAATATTTTAGGCTGTCTCTAAATAGTGAGGCATATGAAAATTTTAGTTCTGACTTCTCGTTTTCCGTATCCGCTTGAAAAAGGCGACAAGCTCCGCGCGTACTATCAAATTAAAGAGTTGAGCAGAAATCATGAGATCATTCTTGTTTCTGTGAGTGATCAGTTGGTGCTGCCCGAACATTTGGATGCACTGAAACCATTTTGTAAAAAGATGGTTGTTCACCAGCTTAGTTTTGCCAAGGTTCTCCTGAATTTATTCATCTCTCTTTTCAGCCGTTTGCCATTCCAGGTCCGGTATTTTTATTCAAAAAATCTTCAGAAAAAAATAAACGAAGTGATTAAAAACGATCAGCCGAATGCAATTTATTGCCAGCTGGTTCGAATGGCTGAATATGTAAAACATGTTCAACACATTCCCAAAACGCTGGACTACATGGATGCGTTCAGCACAGGATTGGAGCGGCTTTCGAAGCGGTCTGCTTTTCCAAAGAAGCTGGCAGTAAAAATAGAGTGGAAGCGGATGTTAAATTATGAGCGGACTGTTTTTAATTTCTTCGATCATCACACCATTATTTCCGAGCAGGATAAAAAATTAATTCCGCATCCTGATCATGATAAAATACAAATCATTCAGAACGGAGTGGACCTTGATTTTTATCATCCTGCTGAAAGAGAAAAAAAATACGATCTGGTTTTTGCAGGCAACATGGCGTATCCGCCCAATGTGGAAAGCGCTTTGTTCATCGCCAACGAAATCATGCCGCTTCTTCTTCTTAAACATCCGGGAATTAAATTGGTGATTGCAGGTGCAACTCCGGCGAAAGAAATTCTTCAGTTGAAAAGTGCAAACATAGCAGTGACAGGATGGGTGGAAGATATCCGGGATTATTTTGCGCAATCAGAAATTCACCTCGCCCCGATGTTGATCAGCATCGGTTTGCAGAATAAAATATTACAAGCGATGGCGATGAAAATTCCAAGCATTGTTTCAGAACTTGCCAATAACGCCATTCATGCTCCGGTAAACGATTGCGTTCTCATAGCTGACACGCCTGGAGAGTATGTTGAAAGAATCAGCCAACTTTTAAGTGATGAATCTTTAAAGATCAAACTTTCAGAAAATGCGTTTCGTTTTGTTCAGGAAAATTTTAATTGGGCAACTTCAGTGAAACGTCTTGAAGATGTGCTCGGGCAGCGTTGATACTTCGACTACGCTCAGTATGACACTTGGACTACGCTCAGCGAGATATCGCACCTGCTTTCTGCTTCTGCCTCCTGCTGCGTTTAAAGTTCAAAATGTTATGCGGAGTGAAATCGAGACTTAATCGACTATTATATTTTTATCCCGATCACCATAATATCATCTACCTGCTCAAATGAACCTCCCATCCAGTCATGGATGAATTGGTGGAGATAAATTCCCTGCTCCTCCATGGATTTATCCTGGATGGATAAAAGAACTTCCTTAAATTTTTTTGTCATTAACTTTTTGCCGAGCATGCCGCCAAACTGATCAGCATATCCGTCTGAAAAAATATAAACAGAATCATTTTTCTGTAGTTTTATTTGTTGATTGGTGAAGGAGCCGTTGTGATCGATCTGCAAACCGCCAATTGGAAATTTGTCCGACTTAAACGCTTCGAGGTTATCATTTCTCACCAACCACAATGGTCGATTTGCTCCTGCAAAAATAACTTCCATATTTTTCAGATCGAAGGCGCAAAGTGAAACATCCATTCCGTCATGCGAACTGTTTTCCGCCTGTTTCAGCGAATCAATAATACCGTCATTCAACTGGTTCAGGATTTCTGCCGGATCCGTAATTCCTTTTTCATTGATGATCTGGTTCATGAGTGAACTTCCGATCATACTCATAATAGCTCCCGCAACACCATGGCCTGTGCAGTCTGCAGCGGCAATCAGGATTTTATCATTCCTCTGGGAGAACGAATAGAAATCACCGCTTACAATATCTTTTGGCATGTAAAGAATAAAGGATTGATTGAAAGCAGAATGGATCAGCTCCGTTTTCGGAAGGATGGCAGCCTGGATTCGTTTTGCATAATTCAAACTGTCCGTCATCTCTTTATTTTTTTCGGCGATCAGTTCGCTCTTCTTCTCGAGCTCAAATTTCTGTTGCAAGACTTCAACTGTTCGGATGCTGATCTTCTCCTCAAGAACTTGTATCTCGAACTGCGATTTTTTGCCACGCCATTTGATGAAAAAGAAATTCCCAATGACAACGAACAGGATGATTACGAGCAACAAGTCCCAGGGACCGATGCGAAGGATTGTAAACAAAAGATGAGTAAGGGAGAGCAACATCAGCGGTGAAAATCGACTTTTTAGTTGTTCGTAATGTTAGGAAAAACAATTCGAGTTAGCAATAACTGGTAAGCAATGAAAATGATGGTAGGTAAGTTCATAAAAAATTTCACACAGGGAACGCTGAGTTGCAGAGAACGCTGAGAAATGATAAAATTAACACCCTCTGCGACTTCTGCTTCTCTGTTATCTCTGCGTGAAACCAAAATGGACTGCAATTAAGAAAATTAATTCTTGCAGAGATGATAGGATTAATTATTTTTGAAAACTTATCGGGCTGAATAGCCGGTGCGTATGCTTCACATTTATGACATGTATAAGCGAATGGAGAATGACGAAATCATTCTTGCATTCAAAGGTGAGATTACAGAAGAGTTGCTTACTTCTGTATTCCAGATCATGGAATCGCGCCTGGAAGTCAGTCCTGCTGAGTTGCGTTTAAAGAAAAAAGTAAACAACATTCTTGTAGAGTGTCTTCAAAATGTGTATCACCACATGGAGGATTATAATGCAAGTGAAAATCCGGATGATCCAAACGCGTCGGCAATGTTCCTGATCTGTGAGGACAAAGACAATCGTTATCGCATTGTCACAGGGAATCACATGCTGAATGCGAACGTAGAAAAGTTGAAGAGCAAGATGGATGAAATAAATGCGATGACGAAGGAAGAGTTGAAAGCCTATTATCTCGAATCACTTAAAAACACGGAACTCTCTGCGAAAGGCGGAGCCGGTCTGGGCATGATTGACATGGCTCGCAAGTCAGGACATAAACTGGATTACCGGTTTGACCAGTTGAATGACCGCGTTTCGTATTTCAGTCTCATGATTAGTATTGATTAAAAAATATCCCGTAAAAATTATGAACGTATTACACCTTGAAGGATCTGCGAAAACTCCGGCAGTAAATTTTTCCGATGGAGCACTTGAAATCAGTGGCAAATCCATTCCCGAAAATTCCATTGAATTTTATCAACCACTTTACAACTGGCTTGATCAGTACGGGCAGCAACCTGGCAAATCAACAACATTGACGGTGCGTCTCGAATATTTTAACACCAGTTCTTCGAAATGCCTGCTGGATGTTTTCAGGAAACTGGAAGCAATTCAGAAATCGGGAAAGGGAACCGTGAATGTTATTTGGATGTACGAAGAGGAAGACGAAGACATGATGGAAGCAGGAGAAGATTACCGTGAGATCGTTGGTCTTCCGTTTACCATTGAGAAAATAATGGTAGAATAAACTTTTAATACGAGGCGATCGTGTGAATCACTTCTGTTTCTTTTTCTAAGAAGCCTCCAAAAACCATTGCTACTTTTTCGATCCTATTCTTTAAATTTTTTGCAGGCAATTTGAAGAATTCTGTTTCCACGATCACCTTTTCTTTCTTAAAGGTTCTTTTCCAAAGCCCTTTCACTTCACCATTTAGTACGATGGTCGGTTTGAATATTCCATTTATTGAAATCGATTTTTTATGATGTTCCAAAGGAAGTGAAGCACTCCTGTCTTTATAGCTGATCAGGTATTCATCGTAAGCCGGCAACAAATAAACAGACTTCTTATCGGGTTTTGGAATGGAATTAGAAAACGAATTTGTCATCCAAAAAGTTTTTGAACTAATTGTCTCCGAAATAAACGTTGGCTTCACCATCTCCAATGCATGCTTTGCATCAGCAGTTAACAAGCCCGACCACCATGTAAAATCCTGCAACGTAGCAGGACCATGGCTTGTAAAATATCGTTCCGCAAGTTTTGCCAATGCTTCCTCTTTGTTCAGCGATTTCATTTTCGGAACCCATTCACCCAAGAGAGTGTAAGTTTGTTTTTTATTTTTAGTTCTTCCGCTGCAAATGATTTTGTCCAGTTCGGCACGCATCAGCAAATTAGACGACCTTGTAATGTTGGTCGGAATTTTTGCGCGTGTTAGTTCGGCAACCAATTCTTCCCGGGTTAAGTGTTTGTTTCCAGCCAGTGACTTCTCGATAATTTTATTGCTTTTTGTAAAAACAGAATCTGTGAGCTCCAGCATTTTGTTATTTGATTTCATCAACGATTTTATTTGTGGCGATGAAAGTTCAAGCATCCAGTAAATATCATCACGTGAAACAAAATGCCATGTAGGTCTCAGCAAATGTGTCCGTATGATTTCACCTTGATCAATAGCTGTCTCAATAATTTTCTCCGTACTGTTTGGCAACCTGATTCCGATCGCCCATTTCGCCATGTAAAAATCCTGTGCCTGCATGGCGCCCATCCAACTCACGACTTCATTTGGAGTCTTGAATTTTGTTTTTTCCAGTTGTTGGTTATGTAGTCTGGAAGTGGCAATAGATATTGTCTTCATAAAAGCAAATAGTTTGGAAACTGTATTTCCGTACAAAGAAAACTCTTTGTGTGAAAAGATACATGATTTTTCAGAACATGGTTTTTCATGCAAAGATGATTAGGAGAACGTTCAGTCAGAATGAAAAGCTGCAAATGAAATATTTTTTAACTTGGCGGTGAAATGGAATTGGCTCAAAGCGAAGAAATGATTAAGCTGATTATGAATTCAGCATTGGACGCGATTATCGGCATGGATAGTAGTGGAGTTATCATCATTTGGACTATCCAGGCGGAAAAATTATTCGGATGGAATGAGAAAGAAGTAAAAGGCAAAATGCTCTCCGATATTATTATTCCTGAACGTTATCGTGAACGTCACAAAAGCGGAATGAAACGTTATCTCGAATCTCATGAAAGCAAAGTCCTCAACAAAATCATGGAGTTGGAAGGACTTCGCCGCGATGGAAGCGAATTTTCGGTGGAGATAACCATTGTGTCAATAAAGCAAAATGACAGCGAATTCTTTTGCGCGTTTCTTCGTGATATTTCTGAACGAAAAAAAGTAGAAGCTGAGTTGAGAGAAAGTGAACTTCGATACCGGTCACTTATTGAGCAGGCATCGGATGCCATCATGATTACTGATTTCAATGGTAATTTTATTGATGTGAATGAAAGTCTATGTGTTTTGTCAGGCTATTCAAAAATGGAATTACTGCAGATGAATGCAAAAGATCTCATTGATCCTGAACAATTAAAAGTCTGGCCCATTGCCTTCGACCGTGCTTTAGCAGGCGAGCATATCAGGAGTGAGCGGCGTATGCTTCATAAGAGCGGGAGCATTGTTGATATAGACGCAAATGGAAAAAAAATTAACGATGACCTCTTCCTCATTATTGCACGCGATATCACTGAAGAAAAAAAAATGCAGGAGTTGCTAATTGAGCGCGGAGAGCAACTGGAATTGTTTATTGAACATAGTCCCGCGTCGCTGGCTATGCTCGATAATGAAATGAGATACATTGCAACCAGCCGCAGATGGGTAACCGATTACAATCTTGAAGGGAAGGAATTGATTGGTAAAACTCATTATGAAATTTTTCCTGAAATCCCTCAGCATTGGAAGGATATTCATCAGCGTTGTCTGAAGGGAGCAATTGAAAAAAATGAAGAAGACTCATTTACGAGGGAAGACGGGACGAAAGATTGGTTGCGATGGGAAATTCGTCCGTGGCACAAAGCGTCCGGTGAAATCGGCGGCATCATTATGTTTACCGAGGTAATCAATGAACGCAAAAAGGCGGAAGAACAAATTGTGAAGAGTGAACAGCGATACCGTTCCCTCATTGAGCAGGCATCGGATCCGATTATGATTACTGATTTTAACGGGAACTTTGTGGTTGTCAATGAAAGTATGTGTAACATGTTCGGGTACCGGAAGGAACAGTTGTTGAATATGAATATATCTGCGCTTATTGATCCGGAAGAATTAAAAATGAAACCGATGTCCTTCGACCGAGAGGTCGCAGGACAGCATCTTTTCAGCGAACGGCGTATGATGCACATGAACGGTGAAATCATTGACGTAGAAGCGAACGTAAAGAAAGTAGGTGATAACCAACTGCTCGCCATTGCCCGGAATGTTACGGAACGAAAAAAGGTACAGAGCGAATTACAGAAATCGCATGAGCAGTTGCGACAGCTTTCTGCTCATCTCGAAACCATCCGCGAAGAAGAACGCACCAACATTGCAAGGGAGATACACGATGAGCTTGGTCAGCAATTGACCGGTTTGAAAATGGATTTATCATCGCTGGTTAAAAAAATTAATCCGGAAAATGAAAGTGCTCATAAAAAAGCTGCCAGCATGATGGCTCTGCTTGATACGACCATGAAAACAGTCAGGCATATTTCAGCAGAACTTCGTCCCGGAATACTCGATGACCTTGGTTTGGTTGATGCGATTAACTGGCATGGTATCGAATTTGAAAAGCGAACTGGAGTTCGTTGCCAGTTTAAATCGAAGCTGAAGAAAAGGGTTTTTGAAAAGGATCTTTCCACCGGTATCTTTCGCGTTTACCAGGAAACATTGACCAATGTTGCGCGGCATGCGAATGCAACTAAAGTTACGACCACTCTTGAAGCAACCAATGAAAACATTATTCTGAAAGTGCAGGATAACGGGAAAGGTTTTGAACAATCGGAAGTAAAGAGCAACAATACGCTGGGTTTGGTAGGGATGAGGGAACGAGCCATTATGTTCGGAGGAAAAATTACCATTGAAAGCGAAAAGGGAAAAGGAACAATCGTTACCTTGCAGGTACCTTTGAAAATTGCACCGGGACAAATTGTTTAAAAAATGATGCGCATTCTGATTGCAGACGATCATGACACTGTAAGAAGAGGGTTGAAGGAAATTCTGCTCGAAGAATTTCCAAAGGCTCACATCAGCGCAGTGAATGATGGTACAGAGTTGATCCGTAACGCAAGAAAGGAAAGCTGGAATATCATTATCAGCGACCTCACCATGCCGGGAAAAAACGGGCTGGAAACCTTGAAGCAACTCAAGGAAGAATTTCCAAAAATTCCCGTGTTGATCCTCAGCATGCATCCTGAATATTTGTATGCTATCCGTGCTTTGAGAGCCGGTGCTGCCGGTTACCTTTCGAAAGACAGTGCAGCAGAAGAATTGGTGAACGCCGTGAGAATGATTTTGAACGGCAGAAAATACATCACAACAGCAGTTGCTGAAAAGCTCGCTGAAAATCTCGAACAGGATTCTACCAAAGAATTACATGAAGTACTTTCTGACAGGGAGTTTGACATCCTGAAATTAATTGCATCCGGAAATACAGTTTCTGAAATCGGTACCATGCTTTCTCTCAGTGTTTCTACAGTGAGTACCTATCGTGCAAGGATTCTTATAAAGATGAAATTGCGCAGCAACGCTGATATAACTCAGTATGCAATGCAAAATAACCTGGTTTAATCTTTCTCAACGAATTACGAATTGGTGCGAAACTACGAATGGAAGCTGATTCGTAGTTTCGAGAGTCTATTCGTAATTCGTAGATTTTTGTTTGTAGTACAAATTGCTACAAGAAACCCTTACTTATTCTACACGATTTTAGCAAGGATGGCTATTTATTTCGCTTCGTCATGATCGTTCCTTTGCATCGGTCAAATGGATACACATCATCATAAGCTCAAGGTTCTGATTGTAGAAGATTCAAAAATCATTACAAGCAGGCTCAAAAGCATGTTGTATGAAAATGATGATATCCTGGTGGTGGGAGAAGCGAAAGATCATAGCGAAGCAATGCACCTGGTGAGAAATGAAACTCCGGATGTGGTATTGCTGGATATTAGTCTTCCGGGTGTCGGAGGCGTGGATGTTTTGAAAGAAATAAAGCGGGAGCATGCCCACACCAAAGTGATTATGATCACCGGTCATTACGAACAGTATTACAGGAAGATATGCAGGAGGGCAGGAGCAGATTATTTTTTTAATAAAACAACCGAGTTTGAAAAGATTCCCCATGTATTAATTTCAATACTTTCAGTAAAATAAGATAGATGTCTCACTTTAAATTTTATCACTACGTAAATGAATAATCCGATTGCACCTGAACGCTATAAAAAAGTTCTCGTTATTGATGATGACGAAATAGATATTTTTATTTCGAGAAAAATTCTTCAGTCATCATTTTTTGCCCATGAAATTGTACTCAAGAATTCAATTGCTGATGCCACGCAATACCTGGAAAGCCTGGTCCGTAATTCAGAAGAGCTTCCTGAAATAATTTTTCTTGATTTGAATATGCCCGGCGAAGATAGTTTTGATTTCCTGGAGCAGTTAAGAGAAGTAAGAGCGCTGACCGGAAATGATTTTCGCGTCGTTATTTTAACCAGCGTGACGGACCAGTTTTTTAATGCGAAGGGAAAAGAAACGAACCGCTCCATGGTAGAAGCTGTTCTTGAAAAGCCTTTGAAAGCGGATCTGCTGGTGAAAATTTAGTCTTCGACGTTGCTCAGACTTCGACTGTGCTCAGCCTTCGACGTTGCGCAAACTCCACCTAGGCGGATATTCAATTTACTTTTGAAAAGGCTTTCGTTTTAACGCTGTTCCTGTCTTTGTTTTGCAAGGAGCGAATAAATTTCCGAGTCGGAAAAAACTCCGTTGAAGAAATAATTTTCTTTAAAGTAAGCTTCCAGTACAAAGCCATTCTTCTTCAGAAGATTTGATGAAGCTGAATTTTTGGGGTTTACGTTCGCTTCAATGCTATGCAGTTTCATGGTCTTGAATCCGTAATTAAGAATGGCAATCATCGCTTCATTGATCAATCCTTTGCGCCAGTGTTTCGGATGTAACATATAACCGATCTCTGCACGGTGATGTTCCCGTTCAGTCCTATGATAGCTGATGGTACCGATAAGGGTGGGTTCATTTTTTAAGCACACCGCCCATGCAATCGCCTCATTGTTTTTTATTCCATCCCCAATTTTCTGTATGAGTTCTTTTGTTTCATCCAGCGTACGATGAGGAGGACGATCAATGTATCTCATCACATCGATGTCTTTTCGCAACTCAAATAAATTTGGAGCATCTGCCATATCGATTGCCCGCAACGTGAGCCGTTCGGTTTCAATGACAGGAAACGGATGGAAGTTGAATTCGAGCATTGGAATATCTTTAATCCGTAACTACTAATTTTTTTGTTAAAAGTGTTTTGTTATCCTCTGTTAAGCGAATAAAATAAAGTCCGCAAGGTAAGTTGTCTCGATACAGCGTAACTGTTTTCCCAGAAATATTTTTTAGTTGTTTTACTTCTTCTCCTGTTGAGTTGTACATGGTGAGCGTTGCATCGTTGAAAATCTTGTTTGCGAACAACGTGCTTGAAAAGGAAAAAGGATTTGGGAAAATTCCTGTTTGTGAATCCAACGATTGTTCGTTTAAACCAACAGGCATATTTTTTATTTGTATGATCATGGAATCATTCGTTGTATTTCCGAAAGGATCGGAAGCACGTATCCTGAAAATATAAGAACCGTCAGGTAAACTAAGCGTATTGAAGAATTGTAAAGAATCATTTCCATTGATCGTATCATTCCCATCCGAATTCGTTACGATGTGAAAGAAATCACGAATGTTATAATCACCGGTGGTAAAGCAGGTAGTGTCGCGCGAATAAATGGTATTCAATAAACCTGTATAGTAAGGTCCTGCAAAATAAAAATCATTGTAAAAATTATACTCGTATGCAAACGAATCCAACAACATCGTTGACGGGAAAGCCAGCGGAGAAACACTATACCGTAACTTGTTGACATCGCAGTGCCAATCTGCATTGATCCGGTCAAAAACTTTTGACAATACTTTCACACTTCCATACAGACTGTCAGGAGAAAGATAATTTCCACCAACGTTTCTGAAAGCAAACTCATCGTTGTTAATGGTCTTTTCAAATTCCGGTGGTATGCTGTCGAAAAAGTTCGTCATGTAACTCAGCGGATTGTCAAATGTCCACCAGTCGCCATTCCACACGGAACCCTGATCAGCAATACGTGCAAAATGACAATGCACAAAACCGGTTACAGGAAAATCCACGAGTTGCCCAAGCACATCACCTTCGTTCACTGAATCACCGACTACATACGGAATGCTGGTCTCTTCGAGATGCGCATATAAATAGCCTTGTGAGTATGTAGAAGTATTTTCATTTGAAACTGCAATGCGCCAATGGTATTGCGCGCTGGTGGTAAGAATTGCTTTTACATATCCTTTCTTTACGGAGTATACATCTTGCATAAACGTGCCGAGTAAGTCAACACCGGGATGCGGGTAGATTGCTCCCGCACTGTATTCCTGCATTTCATCGTAGCTGTTTCCAACAGGCTGGTAAACCGTATCGGTGTAGTAGTAAAGCGGATCGAGAATCGCTTCATTATCTAACGGAACAGATCTATTCGCATCGGTTACATGCTCAGTTTTTTTTTTCGAAGAATGTGCAAGAGGATAATGAATTTCTTCTTCAGGGGTAAATGAAATCAAATCTTCACTACTGAATGAATTGAAGACAAATTCTCCGGGCAATTCTTTTTTTACACTGACATATAACTTGCTTTCAAAATTTGCCGCTTCAAAAATTCTTCCTTCTGTCACTGTAAAAATCGGCTCCGGGATTTCATTTTTCAGTGTTAAAATATTTTTCTTCGTAATGAATAAAGATTGATCTTTTAAAAAGAGAATTGAGTAAACAGCCTCACTGATTTTTACGATTTGATTTTTAAAATTGACGGTTGATCTCTTGTCATCGTAATATGCAACTTGCCCGACATCATTCAAAGCAAATACATTGGAGCCTTCGAAGGTTGTCACCTTTCTGTTCGTTAAATCAAGCACACAGATTTGTTTCCGGTCATGAAAGGCACAGAAATTTTTTGACGGAGACAACATAAAATTAATCGTTTGCGAAAATGATTGCGAAAAAATTTCTTTGCCTTCAGATGAATACATCCTTACTGTGGAAGAACTGTTTTCATCATTCCCACTGAGTGTTACAAAACCATGTTGAGTTTTGTAAACGCTATTTCCTTGCAGCGTTAAGTTTCCTATTGTGATTTCATTATTTTTTGCGGAGAAATTTTTCTGAGAAGAATTTTCCCGGACTTTTACAGAAACAAAATGTCCGAACCTGTTGAGGTGTTGGGCAAAGGTATTTACTACTGTGAAAGCGGATAACAGGATGATGATCAGAATCGATTTTGTTTTCATAGTGGATTTTAAGTGCACACAATCTACTAAACTTATCACAACTCTTCAAAAAGATTATTTCTTGTTATCCGGAAATACCTCCTTCGTTCTTTTTTCCATCTCAGCAGCAATTACCTGCCCGGCTTCACCTTGTTCCCTGAGCCGTTGAATTATATTGTCATAGCTTTTTGCATCTCTGTCCTGACTTAATTTGAAAACAGTATCCATTTCTTCTATTTCAATTTCAAAAGCAACAATCGCCTTCATTAATTTTTGTGCATATTCTGTCGGAAGGTTATCAAAAATGGTTGTTGACTGTTGATTTTGGTTTTCAAAATGAAGAGATGTCATTCGGAGCACATCTACCAATGCCGTGTCATCCAGGAACCTGATAATGCCTTTCGCATGAACGCTCATGAAGTTCCATGTGGAAGGCGTATGAGGATTACTATACCATGTACCGCTTACGTAGGTATGATGCCCCGTGAAAACCACCAGCACATTTTCATTCTGCAAGAATGCTTTATGATGGTCTGTATTTTTCATGAGATGTCCTCTCAATATTTTTTTGCCACCTTTTTCTTCAATGAAAACCGGCACCTGTGTAGCCACCGGTTTATTTTCAGCATCGCTTCCTGCTAAAAAAGAAAATGGATATCGGGCAATAAATTCCTTAATTACCTGCTCATTATTTTCTTTGTGATAGGGGAGATCATACATAATAATTAAGTTATTTTTTGATGTTAGCGTGTTGTTTAACCGGAGCGTTAAATTGGAGCAAAACATTTCATGTCCGAAACAAACCTACCAAATCTTTCGCGTTTTTTGAGGTTCATGCACATCGTTCTATTAGCCGGTATCGTTTTTTTGGAGTATCTTCGCGCTCCTTAAAAATCAGTCAATGCTCTCAGTTTCCAATCTTTCCCTGCGATATGGCAAGCGTGTTTTATTTGAAGAAGTCAATCTAAGGTTCACTCCCGGCAATTGCTATGGAGTGATCGGTGCAAACGGTGCCGGTAAAACCACTTTTATAAAGATGCTTGCCGGAGAAATAGATCCTTCAACGGGTGAAATTTCCATTTCTCCCGGAGAACGTATGAGCGTTTTGAAGCAGAATCATTTTGAATTCGATAGCTTCCAGGTGTTGCAAACCGTGATGATGGGAAATAAAAAATTGTGGAGTGTCATGGAAGCGAAAGATACGATCTATGCAAAACCTGACTTCAACGATGCAGATGGTGCAAAGGCTGCAGAACTTGAAACTCAGTTCGCTGAAATGAACGGATGGAATGCTGAAAGTGATGCGTCGAATCTTCTTAGTGGATTAGGTGTCGATGAATCCTATCATCACAAGCTTATGGGTGAGTTGAGCGGAAAGGAAAAAGTGCGTGTGCTGTTAGCGCAGGCATTATATGGTAATCCCGAAATCTTATTACTTGATGAGCCAACGAATGATTTGGATGTGGAAACCATTTCATGGCTGGAGAATTTCTTAGCTGATTTTCAAAACACGGTCATCGTTGTTTCTCACGATCGTCATTTCCTCGATGCTGTTTGTACGCATGTTGCCGACATTGACTTCGGGAAAATCCAGTTGTACACAGGTAACTATACGTTTTGGTATGAGTCGAGCCAGTTGGCGTTACGTCAGCGTTCTGACCAGAATAAAAAGACAGAAGACAAACGAAAAGAGTTGCAGGAATTCGTGGAACGATTCAGTGCGAACGCTTCCAAATCAAGACAGGCAACAAGTCGCAAGAAGTTATTAGAGAAATTGGTGTTGGAAGATATTCAGCCTTCTACGAGAAAATATCCGGGAATTATTTTTCGTCCTGAGCGTGATTGCGGTGACCAGATACTTTCTGTCGAAAAACTTTCAAAGATATCACCGGAAGGGCTTCCTTATTTCTCAGACGTAACGTTTACGTTGTCTAAAGGAGATAAGGTTGTTATTCTTTCAAAGGAACACAGTGCGATCACCATGTTCTTCGAAATCCTGATGGGGCATGAGAATGCTGATGCAGGAGAATACAAATGGGGAAGCACGATCACACGAGGTTACCTTCCGAATCACAATGCAAAATTCTTTACCGGTGATGACAACCTGGTTGATTGGTTGCGCCAGTTTTCAAAAGACAAAGACGAGACACACATCCGCGGGTTTCTCGGAAAGATGTTATTCAGCGGAGAAGAAGTGTTTAAGAAATCGAATGTGTTGAGCGGAGGAGAAAAAGTTCGTTGCATGGTATCGCGTATGATGCTGGCGAATGCGAACTGTTTGATCCTCGATGAACCTACGAATCACCTGGACCTTGAGTCCATCACGGCTTTCAACAATTCGATGAGAGACTGGAAGCATGTTGCTTTGTTCACTTCACATGATCATGCTTTCGTACAGTCGGTTGCAAATCGCATCATTGAGATCACACCGTCAGGTATCATCGACAAACGGATCAGCTACGATGAATACATCAGTGATGAAACGATCAAAGCGTTGCGTGAAAGTATGTACACAGTACTATCAGTCTAACGCTTTAAGTTTACGGTTCACAGTTTACCATTTCGGCAACTAAGAACTTTGAACTAAGAACTTTGAACTTAATTAATACCATGATTCTCCTCGGACAAAAAAATAACTTATCGGTTTCAAAAATATCATCCGCAGGAGTGCTGTTGCGTGATGATGAAAACAATCGTATTCCGTTAGCTGGAGAATACGATGCTGAATCTCTTCATCTGCACGACAAGCTGGAAGCATTTGTGTACCGTGATTCGGATGACAAGATTGTAGCGACTACGAAAGAGCCGCTCATTCAGCTTAACACATTTGCTTTTTTGTTGGTGAAGGAAATCACTCCTGTCGGAGCATTTTTAGAATGGGGTTTGGAAAAGGATCTGTTGGTTCCTTTTCGTGAACAAAATGTGGAGATGACGGAAGGCCGTTTCTACGTGGTGTACTTATACCTGGATGAGAATACGCAACGACTCGTTGGTTCCAACATGATCAATAAGTTCCTAAGCAATGAAGTGTTGGAGATTGAAACCGGACAGGAAGTTGATTTACTGATCTTCAAACAAACCGATTTAGGATTCAAAGTCATCATCAACAGCAAGCATGAAGGGTTGCTTTATCACAACGAGGTTTATCAGTCGTTGCAGATTGGTGATACGATCAAAGGATTTATCAAAACCATCCGTGAGGACAATAAAGTGGATGTAATTCTTCAGAAGCCGGGCTTTCAAAATAACGATGTGAACACACAACGTATCATGGATTATTTAAAATCGCATGAAGGTTTTCTGAATCTTACGGACGACAGCAACCCGGATGACATTGCTTATCTTTTAAACATGAGCAAGAAGACATTTAAAAAGTCCATTGGCATTTTGTTTAAGCAACGTGCTATTCGTCTTGCAGAAGATGGTGTTCACCTTGTAGAGTAAGAAGTTCTTAGTTCTTAGTTCAAAGAAGCGAACGGAAAGAATCATTACTCGATTTTTTATTATCAAATTATCAAATCATATAATTCTTTCAAAAGGAATGTCCTTAAAACATAAAGTATTTGCCGCTTGCCTCGAATTGTTGAATGAGAAAATTGAATACCTCAATGCTGATCTCAGTGATTTGGCATTTGGTTCAGAGAACGATGCAAAGAGTTCAGCAGGAGATAAACATGAAACGGCGCGTGCGATGATGCAGATCGAACATGAAAAGCTCGGTAACCAGCGCGAGGAATTTCTCCGCCAGAAAAATGAGATTGCAAGCATTGATGTGAACAGGAAATCAGAGAAGGTGACCAAGGGAAGCCTGGTAAAAACAAATCAAGGCTATTTATTACTTGCTGTGGCGATTGGGAAAATAACAATTAAGGATGTCAGCGTTATTGTTCTTTCTCCGCTCTCACCATTGGGACAAAAACTAATTGGCCTGAAAGTATCCGATAAGACTGAGGTAAATGGAGTGAAATATAAAATTGAAGAAGTAGAGTAGTTTTTTATTCTGCGAAAGCAAAGAGTGGCAACTAGCTTTGAACTAAAAACTTTGAACTAAAAACTAAAAAATCATCCCCTGATATTGATGATCTTTTTCAGCCAGTCAAAATACAAAGCGATGGCAGCAACAGTAGTCATGAACCAGAGCACAAGAATGTCTACCCAAAACGTTTCAAAGTAATTTCCGAACGCATGTTTTGCGGAGGCAAAGAACGGGGCTGAAACAAATGACTCCTTTGAACCATGCATAAACACAGGCT
Source organism: Bacteroidota bacterium (assembly GCA_043787975.1). Taxonomy (GTDB): domain Bacteria; phylum Bacteroidota; class Bacteroidia; order AKYH767-A; family 2013-40CM-41-45; genus JAPLDA01. The sequence goes on from JAYVUK010000085.1 coordinate 15,916, forward strand.
GGAAACGTTGTATCAGTGTGTTGTCTGCTTCTTCGATTTGTTTTTGTTCGTTCGTGTTTTTCAACAAGTCATCCAAGCTTTCATTGCTGTACTCATCTTTTAATTTCAATAATCCTTCTGCATCCGATTGCTGAAAACGATCAATCATTTTCTCCTTGTGTTCATTTGCCCGGTTGTATTGATCCACGTAATACTTGCTCAGGTTATTCAAATAACTTTTCACTTCATTGCCGACCGACTCATTGAAAGCTCCGACATTCAGCGAAGAAACTGCACTGAATGAATGAGAGGGAATCTCATTCGCTTCAGTGTTGATTTCATTGGTAAGTAGTTTCAAATTCGATGGAAGCATTGCTCTCTTTTCCGGCTGCGTCATCGCGAAGATGGAATAATCAGTTCGCTTGATCAATTCAGGAATCAGGAAATCTTTTTTGAAAGTAGCTCCGCTCATTCGCTTGTCATCTTCAAAAAAATGCTTTTCATATTTGTTATTCATAAATTGATTGACAGCAAGCGCTTCAAACGCCCAACGCGAAGCCATTACTTCGCCAAACATCGGAACGGTTGCATGTGTGCTGATGCTTGGATTCAATTTTTCAAATTTGACAATAATCCCGCTCAGTAAAATTTGCGGAATCAAAAGGATTGGAATGAGAATATAAATGGTCACCGCCGAATTAAATGCAGATGAAATATTTAAACCCACCATGTTTGCAAAGCACGACGTGGAGAAAAGAATAAACCAGTAATCGGTATACATATCTTTGATGCCAAGTATGCTGTTGCCGATCATCACAAATAGAAATGTCTGAATGGCGGAAAGTAAAAACATCACCGAGATCTTGGAGAACAGATAACTGCTTCGGCTGAGATTGAGAAACGATTCGCGTTTCAGGATCTTCCTGTCCCTGAAAATTTCTTCTGCACTTACTGACATACCGAGGAACAACGCGACAATCACGCTCATGAAAATAAATGCAGGAAGATTTTGATTCTCTCTGAAGATGTATTCTTTTCCGGATTGATGGTAACGAATAAGAAAAGCCAATACAAAAGCGAGTAGAGGAGCCTCCAGTAAATTAATAAGGAGATACTGTTTGTTGCTGAGTTTTGATAAAACATCGCGTGTGATAAATACTCTGAACTGCCTGAGTTTAGAGGGTTTCCTGGATATATTTTTTATCTTGTCAGTGATTTTTATTTCTCCGAAAGCGTTTTGATTTTTCAGGTAATACTTATTCCACTCGGAAGGAGAAATTTTCCGTGCATTGGTCGGATTGCCGAATTCATCCAACACTTTTGTCTCGATGATGGAAAACAATTGCTCGGGGTTGATGTTGCCACAGGTGATGCATTCGCTTTCATCAGCATTCACATGTTCAACAACCTTCTTGAAATAAATCAGCGAGTCTACAGGATTTCCATAGTAAATCGGATAACCACCTAAATCGAGCAGAAACAATTTGTCGAACAATTTAAAAATGTCGGATGACGGCTGATGAATTACCACAAAAATTAATTTACCTGAAATGGAAAGTTGTTTCAACAAATCCATCACATTCTCTGAGTCGCGCGACGACAAACCGGAAGTTGGCTCATCCACAAATAAAACGGATGGTTCGCGCACGAGTTCCAGCGCAATGTTCAATCGTTTTCGCTGACCGCCGCTAATGGTCTTGTCAAGTGAGTTGCCGACTTTCAGATCTTTCGTTTCCGTCAGCCCAAGACTTTCCAATAAATCCAATACTTTTTTTGTAATCGTTTCTTCATCGGCATCACCGTAGCACAATTTTGTGTTGTAGTATACATTTTGAAAAACAGTAAGATCATCCATCAGCAAATCATCTTGCGGAATGTAACCGATGATGCCTTCTAATTTTTCGTTTTCATGATGAAGATTAATTCCATTCAGTGTCACTTCACCAACAGTCGGAAAAAGATTTCCGTTCAAGACATTCAGCAAGGTTGACTTACCGGCACCGCTCCCACCCATGATTCCAATCAACTCTCCCGACTTCGCGGCAAAGTTAATCGGGTACAATCCCATCTTTCCATTTTTAAATTTATATTCAAGATCGCGAACATTAACATGGATGGATGTTTCATTTTCATTTTGAAGAAAACGATGAATGACTTCACTGTAATAAAGAGGTTCAAGTTTTGTTCCGCGAACAACGGAACCTTGCGTGAACACCTGTACAAAGTCATTGTTGATGGTTTGCCCGTTCAGCGTGAGTTGAGCATCACCGACATATTTAAGGAATGAAATGCCGACACTTCTGATAAATAATATCAGGATGTAACCATTCAGTCCTTCGTTGTAAATGTGATGTGTTTGTTGCAGTGTTGTTGACCTCTGATTGTCAATCAACAGGAATGAATCTGAATCAGGAACCGATGAACTCTTACCTGCAATCAGCAGGACGGATTTATAATCAGTTTCAGGAATGTTGAAGATGCTTCCAACTGTTGTAACAAATTCCCATTCCTGTTCGGAGATTGCTTCGTCTGATGAATGCACAAATTCAAGCAGTCGAACAAGTACGACATATTTTTGACGCTGATTTAATTCCTGGTTGATGTCGGTGCAAATCTTCAGCACCTTTACCGAGTTTACCGAAGTACGTTTCCTGAGTTTCTCCGCATCGCCTTTGCCCTGGTGTGTTTTTAAAAATTCATCAAATACGTCCAGGTATTTTTCTACCAGCGACTGGCTGAGCTGTTGCCTCAAAAATGTTTCGACAATTTCCCGGCTTTGAGCAGTCAAACGTTCACCGTTTGCTACAATGGCAAACAACTGCATCAATGCGCGAAGTATTTTTTCACTCATAGTCCGGAGAAAATAATTTCAAGAAAGATATTGATTCTTCAGCAATAAAAAGAAAAACAACCTCAAAATAAAATTGAAATCGCAGAGTAAAGTAATGGGGTGGTTTGAAAAGATTCCTCACTTCGTTCGGAATGACTACGCAAACCATTTCTGTTATGGCGGGCTTAAGCCCGTCCATGCTAATCTGCAAAGACAGTCATTCCGAACGAAGTGAGGAATCTCAATAATTTTAACTGACTTACTAATCGCAAAGAAACGCAGAGTTGAAATTTGATTTAAATTTTCTTTGCGTATTTCTCCGCGTCCTTCGCGTTCTCTGCGGTTAATTTTTAAAACTTGAAACAGCTTCTTAATTTTTGTTTGATGATTGACTGCTTATTTGATCGCCTTGTTCCTGGCAGCACCAACAGCAGCAGAAATCCGCTGCAATGTTTCTTTATTGATCATGGCAGGGTCGGTCAATCCGTCGTACACTTTTTTGATGTTCTGTAAATCGCTTTCCAGTTCAGCAGAATCTTTGTCTTTGAATTCCTTAAACAATTCAGCAAGGTTGTTAAGCACTAATTTCTGCTCATAAATTTTATCGAACGTGCCACTGAATTTGGCTGTCCGATCCTGGTTTTTCATCAACGAAGAACTGATGTAAACACTTTCCATAAATGAACCTGCGATGATGTAACTTGCAATCATCAGGCGATCATTGGTTCTCAAATATTTGTCAGTCTCAGCGTATGCTTCATCCACGATCACCATCACAGAATCTTTGTTGTCGGAATTTTCCTTGAAGCGATCCGTAAATTTTTCAAATGTTTTTTCCAGTGCAAGTGTGCCTGCAAGTTTCTTCGCGGTGGAATAGTAATCATACAAATCCTGTTTGTTACCGTAGTAAGCAATGTACGCCATGTCCACTCCGTATATTCCGTAGTTGATGGCATGCTTGTAGGCGCTCATGTATTTGTCGCTGTTATCCGTCGGATTGAGTAACGTGTTATCAAAAGGAACCTGCGTACTGTAAACGGTATTGATAACCTCCAGCGGAGAAGGCAGGTTTGCAATGGTAAAAGAAAGTTTGAAATCGGCTTTCTTGTTATAAGGCATCGTGTCGGCAGCCATCAAAGCTGAATCGGTAGTTTGATTTCCTTCTGAATTATTTTTATTTCCTGAGCAGGAAACAAGAATAGCAGAACCAAGAGCGATTACAATGAAATGGCGAAGCATGTTTTTCATACGGTTACGTTAAGTGTTTGATGCAAATATACAGGATTCTATGAACCAAACAATCAGGCTAAAAAATCATGTGTATTCCTTCCGTCCTTTGCAAAAAAATAGCTGCCGGAAGATACCTACATGATACTTGGTAATTACGCAAAAGGAAAATAGTTTACAATTCAGGGAACAATTTTTCATTCGATCATCAGTTTTCCAACGGAGACTTTTTTTTCTGAATCAAATATTTCATAAAAGTATACTCCCGCCGGTAAATCATTCTTTGAAAACTTAATTTCCTTTTGAGAAAAAGGGAATGAATCAAAAACTTTTACTCCGGTAATGCTATAAACCGATAGCCTCATATTCTTTACCGGATTTTTTTGATCCATTACAATGATGGTAAAGTCGTGAAAGGGATTAGGGTAGTTGACAGAAGTCGAAATAATATCATCCTGTTCATTCATCCCAAGTACCAACGCGGATGTTTGAAAGGCACTGTCTAATTTGATAACGTATACTGATTGAAGTCCCGGAGGAAAAGATGTTGAGGTGCCGCATAAAATATAACCGCCGTCATTGGTTTTCTCGATATGGTAAGCAATATCATCTGAAGCGCCTCCGTGAGTAAAACCAAAGAGATAATTTCCCATGTTGTCAGTCATGATGTAATGTGTGTCTTTATTTCCACCACCAAAGGATGACGTGTAACCACCTATTAAAAAATTATTGGCTAACGAATGTATATCATTGATCATTTCTGCACCTGGCTGTGAATACAGTTGAATCGTATCAACATCTCCATACGAGTTAAGCTTTACGATGTAGTGATCATAATTAGTTGAGGTAATATCCATTGAATAACCAGCAGCAACAATCGAACTGTCATTCGTATTAACATCAACTGCATTCGCGTGTTCGAATGATGTCGTACTGCCAATGGTTTGCGTCCACATTGTGTCACCGAAGGAATTTGCCTTGATTACAATCATGTCTTCGTTATTCCCGGGCTGATTTATTTTGTAACCGGCTAACACATAAGCGCTGTCAGGGGACAACGAAACAGCGTTAATGAAAACCTCGAGATTTAAATCGTAATATTTTTCCCATTCCACACTTCCCAATGCATCTGTTTTTAATAACCATGCTTCGGATGCACCTGTTACATTTCCATAACTGTTTCCCGCTAATACAAATCCTCCGTCCGAAGTTTTCTTCATCGCATAGATAAAGTCCCAGTCAGAAGTTCCGAAAGTTTTTGTCCACAATGTATCACCGTTTTTATCCGTGCGGATCAAATAGCCATCGTAACCACCATTTCCAAAACTGTTTGTATATCCTGCAATCGCATAACCGCTATCGCTCAATTGCTCCACCGAATAACCATGATCAATGTTGCTGCCTCCAAATAATTTATTCCATTGAGGAGTTCCGAATTGATCAAGTTTCAAAAGATAAACGTCAGGACCTCCGGTTCCTGCATCGCTTACAGTACCTCCAATAATATAACCGCCATCAAGTGTTTGCTTTACGCTTCGTCCCTCATTATAAGTTCCGATTCCATACGTACGTTGAAATACAACCTGGGCATTGGAATAAAGTGCGACAAATAAAAGCAGAACACAGTGCAAAATTGTTTTCATGATAGGCAGGTTATGAAATTGCTTTCCTTACTTTCACTAATTTCTTCAGCAAGGCTTCCAATAAATCAAGATGAAGCATATTTGCTCCATCCGATTTTGCATTTTTCGGATCAGGATGTGTCTCTACAAAAATACCATCAACACCCACTGCAATGCCGGCTTTGGCAATGGTTTCAATGAGTTCAGGTTTGCCGCCTGTAATTCCTGAAGGTTGATTGGGTTGCTGTAAGGAATGTGTAATGTCAAGGATGACGGGAACTTTATTTTGTTGCAACACTGCAATGCCGCGGTAATCAACAATCAGATCCTGGTAACCGAACATGCTTCCACGTTCGGTGAGCATCACGTGTGGGTTGCCGGCATTGCGAACTTTATCAACCGCAAACTTCATCGCATCAGCATTCAGGAATTGTCCTTTTTTTACGTTCACTGTTTTCCCGGTTTTGGCAGCAGCTTCCAGCAGTTCTGTCTGGCGACAAAGAAAAGCCGGTATCTGCAACACATCTACATAGTTCGCAGCGATGGCTGCATCATCACTCTCATGAATGTCGGTAAGCACGGGAATCTGTAATTTTTCTCCAATGAATTTTAAAATCTTCAACGCAGCTTCATCACCGATTCCGGTAAATGAATCGGAACGTGTACGGTTTGCTTTTCGGTAACTGGCTTTAAAGATGAACGGAATTTTTAAATCCGTCGTAATTTTTTTTACGCGTTCAGCAATCTGAAACGTCATCTCTTCGCTTTCAACAACACAGGGTCCTGCGATGAGAAAAAAATTTCCTTCGTTTAGATTTTTAATGTATGGAATGTGGGAAAGCATGATGCGAAGTTAAAAGTTCTTGTACAAAGTAAGGTGAATATTTTCAGCGGTGCCTTTAGCAAGATTAAACAAGGTGTTGATGTAAGTGGTTCCCAGGTTAAGTACGTAACTGTGTTTGAACGTTCGCTGGTAAAAAATTCCTGTTCCGAATGTAGTATAGCCTCCGTACGATACATTCAATCCAACAAGATTTTTTTTCCACGAGTAATCGAAACCCAGCCAGGCTTGTGGAAGATAATCAGCATGTAAAATATAATTGGCGCCAACACCAACTCTGGTGTGACTTCCCGTTATCATGTTGTAACTGACCTCAATTTTAGCCGGAAGCAATAACGTATAGGATTTATATTTCCGGTTGGTAAGAAATGACTGGATGACCGCACTGTCTGTAGTGATCGAAGTTGTCACAGTGTCAAAAAGATCAAACAACCTGGTGACTTCAATTCCTTCAAAATGAAAGCTGGTGTCTGATCGCACTTCAGCCGATTGACTGTTCCATTTGATAAAACCAAGGTTGCTGATTCTTGCAGAGAAAAAATGTTTTTTATGGATGGAAGCTTTAAAAAATAAATCGGTCGATAGTCCAAAGCCATTGACTGTTCCGAAGTTTTTATGAAGAGAATCACTGCTGTGTATTTCAATGTCTGAATTCAGATCAAGATACTCGCCGTACTGTTCTGTATACAACGTAGCATTCGGCGACTGGATGCGAAGCAATTGTTGTCCGACATTTAATCCGATTGCAGCGCCTGCTTCACAGCTGGCATAATGATTCTTAAATGATTTTGACAAGCCGAATTGCAGCTGCTGGTATTTCACCAGCAGATAATTGAAATCCGAGAAGTCGGCAGTTTGACCTGCGTAGTTCTTATTTCCCCTGAAGTATACTTCAAACAAATCGTGTGAGAATTCTGAGTTGATGTGGTCAATATTTTTTATGCCGATGAACCAGCTCCAGTTTCGTCTGCCAAACATCGAATCGGGTTTATGGTGGAAATAAAGTTCGGCACTCAATTCTCCTCCCAAGCGGTTCTTCGCATCGAGGTGTTTGGTTACACCGTCTTTCATTTCATCGGTAATGAAGCCATTCAGGAAATAAGTTTTTGCAAGTTCATTGGTAATCGCATTCGATGCGAAAAGAAAATCGGAAGTAAATAGAATTGTATTTTTTGTTTTTGCCGTATCCGGAAAAAGTGAATTCAGCAATTCACTTTGCTGCGCATGGATTGAAAGGACGGGTATACAAATGAACAGGAATGAAAAAAATTTCTTCACAAATCAATGGATTAAATAGGCAGCATCAGCTACTAATTTTACATACAATTTATAGTCTGTGTAAATCTTGTAATACTGTGGAAAGGCAGGCGTGGTGAAGCTTGCGCGGATGGCAATATTTTTTCCGGCAAGGATGTGTTGTTTTCTTATTGCATCAATATGGATTGGAATAAGCGATCGTGTCGGAGCAATCACCTTGAAGTTGAAGTCTGTTGAACCGGCTGCAATGGTTCCTGAAACAGGTATTGTATCAAGTAGCTGGAAGTTTTCATCAAGAACCAACAATTGGATAACAGCATCAAACGGGAAACCGTTTTCGGCAATCAAGGTGAGTGTTCCATCACCGACTGCATCATAATTTTCCTGGTTCTCTATGACAAAAGCTGCTGTATCACCAACAGTCAAATGATCAGCTCCAAATGAAAGCGGCATCTCGGTTCGTAATTTTGATGTACCGAGATAATCGGTATAAATAAAATCGTTGCTGAATGAAACATTTCCATTCGGATTTATCTTCAACTTCAATTGATAATTTAATCGGTCAGGAAAATTTTCGATAAATGTTCTGAGATTGGAATTTGAGTTATAAAATGAATCTGCCGTTGCAGAAGTATTCACCGGAGAAAAAGGATTTCCGGTCTCTGCTGCGCGATTCAAATTAATTGCATGGTTAATAATTGTCGGAGAAACCATATCCACCACAGAGCCAGTATGTGTATTAACCGATTGCAATTGCATGATGTAAGCCTGCGCGTCAACACCAATGCTGTTTTCGATAGTGAATTTCAACTTGACATCTTCGAGGCGGATATGACCACTTTGGATGAAAGAAAAAAGATCGAAGTTTTCTGAAACCAGTCCTCCGTCAACAGTTGTTTGTCCGAGATATCCTTTGGCATAATAAGGAACAAAGTTTTTTAAACTGACATTGATATTTACAAGTGTATCATTGGGAAAAATGTTGACAGGTGTAATGCCGGTATCACTGCTTGCAGAAAGTGTGTAAAATAATTTATTGAACGAGTTGCCTGTGTATCCACGTAAATCAATTTTATAACCGGACATATCGAACGAGTCAACATAATTTGTGAATCCGCCGACCGGAGCTGAATCCAATGTTGTGATTACCTGGAACGGGACTCCGAGAGGACTGACAGCTCCCGGGATTTTATAGGTGTAAATGACTCTGGTATGTACACGGTTCCGGGCTTCGAGCTTCAAATAACCTGACTTGACAATGACTTCTTTTAATTCAACACCTGAAATACCCAATGTAACATTGGTGGGAGTTGGCGGATAAAAAGTAACATTTTGCTGCAACAGAAACGGAAACGTGAACGTGTTAACAAAATAAGTAGGAATGGTTGTATCCGGAATCTGGAAAATGGAATCGATGTTCAGGTTGTTGCTGTTGTCGAAATTGTTTTCATACACCAGCGTAATCGCGTTCGTACTGTCAACGGTGAACAGCGAATCTGCGATAAAATTATTCACTCCCAGGGTTGCATACGCCAGCGGACCCACTACATTAACCACCCATTGCGGATGATCACTTTCCTTTTTACAGGAAAGCATCACCGAAAAAATAATAAGAGAGAGGAAAATTTTTCTCACAGTGCTGTGAATCTTTCTCCAAAGATGCAAGTTTCTTAAGAGATAGCGAAAAGAAATCTTGTCGGTATGATGAATTCGGATTCCTGATAATAAGTCAGGAGTATTTAGTTCGGAGTTCGAAGAAAAAATTCCTCACAGAGCATCTCCGAACTCCGAACTAAATACTCATACCTATTTATAAAGCGGAAATTTTTCCATCATCGTATTCACCTTCTTCTTAACGGCGGCAAGAGTTTTTTCATTTTCATTATTCACGAGTACTTCGTCAATGAGGTCAACAATTTTCACCATGTCTTTTTCTTTGAGTCCGCGTGTAGTCATAGCAGGAGTTCCGATGCGCATACCGGAAGTAACGAACGGAGATTTATCATCAAAAGGAACCATGTTTTTGTTCACGGTGATATCAGCCTTCACCAAGGTATTCTCCGCTAATTTTCCGGTTACATTTTTTGAGCGCAGGTCAATCAACATGCTGTGATTGTCTGTGCCTCCTGAAATAACTTTGTATCCTTTATCCATGAATGCCTGCGCCATCGCTCTTGCATTTTTAATCACCTGGATACAATACTTCATATACTCTTCCGAGAGATCCTCACCGAATGCGATTGCCTTTGCTGCAATCACGTGTTCAAGCGGTCCGCCTTGCGTTCCCGGGAATACAGCTCCGTCAAGCAAAGTACTCATCATCTTAATTTCTCCTTTCGGAGTTTTTAATCCCCACGGATTTTCAAAATCTTTTCCGATCATGATCATTCCGCCACGCGGACCACGCAATGTTTTATGTGTAGTCGTTGTAATGATGTGGCAATGTGGAAGTGGATCGCTCAACAAACCGCGCGCGATCAAACCGGCCGGATGTGCAATGTCAGCCATCAACAAGGCTCCGACTTCATCAGCAATTTTTCGCATGCGTGGAAAATCCCAGTCACGCGAATAAGAAGAAGCACCTGCAATAATCAGTTTTGGTTTTTCTTTCAGCGCAGTTTGTTCCATCGCATCGTAATCAACCCGTCCTGTGTCAGGATTGACACCATAAAAAAACGGCTGATATAATTTTCCGGAAAAATTCACCGGTGAACCGTGTGTGAGATGTCCTCCATGGGAAAGATCGAAGCCAAGAATTTTATCTCCGGGCTTCAATACTGCAAGCATCACTGCAGCATTGGCCTGCGCGCCTGAATGAGGTTGCACATTCGCCCATTCGGCATTGAACAATGCTTTCGCACGGTCGATGGCAAGTTGCTCCACTTCATCCACTACTTCGCAGCCGCCGTAGTAACGTTTGCCCGGCAACCCTTCAGCATATTTATTCGTGAGGCATGAACCCATCGCCTGCATCACTTGTTTGCTCACAAAGTTTTCGGAAGCAATCAATTCGATTCCATGTTCCTGCCGGGCTTGCTCTTTTTTGATGAGAGCGAAAATTTCTTTGTCCTTTTCCATAGCTACTAATTACGAATGAATACGAATGTACGAATTACGAATACTTTATTAAACGGATAACCGAATCGCCAATAAATACCATTCGTAAATTAGTACGTATTGGTAATTCGGATCTATCCAAAATCAATCTCCGTATTATCACCGATATTCAACGACTGACTTAATCCATGAAGGGAAGCATCGCTGCCGATGATCGAGTGATGTAATACGGCATTTTGCAATTCGGAATAAGAGCCGATGATGGCGTCTTTCAAAATAGAATCATTAATAATTGAGTTGTCACCGATTGAAACATTCGGGCCGATGATCGAGTTGCGGATTTTACAATTGGCGGAAATGCTCACAGGAGGAATGATGATGGTATTCTCAAATTCATATTTCGAGTAATCACGTCCCAACGATTTTTTCAGAAGAATAGCATTTGTTTCAAGAAGACTTTCTTTGGTCCCGCAGTCGTACCAATTCTCTACTGAAAATGTTTTCATCTTCACGCCTTTGTTGATGAGCAACAAGATGCCATCCGTAAGTTGAAATTCGTTGTAGGTGCGAAGATTATTTTGGATGTTTTCTCCCAACGCATCCATCAGCAATTTTGCTTCTTTGATTTTGTAAAGACCAACCAAAGCAAGATTCGATTTCGGAATCTGTGGTTTCTCGACAAGATTTTTTATCCATCCGTCTTCATTCAGTTCAGCAACACCAAAGCTTCTCGGATCATCCACCTTTTTTACGCCCAAGGAAGATTCTTTCTGGTTCAACACCTGTTTCAGGTCAATGTCAAAAACAGTATCACCCAAAGCGATGACCACTTCATTATTTGCCTGGATGGAATCCTTTGCCAGCCACACGGCATGACCGATTCCTTCGCGAGGTTCCTGCAGAATAAATTTTTTCTGAATATCGGGGTAATTCGATTTTACGTAGTCTTCTATTTTATCACCAAGATATCCGACAATGAAAATAAATTCATTAATCCCGGAATCCACCAGGTTATCGATGATGTGAGCAAGGATAGGTTTGCCCGCAACAGGCACCAACGCTTTTGGCTGCGTGTGTGTATGTGGTCGTAACCGGCTTCCGATTCCGGCAACAGGAATGATGGCTTTCAAATATGTTAGGTTTACAAGTTTACAGTTTACAGTTTACAGTTTACCAATAACTTCGACCGCGAAAGTAATTCTTTTTGAGAAATGAATTAAGTTTTAGAATTAAGCAAAACAAAACATTTCTTTGCAAACGATAAACGATCAGTTCCGGTGTAAACCGTAAACCTGTAAACCGTAAACCATTTTATGAACCGCATCACCCAACTCTTCAACATTCAATATCCCATCATTCAGGCAGGCATGATCTGGTGCAGCGGATGGAAACTCGCTTCGGCAGTGAGCAATGCAGGTGGATTGGGGTTGATCGGATCCGCTTCCATGTATCCTGACGTGTTGCGGGAACATATTCAGAAGTGCAAGAAAGCTACCGACAGACCTTTCGGAGTTAACGTAGCATTACTTTATCCTCAGGTGGATGAGCTGATGAAAATTATCATGGAAGAAAATGTGAAAATTGTTTTCACGTCGGCAGGAAATCCAATAACATGGACAAAGACTCTAAAGGAAAAAGGAATCACCGTTGTGCATGTGATTGCGAATACAAAGTTTGCGAAAAAAGCGGAGGATGCCGGTGTGGATGCATTGGTTGCAGAAGGCTTTGAAGCCGGAGGACACAATGGTCGGGAAGAAACCACTACCATGTGCTTGATACCGATCATACGCCGTGCAACGCAACTTCCGTTGATTGCTGCAGGTGGCATTGCCAGCGGAGCAGCTATGCTTGCTTCCATGGCGCTTGGTGCGGAAGGAGTTCAGATAGGAACGCGCTTTGCCGCTTCACTCGAATCGAGTGCGCATGAAAATTTTAAAAAGAAAATTGTGGAGACAAAGGAAGGAGATACGATACTCACCTTGAAACAACTTACTCCTGTTCGACTGATTAAAAATAAATTTTATGGTGAAGTTGAACAAGCTGAGCATCGTGGAGCTTCAGCCGATGAACTGAAAACTATTTTAGGAAGAGCAAGAGCGAAACACGGCATGTTTGAAGGCGACATGGATGATGGTGAACTCGAGATCGGACAGATAGCCGCTGCTATAAAAGAAATAAAACCGGCGGCAGAAATTGTTGATGAGATATGGAAGGAGTTTCAAGAAGCGAAGAGAAGATTGTGTGTGGAGGTCTGAGGGAATTTAATTTTGTAACTTCGATGAAGTTATACTCTTAATTTAAACCCCGACTTAGAAACTATTTCGGTACCTAATAAATTTCGTGAAACCTCTTCGGAGTTACATTTCAACTACGCTGAATAAAGATATTTTTACCAATAAATTATTATTCTTCCTTTAGCACCGTTCCCACATACAGAAATACCACATCCACCACCACCGCCACCAGGCTCTGTACCATTTTGATTTTGATAACCTCCTGCGCCTCCGCCGGGAGAATCTCCTCCGCTATTGGAATTGCTGGCGGGATCTCCTCCGCCTCTTCCACCTTTAATGGCATGTGGCGCGTTACTGTTACCTCCTGAAAGCCCTGCTGAATATCCGCCCTTTCCTCCCGATGCATAAATCAAATTTCCTATGCTGCTTGTGTCGCCATTTTGTGCTGCAGAACTGGAGCCAACTCCTCCATTTCCAACGGTGACATTAAAGATTGCACCTGGCAGTACATCGTAAATCCCTTTTCCATAACCGCCGCCGCCGCCGCCATAGCTGCTTGCACCACTCCCACCGCCACCACCCCATACCTCCACCATAATTTTTTTGCATCTGAAGGAATTGTAAAGGCAACTGTTCCCGGAGAAGAAAACACCTGCATGTGTGTAAATGGAGTATTTCCAGAAGTTGCGGCATATAACGCATATGGCACACTGAGTAGTTGCGACTCACCCATTGCAGTGTAGCTGCTGCCACCAGTTGGATCCATGTCAACTTTAAGCCATATGTTACCATTGCTCCATGGTATGCTATTGTAATTGCCAAACAACGCAGTTCCATTTCCGATTTGAACGGTGAACAATCCGAACTGATTGGTAGTCGGTGTATGCCGTTCCTTATAAATCATAGTTCCGCCGCTACTATCTTCAACCGTTAGCAAGAGTCCGATTGATTGATTGGTGAGCAACATACCGCCTGCATTTCGCGCCACTGCCTGATAATTTAATTTATTAGTTACCTGAGCACACAAATACACAGTATATATCATTGTAATTAATAGAGCAGAGAATTTTCTTTTCATTTTTAAAATTTGTGTTAGATCATGCAATCAATTCATGCGCTCAATAATTGTAATCCTATGAGTAGAACCAACCTACCAAAACTTTTGCTTTCCTGTATAACTTCTTCACTTCTCATTATTACAAATCTTTTTCCTTATTGGCATTCCGATGTGTCAGTTTTTCTTTTCATCTGATGCAAGATTCCATCAAATGTCTTTTGTTGCAATGCCTTTCAATAAAGTACCGCCGGAAAAAGACAAAATAAAAACTCCGGCTAAGAAAAACTTAACCGGAGTTTTTATTTGATCAAAATTATTCCGGTTACTCCTTTACAAACTTCGCATTGGTTTTTGCTCCATCTGCACTCATTAAAGTGATAAAATAAAGACCAGCATCGAAGGGACTTATATTTATGCTAAGAGTCTTTTGTCCTTTATTGATACTTTCTTTCTTAACGATTCTTCCTGAAACATCCGTGATGGTTAATAAAGAACTATTATCGTCTCCGATCAAAACTGTTAATTGACTGTTTGCCGGATTCGGATAAAGAACAATTGAATTAGCACCTGGTAACTGATTCTCTTTTATTCCTGTCCATACGTAAGCCCCAAGGTTGAGCCATTCGTGAACATTGCTTATATTTATTCCATCATAACCTGCTACAGAAGCCATCCACAAAGAGTCATTGTAAATCAGTCCGACTAGGTCGCTGATATTACTAACAGGTGTTGTCTTAGACGTGCCGATCAACCATTTATCCTGTGCAACATCGTAACCCCAGCAATCACCCACACCGGCTGTACCAGCACCTGTCGGGTCGCCGCCGGCGAATATGATGAGAGGCTTGAAGTCCATAAACACAGTGCCCGCACCAAAACGGCCAATTGTTCCCCCTGGATAAGCAGGCAAAGTGGTCCAGGTAATTTGTGACGGATTTCCCGGATTGATAACTCCTTTGTATGCATCTGAAATTTCAGTGGCAAGGGTTTGTGAATAGCCTCCGGCAAGAACGATGGTATTACCATTGATGGAACCGCGCAATCCTGCACAGGCAGTACCCGGCTTTATGGTTGACGTTGTCCACGAATCTGAGGAGACATGATAGACCTGTACAGAATTTACATCAGCAGTTCCGTTATAGCCTCCGATGTAATAAATTAAAGAATCGCCATATACTCCTGATGCATAATCACCAACAGGTACAGGCATTGGAGAGCCTGTGCTCCAGATATTACCGGTAATATCATAAATATATGTATTCGCGTCGGGAACGAATCCCGCAGAATATCCACCCGAGCATATAATTTTCTTTCCAACTCTTTGCGCAGAGAACTGATACTTTGTGGATGGCATTGTATCCGCGTTTCCCCACGTGTTTGCCATTGTTCCGAATGCATTGTTTGTTGTATGAATGATTGTGAAATCAGCACCACCAATGGAATAAAGGGTTCCATCAGAAGAAGAGGTCGTTCCCAGAAGATTAAAAGCACCTGCTAATCCGAAAGTACCTGCTCCCACATTCGGCTTGCTTACCCATCCGTAATTTTCAAAAGCTTCGAATACATTCACACTCGTCGTCATCGTATCGTTGGGATGGTTAAGATCACTGGCAAGAGAAGTGTAAACCTTTATTGTATAAGATCCTGTTGTAGCTGGTGTCCATGATGCAAAAGTAACCTGGGAAGTAGCGTTAAAGGCAAGACCTGTTACTGCTTGCGTGGATGAATACCCACCGGTAATTGTCATCGTTACATTAAAGGTGGCATTGTTCAATCCGTTATTCTTTACTGTTGCTTTTGGAAACTGTGCTACCATTCCGGTATTGAGCGTTACATCAATGCTTTGTGTTAATGCATCAGTTGCGGGTACCGTTACAGGAGTGCTCCATTTGAACATCGGTGCATTTAATTCATTGGAACCGGTCCATCCGACAGAGTCATTTACAAAATCAATGGAGGTATGAATTAAATTATCAACCGGCAGCCAGCTTGTTCCGTCATTCGGACTGAAGGTAGTTCCATCTACACTGCCTGCATAAGGTGTGGAAATAAAATAGGTGGAATCACTGCCGGGCAGGTAAGTTAATCCCTGCATCAAGGTGATACCTGCTGCGTTGGTTCCGATTAAGTTCCATGTTACTCCGCCGTCAGTAGTTCGCGCTATATCGGAAGAACCGGGAGCACTTCCTGCAACGGCAAGACCATGATTCGCATCACGGAACGCAATGGCGCCGATGTACAAATTTGTAAATGGAGTGTTGTATGCAGACCAGTTTAATCCCTTGTTGGTGGACTTGTAAATTCTTCCCTTGTTTGTACCGAACCAGATCGTGCTATCTCCATAGGTTGTGAACACACTCGTAATGCCGAATTCGCCCGCAAGAATAGGAGCAATGTTGGCTGATGGTGTAGCGGTCCAGATAGTGCCTCCATTTGTAGTCGTATAGATTTCAAAAAATCCTCCTGTAGGATCACCGAGACATACTCCGTTGTTGGCATTCCAGAAATATACAAAGTCGGGAAAATTACCTGTGGCGCTGAAGAGAGCAGTAGATTGCCATGTCCACGTAGCTCCGCCATCATTGGTTAGCAAAATTCTTCCCTGTCCTCCTGCAACAGGATTAAACATGGCTACCCAGGCTGTATCAGCATTGATAGCGCTGATGCCTGATGGGCAAAGACCAACAGCATTACTGATTACGCCATCTACCCAGTTGGTTCCGTCAATGGTTCGCGTGAATTCCTGGACAGGATTTGTTTGAGTGACAGGGTCTGCTACAAGTCCCCAGCATACAGTTGGATTGACGGCATCAATAAACTGCACATCGTAACCTGAAGTAATATTTGAAGGTTGTGCTACCCATTGTGCCTGCAAAGAACACGTTGCAAAAAGGAATGCACCGGCAAGTAGAATTTTTTTCATGTGTGTATGTTTTTGGTTTGAAGGTTAAATGTAGTTTTTTTATTCAAGTATGAAAAGGTCATATAAAATAAATAAAGCCGGCTGCGGAAATTGTTGAAGAAATTTGGAGAGAGTTTAAGGAGGCGAAGAGAAGGCTGTGCGGAGTGTTGATGATGCAGTAAAAATAGTTATCCTGTAAAATAAATCCAGGCTTGCGGAAGATAAACTAAGATGATCCATCCGAAACCGGTTATCAGAAAGGTAACGCTGATAAGACGTAACCAGAATAATCGAATGTGAACCCTTTTGAAAAAATCGTATGCAAACCAGAAATTATAGAGTGATGATAAGATTGACTGCCAGGAAAAAATATTGGCTGTGAGGATGTTTATGCGAAAGATACCTCCGAATATGATATCACTTACAAAAAGCATCATGAAATATATTCCGGAACCGAATGAACAGAGCGTAAGTATTTCAACAAAATTATATTTCGGCCGCGCTAAAATAGCATACAGAAGAAATGCACTCATCAATAAAAGCGGAATGATAAAAAATGTAAAATGTGTTCGCAGAACAATGTTTGCCTTTTCATTCAGACCTGTGGCCGCAAGGTTTTCATCATTTAGCGAATAATGAAAATGAGTGATAATGAAATTATGTGCGAGAATATAGAGACCTATCCAAATTAAAAAAAACTGATCGGAGTTTGGTAACGCTTTCTTTTTCCTTCCAGGTAACTGATTGAGCTCGAGCCGGGCCTCCCTAAAAAACTCCATGTCGTATGAAGAAACCCTTTTTCAAGGTGCGTGAAAAAATGAATAACATCTTCCAGTAAAACAGAAGCCGTTATTCTTTTCGAAGTTGTTTTTTGACCACATTCAGGCCAAAAATTTCCTTTAAAATGATGACCGCAGTTTAAACAGGTTTGCACAGTACAATTGTTTTTGTAAAACTACGCACTTGAAATTTCTTCACAAAATTATCCTAATTACAGTGCATACCGATGTGAAAGATCAGAAGGAAATAGGCCGCTGATTGTAGAGATGGTCATGATTTGCGATGATAATAATCCGAATGGATCACGAACATCTTGACAATCTGTGGTCCTTTTAATTGAAGACTATTGAGGATATCTTCCTGTATAACTTATTTCTTTTTCATTATTACAAATCTTTTTCTTTAGCGACCTTTGCAACTTCAAAGCTAAATCCTTGCTTTGCATCTTCAACAACACATTGAATTAATACGATGATTGAATTTAAGAGAACAGTACTTTCTAATGGGCTTACAGTAATCGTCCATGAAGATGACAGCACACCGTTAGCCACCGTAAATATTCTTTACAAAGTAGGCGCACGCGATGAGGATCCGAACAGAACCGGGTTTGCGCATCTCTTCGAACACCTTATGTTTGGCGGTTCCGTCAACATTCCTGATTACGATGCTCCGTTGCAGGTTGCCGGTGGCGACAACAATGCGTTTACCAACAACGACATCACGAATTATTACCTGACACTTCCGGCTCAAAATCTTGAAACAGCATTTTGGCTGGAGAGTGATCGCATGTTGAACCTCGCTTTCTCAAAAAAGAGTTTAGATGTACAACGCAGCGTGGTGATTGAAGAATTCAAGCAGCGTTATTTAAATCAACCATATGGTGATGTGTGGCTGTTGCTTCGTCCGCTTGCATACAAGGTTCATCCATATCAATGGGCGACCATTGGAAAGGAAGTTTCTCACATTGAAGATGCCAACCTGGAAGACGTAAAATCTTTTTTTAATAAATTCTATTGTCCTGACAATGCCATCATGGTTGTCGCCGGCAATGTGAAAACAGCTGATGTTTATGAAAGAGCGGAGGAATGGTTTGGAGAAATTAAAAGAAGTGTTCAGAGCGGAAGAAAATACGCAACTGAACCCAAACAAACAGAGAAACGGGAATTGACAGTGGAACGGAATATCCCCTACGATTCCATCTACAAAGCCTACCATTGCTGCTCACGTCTCGACAAAGAATTTTATGCTGTTGATTTGCTAACGGATATTTTATCACGTGGAAAATCATCGCGACTATACAACGAATTGGTGAAAAATAAAAAACTTTTTTCCGAAATCAATGCATACACAACCGGTGACTTTGATAAAGCATTGGTGATCGTGGAAGGCAAATTGGTGAAAGGAGTTTCAGTGAAAGATGCCGAACAAGCTATTGAAGTTGAATTAAATAAAGTGAAGGAAGAATTGATTAGCACAGAAGAGCTTGATAAAGTAAAAAACAAAGTAGAGTCAACAATGGTGTTTTCTGAAATTGATGTGTCAGGTCGTGCATTGAATCTCGCCATCGCTGAATACATGGGCGATATCAACCTCATCAATACAGAAATTAATTTGTTCAGATCGGTGACGGGAAAAGATATTCAGCAACAGGCGCAGGAAATTTTCAAAGAAACAAATTGTTCAACACTATATTACCTCGCAAAAAAATAATTAAAATCTATTTATGGATATATTAAGAAACTGTTTAAAATTCAGTTGAAAAAAATGTTATAAAGCGCCACCGGGCAAATTGCGAGCAACGTATTTAGGTATACCAAAACTTAAATAT
>JAYVUK010000086.1:0-35087 GCA_043787975.1 Bacteroidota bacterium
TGCAGCCGATGCCGGGAACATCCGGGTTTTCTATAACATCAAGATGCCGGGTATAATAATTATCGATATTAGGTCCTTGGTAATCACTCGTTACAGGTATGTATATTTTTCCATCAGGAGCAAGAATGTGATGCTGGTATACATTCCACTGAACCATACCTGTGTCAGGATATTCATTGATTAATGTTTTAGATGCTTTGATTGCATTAATATCACCTGCTGCTAAATTCCATTGATAAAAAACTTTCGTAAAACTCCATGGAGAAACATAAATCAGATTTCCATTCGGCGAAAATTCACAATTGTAATATTGGTATTGTAGTGAATCGGCATTTGCAAGATGCTCTCCTATATTCCTGTAATTGCTTAATAAGCCTGTACATCGATCGAAATCGAACACATCGATGCAACCTTGATAAACCCCAACGGACATCAGTTTATTACCATCTAAAGAAAAAACTATATTACCATCATACATGCATAAGTTAGACGAACCAATGACCTGAGCTCCTACGTAGGAAACACCAATAGGGGAAAACAAAAATCGAACATAAGAACCGGTAATATAATTGTACATAAATAACCACCAGTCTCGTCCATTGGCATGTCTGTATGCCGTAAGTTTACGATCAGTAATGGTTTCATGATAAATTAAACTGTCTTGAATTTCCACATCACCTAACCCTAGATTAAGGTTTTTGTTAATAATGGAAAAAAATACCATACAGTAATTCGTATTAATAGAATCTCTACCTATATGAAAAAGGTAAATGAGTGAATCATTATCTGGTTGTGGCAATAGCAGGGATATTTGGGTTGGATGCCCTTGCAAGCTATGTCCATGAGGCATTATCTGGTGAGTTCTGTCCCATACTTGAAGCCCTGAATACAACCACTCTGTGGCCGCGGCATAACAAAATAAATTTCCATTGCTGTCTGCCAAGGAACATTGATTCTCTCCGGGATATCCAAATCCTGTCTGTCCAATTGCTGGCGTAAATGTATCAGGTTGTGTCAGGTTATTAAAATTTATTCCACCGTGATCAGGAAAACACCAGGTATTCCCTTCCTTTTGCGCATAGATAGAACAGCAAAAAATATTTAATACGATTAAAAAAAAGTAAATAATTTTTTTTACAGCCATAGTTAGATGCAATATAAATTAAAAAAGTCATTCCGGATGGGTTTCAAAAGCCACCTTAAGAAATCAGGGTGGTTTTTTACTTTCCTAATCCCTGAACAGACCCTTCCAAACTTTGCCCACGTCAGCAAGATTTGTTTTCTTTGCGCGGTTTTTCTGTAAAGCCTTTCAATATTGTGAAAATAGCCGTTCCTAAAGAAACAAAAGAGCATGAAAAACGTGTTGCTCTTTCACCCGATGTGGTAAAGTCTCTGATCAAATCAGGATTCGAATGTTGCATTGAAAAAGATGCAGGTATGAGTTCATATTTTGACGATCAGGCTTACACCAATGCCGGGGCTAAAATCATTGCCGACAAAAAATCATTGTATTCCGATGCTGATGTGGTGCTGAAAGTAAATCCGCCCTCAACTGAAGAAATCGGCTTTATGAAGCCTGATGCTGTCTTGATCTCTTTTATGTTTGCTGCAACTAATTCAGCACTTGTTGACGCTTGCGCGAAACAAGGCATCAGCAGCTTTTCGGTTGACGCGATTCCAAGAATTTCGCGCGCACAAAAAATGGATGCGTTAAGTTCCCAGGCAAATCTCGGCGGATACAAAGCAGTGATTCTCGGAGCAAACGTTCTTGGTAAAATATTTCCGTTGCTGATGACAGCAGCTGGAACTATCAAACCTTCTCGCGTTGTGATCATGGGTGCAGGCGTTGCGGGGCTTCAGGCCATTGCAACTGCGAAACGCCTCGGAGCCATTGTGGAAGTATCTGACATTCGTCCGGAAACAAAAGAACAAGTTGAATCACTCGGCGGGAAATTTATTGAAGTTCAAGGCGACTCGTCCATCAAACTTGAAGGCGGATATGTAAAAAATGTTTCTCCGGAATTTCTGAAGAAACAACAGGAACTTATTTCAAAACACATTGCAGATGCAGATCTCGTAATTACAACTGCATTGATTCCGGGAAAGAAAGCTCCGGTTCTCATCACGGAAGAAATGGTCAAAAATATGCGCATGGGCTCTGTGATTGTTGACATGGCTGTTGAACAAGGCGGTAACTGCGTGCTCAGTGAACCCAATAAATATGTTGTGAAATACGGAGTCACGATCGTCGGCGAATCTAATCTGCCAAGCTTGCTTCCGTTGAACGCAAGCGAACTGTATGCAAAAAATATTTCCACCTTCCTCCTTCATCTTGCCACGAAAGATGGTTTTAAATGGGAGATGGAAGAAGAAATTACAAAGGGTTCTCTGATCACACATAAAGGCAATGCAGTTCATCCGAGTGTGATGAAAGCAGAAACAGTTTAAAACTTATTTACGGTTTACTGTTTGCAGTTAGCCGTAAACCGTAACTAATAAAACTATGAACAACCTCATTGATTTCCTCGGTGTTCACATCGAAATGGTTTACATTCTTATCTTCTCCATTTTTATCGGAGTTGAAGTAATCGGAAAAGTTCCTTCTGTTTTGCACACACCATTGATGTCAGGAGCGAATGCAATTCATGGAGTGGTGGTGGTCGGTTCCATCATTGTGATGCTGAATACCGAATCCAACAACATCCTTCTTCTTAGCCTTGGTTTTCTTGCCGTGATACTTGGTACGCTGAATGTTGTCGGCGGATTTGTTGTGACCGACCGCATGTTGGAAATGTTTAGCAAAAAGAAAAAATAATTAGCGAATTGGATGATTAGCTAATTAGCTAATCGGCAAATTATCACATTAAAAAAATGAATAACAAATACATACTTGACCTTATTTATTTAGTTGCTTCCGTCACTTTCGTAATGGGTTTGAAATTACTGAGCGACCCGAAGTCAGCTCGAAGAGGAAACTTGTGGGCTGCTTTCGGAATGACGCTGGCAGTAATCGGAACCATTGCTTTGCACCAGGGTGAAGTAAGTCCCGTCATTTATATTCTCATTGCAACTGCGCTTATCATCGGCAGCATTACCGGTTGGGTCGCTGCAAAAAAAGTAAAAATGACAGCGATGCCTGAAATGGTTTCATTGTTTAACGGTATGGGTGGTGCTTGTGCTGCATTGATTTCACTAATTGAGTTTCATCACAACGTTGGTAATTCTTCGCGCATCGGAGTCATCATGGCAGGAATGATTATCGGAAGTATATCCTTTTCAGGAAGCATCATTGCCTTCATGAAACTAAACGGTACGCTTCAAAAATCAATTCGTCTTCCGAAATATAATATCCTGAACACCATCATGCTCATTGTTGTTTCAGGAATGGGAGTTGCCATCACACTCACCGGAACGCAAAGCATGACGGTTGTATTTGTAACATTTGCGCTCGCACTTCTTTACGGAATGATGTTCGTTGTTCCGATTGGCGGCGCCGACATGCCGGTGGTGATTTCATTGCTCAATTCTTTTACCGGACTTGCTGCTGCATTCGGAGGTTTCCTTTATGACAACCAGGTGATGCTGACCGGAGGAATTTTAGTCGGATCTGCAGGAACGTTACTCACACTCGTGATGTGCAAAGCAATGAATCGGCCTTTGTTCAATGTCATCTTTGGTGCTTTTGGAGAAAATGCTGTTGCTTCCGGTGCTTCCAAAACACATGGAACCATTAAAGATATAACGATCAGCGATGCTGCCGTATTGATGAACTATTCAAAAAACTTAATCATCGTTCCCGGTTATGGATTAGCTGTTGCACAGGCTCAGCATACCATTCATGAATTGGAAAATTTATTGGAAGAACACGGAGTTCGTGTGAAGTATGCCATTCATCCTGTTGCAGGAAGAATGCCCGGACACATGAACGTGTTGCTTGCTGAAAGCAACGTGGATTACAACAAGCTCGCTGAAATGGAAGAAGTAAATCCTGAATTTGCGAACACGGATGTGGTGCTTGTGGTGGGAGCAAATGACGTGGTTAATCCTGCTGCGAAAAATGATCCCTCCTCTCCTATTTACGGAATGCCGATCCTGGAAGTGGAAAATGCGCATCACATTATCATCAACAAACGAAGCATGAACGCAGGATACGCGGGCATTGACAATGAACTTTTCTACAATAAAAAAACGAGTATGCTTTTCGGTGATGCAAAAGATGCGATCTCTAAATTAATTGCCGAGTTAAAAACAATGAACTGATTTGCGAATGGAAGTTTATGGAGTTCTCAATCCGTAAACAGTAAATCGTAAACCTTACTTTTGTTCTATGACTTCCCAACGCCAGATTTTTCTTGAACATCTTGCACAAACGAGCCCTGCTCCTCTTGCACTCGAAATTATAAAGGCCGATGGCACCTATCTGTACGATGCTAACGGGAAAATTTATTTCGATCTGATTTCAGGAATATCCGTGAGCAACATCGGGCATCATCACCCTAAAGTAATCGAAGCAATCAAAAAACAATCGGATGATTATTTGCACCTGATGGTGTACGGAGAATACATTCAATCTCCACAGGTTAAGTTTGCACAGCTTTTAACTCAACATCTTCCCGGAAATTTATCGAATGTTTTTTTTGTAAGCTCGGGAAGTGAAGCAACGGAAGGAGCATTAAAACTGGCCAAGCGATTCACAGGCCGAACCGGTTTGGTTAGTTTCAGCAACGCATACCACGGCAGCACACATGGAGCATTAAGTGTTGGAGGCAACGAGGAATTGAAAAATTCATTTCGCCCACTTTTGCCGGATATAAAAATTCTTTCTTTCAATTCAATCAATGCTCTTGAACAAATCACAGATCACACAGCAGCTGTCATCGTTGAACCGATCCAGGGAGAAGCCGGAATTATTTTACCTGAAAACAACTTCCTCACTGAATTGCGTAAACGTTGCGATGAAACGGGAACATTGTTGATTTTTGATGAGATACAAACCGGGTTTGGCAGGACCGGGAAACTCTTTGCTTTTGAACACTACAAAGTTGTTCCGGACATTCTTCTTCTTGGCAAAGCACTTGGTGGTGGAATGCCGCTTGGAGCTTTTGTTTCGTCAAAGGAAATAATGCAATCGCTCACCCACAATCCTGTACTTGGACACATCACCACGTTTGGCGGTCATCCTGTTTGTTGCGCAGCCGGGTTTGCAGCCATGCAGGTTTTGTTAAAGGAAAACCTGTTAGAAAATATTCCTAAAAAGGAAAACCTGTTCCGAAAAAATCTTCAGCATCCGTTTATTAAAAATATTCGTGGAAAAGGCTTATTTTTGGCACTTGAATTTGAGAGCGAAGATTTGAATAAAAAGATCATTCAGGCTTGCATTGAAATGGGTGTTGTGGTTGATTGGTTTCTTTTCGCTGCGGATTGTATGAGAATCGCTCCACCGCTAACCATTACCGAAAATCAAATTGAAACAGCTTGTAAATTAATTGTAAAAAGCATGAACCAACTAACTCAAACTGTATGAATGTTCTCATTGTTGAAGACGAAAGACAACTGTCGCATGAAATAGAAATTTTTCTGACCAAGCAGGGCTATCAATGTGATGTTGCTTTCACAGGGAAAAGTGCTTCCGAAAAAATTTATGTCAACACATACGACTTCGTTCTTCTCGATATCGGCTTGCCTGATTACAATGGTTTTACTCTTTTAAAAGAAGCGAAACAATCGGGAAAAGAATCGGCATTCATTATCCTTACTGCACGTGGATCTACCGATGACAAAATCACCGGGCTTGATCTCGGTGCTGACGATTATCTTTCAAAACCTTTTTCATTACTTGAGTTGCAAGCGCGCATGCAGGCCATCCTGAGAAGAAGACATGGTTTAAAAAATAACACGATTGAGATCAACGGCTTTGTTCTCGATATTCAAAACCGTACGGTATCGTTTAAAGATGAACCGATCAACCTCACCAAAAAAGAATTTGATATTTTACACTACATGGCTTTGCATAAAAACCGTGTGATCACCCGCATTCAACTCACTGAACACATTTGGGGCGATGTGCTCGAAGAAGATTATGAGTCAAATTACATTGACGTTCATATTAAAAATCTCCGGAAAAAACTTGCCGGGTACGGCAACGCTGATTTCATCGAAACAGTTCGCGGCATCGGCTACCGTCTCAACCTTGCTTAACGTATTTATTAAGCAGTGCGTCACTGGTTCGGAGTTAAAAAGTCTCCGAACACCGAACTAAAGAACTAAGAACGAATTGAAACTCCAGGTAAAACTTACTTTTTACAACGCCATCTTCCAGGCATTGATCGTCCTTGCAATCGGGATTCTTCTTCCTATTGTTGTAGAACGTGTCGTGTACAATCACATTGACAAACGGCTTCATGCGCGTTCTGAACGGATGCTGAAAATAATCTCACTGGGCGGACTGCAAGACATCGTGAAAGATCAGGAATGCAGTTTTGGAGATTATAATTTTTTTAAGGAAGAATATGTTTCCATTTCACCACTTTCTGTGATGCCGGCTAATTTCGGAAAAGACACGGTTGAAAATGCAGAAGTGAATATTGAGAATGAAATTGTCAAGCATCGTGTTTTAAGTAAAGCTTTTATTTACGACAACCAATTGTACAAAATTGAAATCGGTGAAGGATTAAGCACGATTGAGCAATTGAATCGTACCATCAATAAGTTCACGCTTTGGATGGTTGTCATCATTGTATTCATTTCCATTTTAATGAACATGACACTTGCGAAACTTCTCCTGGAACCTTTCAATCGCATCACAGGGAAATTAAAAACGATTCATCATCCGAATTCATTTGTCGAAAATCACATCACAACCAGCACCTACGAATTTTCATATCTTGATCAAAGCATCAATGAAATGATGATTAAAATTAAAAATGCTTTCCAGCTTGAGCGGGAATTTATCACCAACGTTTCTCACGAACTGCTCACACCCATTTCCATTTTACAAAACAGGATTGAGAATATTCTCAGCGATCAAAACCTTCATCATGATGTTGCTTTAAAAATTGTAGAGTCTCAAAAGACGTTGCTTCGGTTAACGAAGGTGATCAAAGCACTCCTCTATATTTCCAAGATTGAAAACGAGCAATTTCTGAAAAATGACCAGGCTGATTTGAAAATCCTGGCAAACGAAGTCATCGAAGAACTGGAGGACAGGATTCAGCAGAAAAATATTGCAGTTCACCTGGAATGGCATGAGAACTTTGAATTGATGAATTGTAATAAATCTCTCGTGCACACGATGATTTTCAACCTGGTTTCAAACGCAATTAAATACAACAAAACAGAAGGCGAGATTTTTATTTCAGGAAGATTAACAGACGATCAATTTATACTGGAGATAAAAGATACCGGAGTCGGGATGTCGCCTGATCAGTTGCCACAGATATTTGACCGTTTTAAACGTTTCAGACCCGAAGATGAAATGAGTTATGGGCTGGGATTACCAATTGTTAAAACGATTGCCAACTTTCATCAAATCAAAATTGGTGTCACTTCTGAGTTGAACGCGGGAACATGTTTCCTTCTCATCTTTCCAGTTTAACATTTGTCTTTCTTTCATTTATTCTTCACTACCTGCGCACATCTTTGTGCCGTGAAAAATTCCATTCGTGTTAAAATTACCAAGTTGATTCTGTTTTTAGCGGTAGGACTGTTGAACATTCCAGTTGAAGTAAATGCTCAATCAATTCCGACAAATGAAAAACAATCCACTCTAAAGTTGACTACAGGGAACAAAGACATTGACAAGCACCCTGTAAGAAAAATTACTGACAAAAAACATAAGGCTTCCAAAATAGAACCTGTTATTAAAAGAACAGGAACAAGTTCTGTAAAAGCATCTGCTACTAAATAATTTCATTGTGTGTTGATTTGATTTGTTAAACCATTCGCCTCGGCGAATGGTTTTTCTTTTAGAAACTATTTAAATATCTTGCATCAAAAATCAATTCCACATGGCAGAAATTAAAAAGGCAACCGCGCAATCTGATTTAATAAAATGCTTCGATGTCATGCATGAACTTCGTCCAAACCTGGCTGCAGAAAGTTTTGTCGAAACGATTAGCGGATTTATGAGTCGTGGATACCATCTCATTTTCATTGAAGAAAATAACAAAGCTGTTTGCGCGTCAGGTTATCGCTTCACCGAACACTTGTATTGGGGAAAAGCAATTTACATTGATGATCTGTCAACATTACCCGGCTATCGCGGAAAAGGATATGCCGGCGACCTTTTAAAACATATTTTTGAAATTGCCCGTGAAAACAACTGTGATGAAGTACACCTTGATTCTGGTTGCGGAGCGCACCGTTACGATGCTCACAGGCTCTACTTAAAAACAGGTTTCAACATCACCAGTTTTCATTTTGCCTATAAAATAGCCTGACAAATTTTTATTTCTGATCCTGGAGCGCTTTTATCTTATTGTATTTATCCATTTCTCTTGTTCGTGCGTAAAGCTGCTTCAGAGAATTTACGGTTCCTTTATACAAGTTGTTATCTTCATCTGACTTCTTTGGATTAATCTCCAATGCCTTTTCGAGATAAGGTTCTGCATCTTTAAATTTTTGCTCGTATTTCTTCTTAGCCTTATCGAACTCATCCATATTTTTAATTGCATTTGCTGCTACAACGAGATCAGCTCCCTGGTTAAAATAAAGAATTCCTAGATTGTAGTTCGCATCCAAATAATCCGGTTTCATTTCAATTGCCTTTTTGTAATCAGCTTCAGCATTTACATAATCCTTCTTCGAATCATACATGAATCCCCGATTATAAAAAAGCATCTCGTTATCGGGATTTAGATTAATGGCATCTGTAAACTTGGTAATCAAAACATCAATTTTTCCTTGCTGACTATAAATGTTAATCTCTTCGTTCAAAAGATTTGTATTCTCATCAAATATTTTCCTTCCCTGTTCAATGTAAGCAAGTGCTTTTGCAGTATCCTTTTCTTCCAGGTAAATTCTGTCCATGTAGAGATAAATCATCGGATCATTGTACCTGACATCAATCAGCTTTTGCAAATACTCCTTTGCCTTTGCATTGTCTTTTGCTTTCAGAGCGGCCCTTGACAAACTGTAGTTAATGATATCCGGAGTAATGGTATTTCTTTTCAGGTTGTTGTCCTTATCGAGGGGAATAATGGAAAGCGTGAGGTTAAAGTACCTCGATGCCTTGGCAAGGTCGCCTTTCTTTAATTCACCCAGTGCTTTGTTGTAAACGCGGAGACCGGCAACCCAAATATCTGCATTGCATTCTTCGATGTAATTCTTTTTAACATCAGCCTTTAAACAATTTATAAAACTGTTGCCAGATTTTTCAATGGCATCAGCATCCAAATTCCGGACTGCTTCACTCGTATCTCTGTCCATCTCCAAATAAATGACACCACGGTAATACCACATCTTTGGATCATTGGCAGTCTGTTCGTTTTCCGCAGCGAGATCAATGAATTTTTTTGCATCGCTGAAATCTTTGAACCTGTTTTTTGTGTACTTCAGGTCTTTGTATGCATCAGCTGCGCTCTGAACATTGTAGCTCTGGGAGAATGCATGAAATGAAATAAGAAGCAGTAGTATTGATAGTTTATTTTTCATAGTCATTTTTAAATTTAAAGTCAGTGTATACGGGTTGAGTACCAAAATTTACTCCAACTCTATTTCTTTTACCTTTCCGTACCCTAATTTTTCCAGTTTGTCTTTGATAACGTATTTGTTTCCAACAACCAGGATCACAAACTTATCCGGATTTATATATTTTTTAGCAAGGTCGCTTAACTCTGATTTTGAAATCTCGTTCAGAATTTTTTCCTGTTGCTTGTTGTAATCTTTCGGAAGGTTATATGCAAGAATATTACTCAGGTAATTTGCTTTCTGAAACGGTGACTCGTAACGAAGCGCTTCGCTGTTGAGGTACGAACTTTTCGTAAACGAGATCTCATCATCCTTCGGTCCGCCATTTCGGAAATCAATTACGTCTTTCATCACATCTCTCAGTGAAGAATCAGTTGCAGACCTTCTAACGCCGGCACTGATTGCAAACGCCCCGGGATACTTAGTTCCCTGGAAATTAGACCGGATACCATATGTGTAACCCTTGGTTTCACGCAAATCAAGATTTAGTCGGCTGTTGAAATTACCACCAAGAGAAAAATTCATGACATTCGATTTGAAGTAGTCTCCGGTCGGATCGTAAGCCAATGCAGAATTACCAATGATGATGGTTGATTGCGCCGCATTGTCCTTATGGGCGAGATAAATTTGTGTTTGTGTAACGGGCGCAAAGCCTGTAAAATCAGGCATCTTCACAGGTTTTGCCTCCCACTTTTCTAAAAATGCAAGCTTCGGAAGAATGTCTTTTTCGGCAATGTCACCAACAATGACAAGTTTTGAAACGGATGGAGAATAGTTTTGCTGGTAATAATTTTTAACATCATCCAGTGTAAGTTTTTTTACATTCTTCTCAGTGGCATATGTACCAAAAATGGTGTTGCCGAACATCAGGTTTGTAAACAATCGTTGAGCAGTGATTTCAGCAGATTTTTTTTCTGTACGAATTGCTTCCACCGTTTGCTTTTTAACCCGTTTGAAATCTTCCGCATCAAACCGTGGATGGAGAAGTTTTTCTTCCAGCAGTTTCATTGTAGGATCAAGATTTTTAACAAGGCAACTGATCACCACAGTCGTATTCTCTCTTCCTGCATTAAATGAAATGCTACTCCCAAGCTTATCCAGTTCAGCACTGATTTGTTCGGTAGCATAATTTTTTGTTCCCTCATCCATCATGCTGGCAGTAAGTCGAGCAACTCCTACTTTTTTCAGATCGCTTCCACTTACCAGGTTGCCACCATCAATCGTAATAACAAATTCCACTTTCGGAGTTTCAGAATCCTGTGTCCCGATAATTCTTAATCCGTTTTTTAATTGGTGTGTGTAATACTGCGGAACAACTGGTGATTTCGGAGCTTCTGGCTGAGGTCTTTTGCTACGGTCGAAATTGTCTTTCGCTTTCACATATTTCAAACCTGCATACTGAGGATCATCAACAATTTTTGCATGCGCATACGGATTCACACTCTTTACAGAATCCTTTGAATCAGGATCTTTGGGATAAACATTCACAATGGCTGCATGTTTATCCTTGATGTATTTATTGAAAACCCGTGTCACATCATCTTTCGTAACTTTATCATAACGGTCAAGTTCATCATTCAGGTTGAACTGTTTTCCGGCTAACAATTGCCAATTAGCAAGCAACAGACTCTTTCCAAAAACGGTGGTTCCTTGGTCAATAATCCCAGATTCAATTTTTGCTTTCACACGCTGAAGTGATTCATCAGTAATACCGGTTTTCTCAAACTCATCAATGGTCTCGTGAATTTTTTTCTCCGTTTCATTAAAGTTCTTCTGAACCTGTTCACGCATTTTGCTTTTATACTGTTCAGCACTTGTTATTTCTCCTTCTATTTCCATATCAGGATACGCAAATATTTGTATTTGAAATTCACCTGCCAATTCCTGCGTTGAATGAGATATACTTGCTTCCGCTTTTTCAGTCTTAACAAAGTTCTTGTAGAAAATAGAGTTGTTTCCATCACCCATCATGTTTGCAAGAATGTCCAATGCCGGTTCATCACGATGATAAGAAGGAACGGTTGGATATACCATCAGTGTCAAAGGAAGATACACATTATCCATGTAATTGGCGTACTGGTCGCTGGCAAGAATAGGCGCAGGAACACGCGCTTTCTTCACTTCAGGAGATTGAGGAATTGAACCAAAATACTTTTCAACCTGGGCCAACACGTCTTTCGGATTTACATCTCCTGAAACGGAGAGTATCGCATTGTTAGGACCATACCAGCGAAGGAAAAAGTTTTTAAGATCATCAACTGTTGACCTATCAAGATCATCTGTGTAACCGATCGTGGGCCAACTATAAGGATGTCCGGACGGATACAACGACTGGCTCAATATTTCTCCAAATGCAAGACCATAAGGCTGGTTCTCATAATTCTGTCCCTTTTCATTTTTAACTGTTGCACGCTGCACTTCAAATTTTTCCTTCGTCACTGAATCGAGCAGGAAACCCATTCTGTCCGCCTCAAGCCACAATGCTGTTTGAAGATGATTGCTCGGAACTGTTTCAAAATAAGTGGTCTTATCTCTTTCCGTAAACCCGTTCATGGTTCCGCCGGCTTCACTCACAATCCTGAAATGTTCTTTGTCCTTCACATTGTCTGATCCTTCAAACATCATGTGTTCAAAGAAATGTGCAAAGCCGGATTTACCAATACTTTCTCTGGCAGAACCTACATGATAAACGACAGCCACGTTTACAATCGGATCAGAATGATCTTCTGAAATAATAAGCGTCAGTCCGTTCGGTAATTTCCATTTTTCGTAAGGAATAACAAGACTATTTGTTGCCGGCTCCGTCAGTGAAAGATTTGGAAGTACCTTCTCAATCAATGTTGATTGTGCAGGAGCTTGTTGGGCCTGCGACTGAAAATTGAAAATTGAAAATTGAAGAAGAACGATTAATCGAAGTAGAATCTTTTTCATGAACGATTATATTTTTAGTTGGTTAAACTCTTTTCTGATGTGGAACAAATATATTCCTTCTTGTATTATTTCAAATGGGTTTGCACCTATTTAACTTTCTTGTAACAAATTATTCTTTGGAGAACTATTTCAAGCCGTCATAAGCAGTTTTCACTTTATTATACTTTTCCGTTTCGCCGGTTCTTACATACAATTGCTTCAGCGAACTGAGTGTACCTTTGTCGGCAGGGTTAATCTCAAAAGCCTTTTCAAGATACGGTTCTGAATTTTTAAACTCCAGGTCATACTTTTGCTTTGCCTTATTGTATTCCTCGGTTATTTTAATGTTGTTGGCAGCGTTTGCCATCTCCGCTGCTTTGTTATAATACAGGGCCCCAAGATTAAAATTAATTTCAAAATTATTCGGGTTCACTGTTAATCCCTGCTTATAAGTCAGAACTGCTCTCATAAAATACTCTTCGTAATTAGCCGGTTTCGGTAAATCGTTCCCTGAACCATCTTTCGGGTTTGCAAGGTTATCATACAAACTTCCAAGTGCCATGTATAAACTTTCATTCTTCGTATCCTTTTTTATGGCTGCCTCAAGCGCATCAATTGCTTCCTTCTTGTTTCCGCTTGCGAGAAAAATATTGATCTCAGCCAACATCAGGCTCAATGTGTCAGGAAAAATTTTCCGTCCGTCTTTCAACGTTGCCAGCGCACGTGCAGTATCCTTATCCTGCTTGTAAAGATTCGAAAGAGCGAGATACGCTCTATCATCTTTGTATTGCATGCTCACCAGTCGTGAATAATACTGCTTTGCTTTTTCGGTGTTGCCCGCAAGTTCAGCGGAGTATGCGGAATTCAGAATAACAGATGTATCGCCCGGACTTATTTTCAAAACGGTTTCAAAAGATGCCAATGCTTCTGCATATTTTTTTCCCTTAAATTGATCCACTCCTTCTCCGAAAATCTGGTTCATGATCCACGGAATACGAATCAGTTTAATTTCATCAGCCCATTCGCTCTTCGGATTTATTTCAAGTGATTTACTAAACGCATCGTAAGCCGTTTGCAGACAATTGTTGCAAAGTCCTCCGAACTTTTCATTTTTATAAAGCGCGCTGTAAATAATTCCGCGATAATACCAGGTTTGATCCAATCCTTTTGATTGTTCATTGCTGATTGCTTCATCAATGGCATCTTTTGCTTTGTCGAATTGCTGATACGGTTCTTTGTAATAGTTATACGCCTCACGCACTTTAGCTTTTTGTGAAAAGGCAAAAGAGCCTGCAAAACAAAAGGTGAATAGAAATAAACTGAACTTTTTCATCTGACAATTGTTTTATGATTGTGGATCCGTTTGATTCTCTTCAGGCGATTGTTCATCTGAATCCGGAGTTTCAGTTGTACCTGTTGTATCATTCTGAGAAACAACATCACTTCCTTCCGGTTTCTGAATTTCGTCCTGTACTTCCACTTTTGCAACCGATGCAATTTCATCATCATCATCCAAACGAATCAAACGAACACCTTGTGTTGCACGTCCCATCACTCTCAACTCATCCACATCCATGCGGATCGTAACTCCTGATTTGTTGATGATCATCAGGTCATCGTTATCGATCACAATTTTAATGGCAATAAGGTTTCCGGTTTTATCCGTGATGTTAATCGTCTTCACTCCTTTTCCGCCACGGTTGGTAATCCTGTATTCGTCCACTTCCGAACGCTTTCCATATCCTTTCTCTGATACAACCAGCACGCTTTCTTTGATCGGATCTACGACGCAAACCATACCCACCACGCGATCATCTTCTCCATCGAGTGTAACTCCTCTCACACCAATTGAATTTCTTCCGACAGGTCGAACTGTTTTTTCATTGAAGCGAACCACTTTACCTTTCTTCGTCGCAATCATGATTTCGTTGGTACCGTTTGTCAATTTTGCTTCAAGCAATTGATCACCGTCTTCAATGTTAATCGCATTGATTCCCGAAAGCCGCGGACGAGAGTAAGCTTCCAAAGCAGTTTTTTTGATCGTTCCGTTCTTCGTGCACATCACAATAAAATTGTTGTTGATGTATGTTTCGTCTGTCAGGTTCATGACATTGATAAATGCTTTCACTTTATCATCCGGCGAAATGCTGATCAGGTTTTGAATCGCTCTTCCTTTTGACGTCTTCGTTCCTTCAGGAATCTCATACACTTTCAGCCAGTAACATTTCCCCTGTTCAGTAAAAAACAACATGTAGTTGTGCGTGGATGCAATTAAAATGTATTCCACAAAATCTTCATCGCGTGTCGCACTGCCTTGCGCGCCTCTTCCGCCACGACCTTGTGTACGATATTCTGAAACTGCCGTACGTTTCACATAACCGAGATGCGAAATGGTGATGACGACATCTTCATCAGCAATCATATCTTCCATGGAGATATCGTCACCGGTATAAATGATTTCCGTTCTGCGCTCGTCACCGTACTTGTTTCTCATCTCAGTCATTTCATCTTTGATGATTTCCATCCTGAGTGTTTCATTGGCAAGCACATCGCGGTAATAGTCGATGATCTTCATTAACTCGGCATATTCTTCCTTGATCTTGTCACGCTCAAGTCCGGTAAGTTTTTGCAAACGCAAATCGAGAATTGCTTTCGACTGTATCTCGCTCAAAGCAAACTGCTGCATCAATCCATCCTGTGCAATTTGCGGTGTTTGTGATGCACGGATCAAGGCGATTACTTCATCCAGATGATCCAGGGCAATTAAAAGTCCTTCGAGAATGTGAGCGCGTTTTTCTGCTTCTGCCAATTCATATTTCGTCCTGCGGATCACCACTTCATGGCGGTGATTCACATAATGAACAATCATGTCCTTCAACGTCAGCATCATCGGGCGACCATGCACCAATGCAATGTTGTTTACATTGAACGCAGACTGCAACGCAGTGTGTTTGTAAAGATTATTGAGAACGACATTTGAAATCGCATCCCTGCGAATGTCATACACGATGCGAACTCCGTCACGATCCGATTCATCACGAATGTCTGTGATGCCATCTATCTTTTTCTCATTGATCATGTCGGCAGTACGTTTGATCATTTCTGCCTTGTTCACCTGGTAAGGAACTTCGGTGACAATGATCCGCTCTTTTCCATTCGCCAACTGTTCAATGACAGCACGTGAGCGAAGAACAATTCTTCCGCGACCGGTTTCATACGCTTCCTTCACGCCGGCATAGCCGTAAATAATTCCTGCAGTCGGAAAGTCGGGAGCTTTCACAAATTTCATCAGCTCCTCGATCGTGATTTCTTTGTTGTCAATGTAAGCAACGATAGCATCAAGCACTTCCGTAATATTATGAGGAGGCATGTTGGTCGCCATTCCCACAGCAATACCGGATGAACCATTGATAAGAAGATTCGGAATCCGTGCAGGAAGTACAGTTGGCTCCTTCAATGAATCGTCAAAGTTCAACGCAAAGTCAACGGTGTCCTTGTCGATGTCAGCCAATAATTCTTCCGCAATTTTTTTCAATCGAGCTTCGGTATATCGCATCGCAGCAGGACTATCTCCATCCATGGAACCAAAATTTCCTTGTCCATCGACCAACGGATAACGTAAACTCCATTCCTGCGCCATTCGAACCATCGCATCGTACACGGAAGTATCACCATGAGGATGATATTTACCAAGTACTTCTCCGACAATCCTTGCTGATTTCTTATGCGGACGATTTGAAAGGAGCCCAAGGTCCAGCATTCCATAAAGCACGCGCCTGTGAACGGGTTTTAAACCATCACGCACATCAGGCAATGCACGCGAAACAATCACCGACATTGAATAATCAATGTAGGCTGTCTTCATTTCCTCTTCGATATTAATCGGAATAATTTTTTCTCCGTCTGCCATTATTTATAGGTTGAGTTAGTTTAGTAAAGTGATACTATTAATCGCTAAAAATCAGCGAGCCCGAAGGTAATAATTTGGGTTGAAAATGAAGCCACCGAATTACGAATTAAAACGAATATACGAACATACACATTCCGCCTCTTTCGTAAATTCGTATTGATTCGTATTCGTAGATATTCACACTGATTCTTCCTCCAACAATTGCTTTTCGTAAAGCTCAAAATACACGCCTCTTTTCTCCAACAATGTATAGTGATTTCCACGTTCAACAATTTTACCCTGGTCGAGTACGATAATCTGGTCAGCATTTTTTACCGATGAAACACGATGACTGATGATAATGGAAGTACGATTCTTCATGATTTCCTTCAGGTTATTCAAAATGCTTTCTTCCGTTTTTGTATCGACAGCAGAAAGACAATCATCAAACAAAAGAATTTTGGGTTTGCGGATGATGGCTCGCGCAATGCTTACGCGCTGCTTCTGTCCTCCTGATAAAGTAATCCCGCGTTCACCGATCATCGTTTCAAATCCATTTGGAAATGAAATAATGTTGTCATAAATCACCGCTTGTTTGGCAGCTTCTTCAGCAAGCCTTTTACGCTCGTCATTGCTCAACTCGCCCAGCAAACCAAATTCAATGTTGTTTTGAATGGTGTCTGAAAAAAGAAAAACATCCTGCGGCACGTAACCGATTTGCTGACGCAATGATGCAAGAGAAATATGTTCGATGGAAGAATCGTCAATAGTAATTCTACCTTCAGTAGGATCATACATGCGTAACACCAGGTTTGCAAGTGTGGATTTACCGGAACCTGTTTTCCCTAACACAGCAAGCGACTTTCCTGCATCAACCGTAAATGATACATGATCGAGTGCACGAATCCCGGAATCAGGATACACAAAACTTACGTCTTCAAAATTTATTTTCCCGGTAATGACAAATGGAACATCCGTTGGTGAAACAATTTCCGGTTCCAACAGAAGAAATTCATTGATCCGCTCCTGCGACGCTGCTGCGCGCTGAACAATGGAAGTCACCCATCCGAGCGAAGCAACCGGCCAGGTAAGCATGTTTACATAGATGATGAACTCTGCAATGTTTCCTACCGTGATGTGCCCTGCAATTACTTCCTGTCCTCCAATGTAAATAGTAAGCAATGTACTTAACCCGACCAGCAACAACATCAGCGGAAAAAAAAGCGCATTCACTTTTGCCAAACCAAGCGATTTGTTTTTGTAAAGTTCACTCTCTTTTAAAAAATCATTGGATGATTGTTCTTCCTTCACAAATGATTTCAACACACGAATGCCGGAAAATGCTTCCTGTACAAACGTGCTGAGTTTACTCTGTTGTTCCTGCACTTCTTCACCTTTTCGGTTCATGATATCGCTGACCCAATAAATGGAAAGCGAAAGGAACGGAAGCGGTGCAAGAACATAAAGTGAAAGTTTAACATTCACGCTTAACATACTCACGATGATCAATACAAACAACACAATCAAATTGATGGTATACATTACGGCCGGACCTACATACATGCGCACACGACTTACATCTTCACTGATTCGGTTCATGAGGTCGCCGGTGTTATTGCGCCGGTAAAAAGCAAGACTTAACCGTTGGTATTGATTGTAAATTTCATTCTTCAGATCATATTCAATTAAGCGCGACATCACAATGATTGTTTGCCGCATCATAAACATCAGCACTCCACGTAACAGTGCAACCGCAACAATAACAAGAAGGAAGATAAATACATTGTATGTGATGGCCGAAACTACATCTGCTTGAGATGAACCGGCCGTATTCTTCAATGTTACAATCACCATATCCAATGCGTCCCGAATCTTCTTTGCCGGATAGATAGCTCCAAAATTTTGGGCAATGACGAAAACGATCCCAAGCAGCAACCTGACCCTGTATTTATAAAAGTATTTATTGAGATGTTTTAAAGATTTCATGGTTATTGGCGATGGCTGCTGGTTTGGCGACTAAAGAAATAAACTTACCTTTGGCGCACGATTAAAAATCGGTGATAAAAGTACTACAAAAGAAAATTGTTTGTCAGCTATGATAGAAGTAAAAGACGTAAAAGCAGCCATAAAAACAGGAGATTCTGTTTGGGGAAATGATTCGTTTTCTGATCATGAGCAAGTTGTGTTCTGCTACGATAAAAAGACGGGATTAAAAGCAATCATCGCCATCCATAATACAACCCTCGGTCCGGCATTAGGCGGAACACGGATGTGGATGTATAAATCGGAGGCCGAAGCATTGAACGATGTATTGCGTTTATCACGAGGTATGACCTACAAGGCAGCCATCAGCGGACTCAATCTTGGAGGAGGCAAAGCGGTCATCATTGGTGATTCAAAAAAGGACAAGAGCAAAGAATTATTTCAAAAATACGGTGAGTTCATTCAATCATTGAATGGCAAATATATCACCGCTGAAGATGTGGGAACAAGCACTTCCGACATGGTGAATGTCCGTGAAACAACAAAGTATGTAACGGGCCTTCCGGAATCGATGGGAGGAGGTGGCGACCCGTCTCCTGTTACTGCATACGGAGTTTACATGGCAATGAAAGCTTCTGCAAAAGAAGTGTGGGGAACGGATAGTCTTAAAGGAAAAAAGGTAACCGTTCAGGGTGTCGGACACGTCGGTGAATACCTGGTGAAATTAATCAGTGAAGAAAGTGCGAAGGTTTTTATTACCGACATCAACCAGGAACAATTGAATGACGTTTCGAAAAAATACCAGGCGGAAATTGTGTCACCTGAATCTGTCTATGACCTGGATGCTGATATATATGCTCCGTGTGCTTTAGGCGCTACGTTAAATACGGATCACATCAATCGTTTGAAATGTGTGATTGTAGCCGGTTCAGCCAACAATCAATTGGCGGATGAAAATCTTCACAGCAAAATGATTGCTGAAAAAGGAATTTTATACGCTCCTGATTTTCTGATTAATGCCGGAGGACTTATCAATGTTTATTCTGAACTTCAGGGATACAATCATCAGAAAGCATTGGACCAGGCAAAACACATCTACAACACGACTCTTGAAATTTTTAAGAAAGCAAAGGCGGAAAACATTACAACACTTTCTGCTGCGAATAAAATTGCTGAAGAGCGTATTATGGCGGGAAAAAAATAGTTTAATCGTTCAAAGGTTTACTAGTTCATTGGTAAAAATGCATTGCATTATTTTAAAGTCTGTCCCTGAACTTCTTTTTGACTTTACCTATTAGAATCTAACCTTTTGCCTGCGTCGTCAAATAAACCAATGAACTATTAAACCTTTGAACCAATAAACTAATTCTCCATGTTGAGCAGAAGACAATTACGCATCAAGGTTTTACAATCGCTTTATTCATTCCTTCAGTCCGAGAAAAGTGACCTTGCTGCTGCCGACCGTGAATTGTTTCGCAGCATTGAGAAAGTGCATGAGCTTTATCTTTTTCTCCTTCTTCTTTTGAAAGAACTTGCCGATGCTGACTTGCAGGATGCAGGGGAACTTCACCAGAAACATTTTCCGAAAGAAGATGAGTTGAAAGCAAAAATCCGTTTTCACCAGCTGTCATTTATTTTGAAATTATCTTCCGATTCAAAATTTTTAACAGAGGTAAAGAATCACACATTAAGCTGGCAGAAAGATCATGAGTTGGTCAGAAAAATTTTTCTGGACATAAAAAAATCAACCGAGTACAAGAATTTTTTAATGAACAAAGCGGAAGTAAGTGAAAAAGATTTTCTCTTAACGATTATCAAAAATCATTTCGAACATTCGGAAGCCCTGAAAAATTCTATTGAAGAAAATAATATTTACTGGATGGAAGACTTTTCCTTCCCATGTCATCTCGTTGTGAAAACAATCAAAGATTTTTATGACTCAGAAAAAATAAAACTGAGTCCTGTTTACAAGGATGAAGACGATAAAGTATTTGTGCGTGAACTTTTTTCAAAAACAAT
The DNA here is from genome assembly GCA_043787975.1 of Bacteroidota bacterium. GTDB lineage: Bacteria > Bacteroidota > Bacteroidia > AKYH767-A > 2013-40CM-41-45 > JAPLDA01. The sequence goes on from JAYVUK010000086.1 coordinate 20,489, forward strand.
TTTGAACGACAAAGAATACGAAGAAGCCATTGCGGAAAAGACACAAAACTGGGAAGTGGAACGCATCGCGCTCATCGATATGATTCTTCTTAAGATGGCAATGGCGGAAATGATTTCTTTTCCCGGAATTCCTGTGAAAGTGAGCATCAACGAATACATTGACATTTCAAAAGATTACAGCACACCAAAAAGCCGACAGTTTATCAATGGAATCATTGACAAGCTTGCTGACGAATACAAAAAATCAGGTAAGATTGTGAAGACAGGAAGAGGGTTGATGGAGTAATTATAAATTTAAAATTATAGATTATAAATTACGATTCGTCGTATATAGTTGCTACGGGTGTATTGTTTCGTGACCATCAATCTAAAATTTAAAATCTGTCTACATTTGCACCGCAATTTATTAAGCACATGAAAATTTACACCCTGAAAAGTAAACTGATTTTTTTGAGTCTTGTTTTTCTCACGGCATGTAATTCAGGAGATCAGAAAAATCCGGCATATCCAAATGCGATTAATCCCGATGTCGTTAACAATCCTGCAACCGCATCTTCTGACAAAAATAGGACAGATCGCGTTCCGGTTTTTCAATTCAAGGAAGATCATCATGATTTTGGAACCATTAAACAGGGTGAAAAAGTTTCGTACGCTTTCAGGTTTACGAATTCAGGCAAAAGCGATTTGGTGATTCGTTCAGCAAACGGAAGTTGCGGCTGCACAGTTCCTGAATACCCAAAAGATCCTGTTGCACCCGGAAAAGAAGGAGTTATAAATGTTACTTTTAACAGCGAGGGAAAAGAAGGAAAGCAAAATAAAACGGTCACACTTGTTGCGAACACAATTCCCAACTCAACAGTACTTACGATTACATGTGAAGTGAAAAAACCTAACTAAAAACCAATACTTACTATGATGAATTTACTCAGCATCTTTTTACAAGCGTCTCCGACAGGCGGAGGTGGATATGGTCAGATCTTATTTCTGGTTCTGATTATTGTTGTCTTTTATTTTTTCATGATTCGTCCTCAGACTAAAAAAGCAAAACTGGAAAGAGAATTTCGTGAATCACTCCAGAAGGGAGCCAAAGTAGTTACCATCGGTGGAATCCATGGACGAATACTTGAAGTGAACGACACAACGTTCATGATTGAAATTGATACGAATGTGAAAGTCCGCATTGAGAAAACTGCTGTTGCTGCCGAAGCGACAAAGGCAAACAATACAACTGTTGAGAAGATAAAATAAAAAAGTCGGAAGACTAATCGTTGATCACTTACAGTTCTTGGTTCTTGTTTTTTTGTTCTTAGTCTTAAAGTCATTTGATGAAAGATCAATTCCTAAACATTTTCAGAACTTCCACACCGGCAGAAAAGCTCAAACTGAATATGCGCTTATCAGCTATTCTTATTTGCTTTTCGATCGCGCTGATATTCTGGTTTCTGATCGCCCTTTCAAAGGATTATTCAGCCACACTCTCATTCCCGGTTAACTACACGAATTTGCCTGGGCAAAAAGTGGTGGTGAACAATCTTCCTTCAACCATTCGGTTGAATATAAAAGCGTCCGGGTTTAAGATTCTAGCTCACAAATTCAGCAAAGGCAAATCTCCGGTTGACGTAGATGTGGATGTCAGGATCGGTACAACATTAGATCCGTCAAGTGATGTACTGGTGATTCCAACCAAAACATTTGCTGCCGATTTTTACGAGCGACTGGGAAGTGATGTGAGTATCCTGAATTTCATTCCCGACTCCATTGTTTTTAACTTCAGTTATAAATCCTTCAAGCGCGTTCCTTTAAAACTAAATGCGCTGATCAGCTTTGAAAAACAATACGATACTACCGGTGCTTCTATACTGGAGCCTGACAGCATAAATATTTCAGGACCTTCTTCGGTGATCAATAAAATTGATTTTATTTCCACCGAACAAATCACTCTTGAAAAAGTAAAAGAATCCTTTTCAAAAAAAATAAAATTAGCTTCTAACAAATTGATAGTGCTTAGCGATACCATCGTGAAGGTGACTATTCCGGTGGAAAAATTTACAGAAGAAAGTATAGAAGTTCCTGTCAAAGCCATTCACGTACCGCAGGGATATTCACTCAAAACTTTTCCTGATAAAGTCAGCGTAAAATACACAGTTGCCCTGAGCAGGTACAGCGAAGTAAACGCAAGCTTGTTTGAAACTGTTGTGGACGCGACCAACATCGATGGACAAAACTCAAATAAGATTAAAGTTGAATTGGTTTCAATTCCTTTTTTTATAAAACTTACTGGCATCGAACCGGAACGGGTTGATTATATCCTTCGCAAACAATGATGATTGTTGGTATTACTGGCGGAATAGGAAGCGGAAAGACAGTGGTGTGTACTATTTTTCGACAACTTGGAATTCCTGTTTATGAAGCCGATGCTGAAGCGCGAAAATTATATGATACTGAACAAGGAATACTGGAAAAGATAAAAAAAGAGTTTTCAGAAGATGTGTTTGACAAGAAAGAAAAACTAGACCGGCAAAAATTATCCGCACTTGTTTTTAAAGATCCACTCGCTTTAAAAAAACTAAACAGAATTGTTCATCCGTATGTGATCAGCCATTTTGAAGAATGGATTCAACATCAGAAAGCTGCTCCTTACATTTTAAAAGAAACTGCTATCCTGTTTGAAAGTGGAAGCGACAAAGGTTGCGACAAAATTATTACTGTTTCAGCTCCTGTTGAATTGCGTATTCAGCGAACCATGCAGCGCGACAAACGAACAAAACAGGAAGTTGAACAAATTATTAAACAACAATGGAGCGATGAAGGAAAAATCAACCGTTCTGACTTTGTCATCGTCAATGATGAACTACAACTGGTAATTCCTCAGGCATTGGAAGTCCACACCAAATTAATAATGCTTAGCACCCACTAACAACTAATAACTAATAACTAACAACTAACAACTTTTTTTGTCTTCCATCAATAATTTTCTCAGCTATTCATCCACCGGCCTCTACTGCCCTGCCGGAGATTTTTACATTGACCCGAAACGTCCTGTTCACAAAGCTTTGATATCGCATGCTCACGGTGATCACGCAGTTCCAAACAGTGGCACTATTTACACAACGCTGCCAACACAACTCATCATGAACAGTCGTTTTAAGAAGTCCCGTTCTCAGTTTCATGAAATTAATTTCCGGCATACCTTTCACCTGAATGATGTTGCCATTACATTTTATTCCGCCGGTCACATGCTTGGCAGCGCGATGATCTTGATGGAACATAAAAATGAACGATACCTGTTTACAGGCGATTTTAAATTGCAAGCAGATCAAAGCTGCGAAAAGGCAGAGATTGTAGAGACCGATTACCTGATCACCGAAACAACATTTGCTGATCCGCAATATGCACATCCCAATCCCGTGGAAGAAATAAAAAAGCTGAATGACATTACCAATCAGAATATTTTGCTGGGAGCGTATGCAGTTGGAAAAGCGCAACGGCTCACACAGTTGGTTTCAACTCATTGCAGTTCTAAAAAATTGTTGGTTCACAATGAGATTGTAAAATTCCATGAAGTGTACCAGCATTCCGGATTTAATCTTGGTAAATGGGAACGATATACCCGGCAGGAATTTAAAAAACAAAACAATTGTGTTTATATCCTTCCACCTAACTGGTTTCACCGCTTTTCTGGAAAGGAAGCTTATAAAATTTTTGCAACCGGATGGAAACACTCTTTTACAAAATGTGATTCCGTGCTGAACATCAGCGATCACGCTGACTGGAATGACTTACTGAAGTTAATTGATTTGACAAAGCCAAAAATTGTTTTCACACTTCATGGTGATGGCACAATTCTCAAAGAACACTTGAAAGACAAGGTTGAAGTGCGATTGCTGAATTGAACTTTAGTAGTAAATTTGTTTATGCCTAAAGAAATCAAAAATGAATTTCTCATTATAAGTTGTATTATTCTATTCTCCTTTACTCAGAACTTCGAAGAAAAATTACATGGAAAATGGCAACTTCGTCAAATAGAAATTGCAGGGCAATTCATCACGCCGTCTAAAGCAAAGTACTTTATTGAGTTTTCTCCGGGCAACCTAAAATATAATCTTGCAATCAATCATTGTTTATGTAACGATTTGAAAATAGATTCAAAAAATATTTCTTGCAGGGACATAACCACTAGTTTGATTTGTTGCAATCAAAGGGAAGATTCTCTTTCCAAGTTTATAGATTACAGAGGTTCATATGAAATTAAGGACAGTTTACTCGTGATAACAAATGTGAAAGGAATATTTTATCTTTCTAAGACAAAGGAGAATTAGTTTTTAATGACGGCTTATTATGAAAATTCTTTCTTCTTCCGAAATCCGTCAAGCCGATGCTTACACGATAGCGAATGAACCCATCGCTTCCATTGATCTAATGGAACGTGCTGCGGTTGCCTGTTTCGGTTGGATTGCACAACGATTTCACAAAGAGCATTCATTTAAACTATTTTGTGGAATGGGAAACAATGGCGGAGACGGACTGGCCATTGCTCGAATGCTGTTTCAGGCAAATTTCAATGTCGAAGTTTTTGTCATTCGATACGGTGATAAAACTTCCGGTGATTTAAAAACAAACGAAGAACGTTTACTTAAACTTAATTCGGATCTTATAAAAAATACCCATGATGAAAAGGAGCTTCCGCCGATTGGGAAAGAGGAAGTTATTATCGATGCAATTTTCGGAACGGGGCTTTCAAAAGCAACAGAAGGTTTAGCTGCTGCCTGCATTCGTCATATCAACAGAAGTGGCGCAACTGTCATTGCGATTGATCTTCCTTCAGGTCTTTTTAGTGACAAAAATTCAAATCATGATGATGCAATCATCCAGGCAAAATACACCCTGAGTTTTCAGGTTCCGAAACTTGCTTTCATGTTTGCGGAAAACTATCCTTGTGTTGGCGAGTGGGAAATCCTTGATATTAGTCTTGATAAAAAATTTATTGACAGTCTTCCTTCAGACTATTTTCTTGTTGATACTAACCTAGTAAAGAAATTTATAAAACCTCGCCCTAAATTTTCTCACAAAGGCATGTACGGACATGCACTCTTAGTTGCAGGAAGTTTTGGCAAAATGGGAGCGGCTGTTCTTGCAACACGTGCTTGTATCAGAAGCGGCGCAGGATTGCTGACAGTTCATGTTCCGACATGTGGTTATGAAATCATGCAAACATCGGTTCCCGAAGCAATGGTTGAGGTTGATTCTGATAAAAATATTTACTCCTCTGAAATTAAATTGAAAAACTGCAATGCTGTTGGTATAGGTTGCGGAATTGGTACTGAGAAAAAAACTCAGGAAGCTGTGATGAGATTATTGACGACAATCAAAGTCCCCTTGGTAATGGACGCTGATGGAATCAATATCTTAAGTCTTGATAAAACTCTTTTAGAAAGACTTCCGGAAAACACTATCCTCACTCCTCATCCGAAAGAGTTTGAACGAATGACAGAAAAAGCAAAAAACGATTTTCACCGCCTCGAATTGCAAATTGAGTTTACGCGAAAACATAAAGTATTTGTTGCATTAAAAGGAGCCCACTCTTGCATTACGTGTCCTGATGGAAAAACTTATTTCAACAATACCGGAAATCCGGGCATGGCAAAAGGCGGAACGGGTGATGCGTTAACAGGAATGATTCTTTCTCTGCTCGCACAAAATTATTCACAGGAACAAGCATGTATAGTGGGAGTCTTCGTGCATGGTTTAGCAGGAGATATTGCTGCAGAAAAAATGAGTGTGCAATCCATGACCGCTTCCGACCTGATTGAAAATATTGGTGAAGCGTTTAAAAGAATCTTTTAAATTATTTCTAAAAAAATCTCACACCACAATGCATCTTAAAAGATAAAGGCAAAAAAAATCCGCTCTGGTAGATACCGGAGCGGATTTTTCGGATGATAAAAATTATTTATGCTGCACGTTGAACGTTTACTGCATTTAAACCTCTTTTACCTTGAGCAACTTCAAAAGTAACATCATCGCCATCGCGAATTTCTTCTTTTAAACCTGTTGCATGGACAAATATGTCCTGTCCTGTTTCATTGTCACAAATAAACCCAAATCCCTTTGAGTAATTGTAAAATTTTACTTTGCCTTTTTTCATTACTTCTTATTTTAATTTAATTAAGTGTGCAAAGGTAAATTAATAAAATGGATACACAAGCTGTGAGGAAAATAAAGAACCGTTGAATGACTACTGAAATGATCTCATTTAGTTAAAAATTCAATCAAATTATTCATTTCTCTCTTCCTGTTTTGTAAGCTATCTTTGCCTCCAATTTCAAATCAGACTTATCAAATTGATCAACGGTTGAATTACCTCAAAGCATTTTTTTTTAGTCTATTAATGACCATTTGTTACACTGGTACTTCGGGTCAGTGTACGCTTACTATCTCCTCCTATCCTTACAATGAAAGTTTTGAAACTGGCCAGGGTGGATGGTCTTCAGGAGGAACGGGAAATGATTGGGCATGGGGAACCCCTTCAAAACCGGTTATCAGCAGTGCGGGAAGCGGAAGTAAATGCTTCGTAACAGGAGGTCTTATTACGTCGTTTTATAATAACGGAGAACGTTCTTGGGTACAAAGTCCTTGCTTTGATTTTACTTCCCTTGTGCATCCATACATCACGTTCAGGATTTTCTGGGAAACAGAATATCAATACGATGGCGGGAATCTTCAATATTCGCTTGACGGAGCAAATACATGGACAAATGTCGGAGCGTATAACGAACCATCCAATTGTTTAAATGCAAATTGGTACAACTACGCTTCCATCATTAATCTTTCCACGCTTGCAACGGTGAAAAGCGGATGGTGTGGTTCCGCATCATCCTCGCCTTGCTCATCTGTTGGCGCACATGGCAGTGGTGGATGGCTTCTTGCCTCACATTGCCTGCAAAATCTTGCCGGTGAACCGAATGTCATTTTCCGTTTTACATTTGGTGCAGGAACTCAATGCAATAATTTTGATGGAGTCGCTTTCGATGACGTAACGATTCAGGAGGCGCCTGCAATTGCTTCTTCATTTACGTTTTCATGTGCATCTTCGAATACGATAAGTTTCACAGATCAATCGGGAAGTTGCGCAACAAGCTGGAGTTGGGATTTTAATGATCCGGCTTCAGGAAGCAATAATACAGCAACTACTCAAAATGCTACTCACACGTTCTCCTCTTTCGGTTCCTTCAATGTCACGTTAACAGCCTCGAATAGTTGCGGCTCGACAGCTCCGAGTGTTCAGACAGTTAACATCATTGACGCTACTGCAACTTCAACCGGTGTGAGTTGTTTCGGAGGAAATGATGGTACAGCAACCATTCAGGTTTCAGGAAATGGAAGTCCTTATACGTATCATTGGAATATAAGTCCCGTCCAGACAGGTTCAACGGCAACAGGATTATTGCAGGGAACTTATACATATTACGTGACCGGTAATAATGTGTGTACTGATACGAATACTGTGACCATTAATCAGCCATCGCAGATTAACTATAACGTTGCTTTGGTGAATGCGCATTGTGGTCTAAACAATGGCGCGGCTTCAGCAGCAGTAAATGGCGGTACTCCGCCTTATAGTTATGCCTGGTCATCCGGTGGTGGAAATGTAACGGCAGTAAACAACCTTGCACCGGGAAATTATTCGGTTACCATCACTGACTTTGCCGGTTGTACTATTACAAATAATTTCACAATTACGCAGCCACCGGGATTAGCTAATCTTCTTACTTCTCAACAGGCGACCTGCGGTTTGCAAAACGGAACTGCCGGTGTAATTGTGAATGGTGGCACACTGCCCTATCATTACACCTGGATTCCGAATGTAAGCAGTACTAATTCAGCAACTAATTTAGGTGGAGGAAATTATTTTATCACGATAACCGATTCAAATGGCTGTACACTTCAGGATACAGTTGTGATTCTTCAACAACCCGGAGTGATTACTTCCACATCTTATTCTCCTGATACATGTAGCAGGCATGTTGGTCTCGCAGCAGTTACAGTGAATGGTGGTGCTGCACCATTTACTTTTGCATGGAACCCTGGTGGATTTACTTCTCCTTCATTGACGAATATAAGCAGCGGAAACTATACCGTTACAGTAAGCGATGTAAACGGATGCAGCAGTTCGCAATCAATGATCATTGGTGATTTCGGTAAATTCACAATTGATTTGGGTGAAGATGGAACCATCTGTACAGGAAATCAAATGCAACTTTCAGCCGGAGATTATCAAAGCTATGTATGGCAGGATAGTTCATTACTTTCATCTCTTACCATTCATAAACCCGGTACGTATTGGGTTACCGTTAGCAATGCAATTGGCTGCATAGCGTCTGATACAATTCTGATCAAAGAGGAATGCCTGGATGATGTCCTTCTTCCGAATACATTCACTCCGAATGGAGATGGTAAGAATGATTTCTTTTTCGCTGTCGGACTAAATGTTACATCTTTTCACTTGCAAATATTTGATCGCTGGGGAGAAAAAATATTTGAAAGTGATGATATGACAATTCCATGGGACGGTATCTATAAGAACCATGTGCTTGAAGAAGACGTGTATGTTTGGTTGATGCAATTCAGCATTGATAAAAAATCTACACGGCAAAAATCAGGAAGAGTATTGTTAATGAAGTAACTTCCTTCTTATACGTTATTCCATTTTCATTCCAAGATTATACATCATAAAGGAGAAAATATCAGTTTGTTCTTCAATTTGTTTTGCTACAGGTTTGCTTGACCCAAGTACGGTTGCTCCCGCATGCCCGGCATTGATATCAATGCGTATCAACTGGGGGTTTGTTCCTTTGTATTTTTCCTGGAGTGTTGCAATAAACTTAAACGAATGTGCAGGCACCACACGATCGTCATGATCTCCTGTTGTAACCATCGTAGCAGGATAATTTTTTCCTTCCCTGATATTATGAAGCGGTGAATATGCATAGATGTACTTAAACATCTCAACGCTGTCTTCACTTGATCCATAGTCTCCCTTCCAAGCCCAGCCGATCGTGAATTTGTGATATCGAAGCATATCCATGACTCCTACTGTAGGAATGGCCACCTTGAAAAGCTCTGGTCGTTGAGTCATTGCCGCGCCAACAAGCAAGCCTCCATTCGAACGACCGCCGATAGCAAGCCTTTCAGGTTTTGTATAACCCTCCTTTACCAGGTACTCAGCTGCAGCAATAAAATCATCAAATACATTTTGCTTTTTCATTTTAGTTCCTGCTTCATGCCATGCTTCTCCGTATTCTCCTCCTCCACGTAGATTTGGTAATGCCAACATTCCACCGTTTTCAAGAAAGACCAAGCGCTCAATCTTAAACTCGGGAGTCTTGCTGATATTAAATCCTCCATAGCCAAAAAGCAATGTCGGATTATTTCCATCCATCTTTAATCCTTTTTTATGAACAATAAACATCGGAATTTTTGTCCCGTCTTTACTAGTATAGAATACCTGGTTTGTCTCAAACTGATCGGAAGCAAAATCCATTTTAGGCTGAAAGTAAACGGCCTGCAATTTCGAACGAAGATCAAACTGATAAACAGCAGTAGGAGCCGTTATCGTAGTGAGTGAATAAAAAAGAAAGCGATCGCTTATATCTCCGTTTAATTCATCAATCGTTCCGAGCGCAGGTAAAGGGATATCGTAAAGAAACACTCCTGCTTTGCTGAATACTTTTAACCTGCTGCTCGCATCCTTCATATACTTTGCAACAATAAAACTATCAGCCATGATAACGCTTTGCAATACATCTTCAGTTTCAGGAAGAATTGTTTTCCAATTCTGTTCCGGTGAATTGACATCAAATTGTACCAACTTATATTTAGGTGCACTTTTATTGGTAAGCAGAAACATTCTGTTGTTATCATTTCCAATCACGGCATTCTCCGACATAAAACCTTTTACAACAGACACCATTTCCTTCCCATTCTTTAAATCCTTTATCCACATTTCATTGCCGCTCGTAGATTCTTCTCCCGAAACAACAAGATATTTTTCGTCATCCGTAACGCTTGCTGCGAAGTTTCGGTTAGCATGTTCTTTATCCATGTAAACAAGCTCATCTTTCTTCTGCGAAGTTCCAATCGCATGATAATATATTTTATGAAACTCATTTTTCCCCTTCAGCACGTTCATAGAATCAGGCGCATCATAACGAGAGTAATAAAATCCATTGCCTCTCCATGATATACCTGAGAACTTTACCCATTCTACTTTATTACTCAATTGCTTCCCGGTTTCCACATCAATCACATAAATGTCATTCCAGTCGCTACCTGCCCGGGCATTCATGTAAGCGAGGTACTTTCCGTCATGTGAAACAGAAGGAGAAGAAATGTTTACCGTACCATCCTTGGCAAGCGCATTAGGATCAAGAAAGATGGTAGGTTTATTTTTTAGATCACGAATAATGTTTAACACAAACTGGTTTTGAAGACCGTTATTTGTAAACACAAAATAGTTTTTACCACCTTTAAACGGTGTACTCGACTTTGGGAAATTCCAAAGCTGGGTCATGCGTTGTTTTACTTTATACCGTAAAGGAATTTTGCTAAGAAAAGCATTGGTGATTTTGTTCTCATCCTTCACCCATTCAGTAGTTTCTTTTGAATTGTCGTCTTCGAGCCAGCGATAAGGATCTGTAACGCTCGTTCCAAAGTAATCATCTGCCTGATTGACCTTTTTAGTTGAAGGATAAGTCTGTGCAGATACAAACGCACTTACAGAAAGGGAAAAACTGATGTAAATTATTAACTTTCTCATATTGTTTTTTTGGGAAGCGAATCTACTCAACATAATTGATGTTAAAAAGAAAGTGATCCTGTAAAAAAAACCTTTAACTTTTAAGGATTCTGTAGTTCACCTCTAAAATTCTGTCATTCACTATTCATTTTATCTTGTTTACAAAAAACGTGAATCACCGAATACCTATTCAAATACATTTGATCCATCAACAGTTCTTTATACTAAAAAATAAAATTCAATGAATTTTATTTTCAGAAAGTGCAGGAATTAATTTCCATAATCGTGTATCTCCTTATCCCTCTGATCCGCGATCGGGAACTTTTCGGTAATGGTGTGCGGCGAGTTTTCTATTTCAAGGCAAGCTTATGTATACTGTTACCAAATGCCTGCAAATGCTATTTTGTGTTTTTGTTTAGGTGATGTGTTCCGAGTTCTTGTTAAACCGGAAGAAAGAAAAAGCTGTCAATTTATGACAGCTTTTTTTATTAATACACGAAGTGAATTATCAAACTTTTTCGCAAAAAATTAAACAAAAATATTAATGTCCTCACATTCAAAATTATTTACTTGAAGTGTAAGATATCGCATCACTTCGAGTTGACTTGCAACACTACTTAGGTTTAAATTGCTCGCACAGATTTTCGTTATTTATTAGAATTGAATAGGTTATCAATTTTGATTGAATAATAATTTCTCGACAATCCCAAAACCATGAAACAAATTTTATCAGTACTGATTACCACCTTACTCTTTTCAAACATTTGTAAAGCTCAAAGCGATGCTAGGAAACCTTTAAGTGAATTGATAAGAAATCAGCAAAAAGGTTGGGATGTAATATCTCAATGGAGCTTAAGCGCTACAAATAAAATTGAGATATTTCCAAAAGAGGGTTTACGAGCCGACAGTGTTTTATACAAAATGCAGCTAGCTGCAAGTTCACCCATAGGAGCAATCGTTTTCGGTTGTGGAGGGATTTTAGTGGACGATGGATGGATACGAATTTTAGGATCCGGCTGTAAGCAATTCGACCGCAATATATCCGATTGGAATAAGGGCAAGTCATCTATCAGGTTCAAAGATCAGTCTTCCTATTTATTAATTGGAGATGATATCATAGGAGGAATCTATGGTATGAAAACTTCGGGAATAGATGAAAATGGAATTGGAAAAGTTTATTACTTCGGACCCAATAGTCTTCGATGGGAAGCAACCGGATTAAGCTATACCGGTTTCATTAATTTCTGCTTCTCCGGAAATCTCGAAAGCTTCTATGGGGATTTTCATTGGTCAGGTTGGAATGAAGAAATTAAAAGATTAAACTGTGATCAAGTAATAAGCTGTTATCCTCTTCTGTGGACAAAAGAAGGTAGGGAATTGAAAGCAAATAGAAAAATAGTATCAATACAAAAACAATGGGACTTTTATTGCCCGCCGGTTAAAAATGAAACAAAGCCAATTTCAGCAACAAAAAATAAGTCGACAAAAAAGGGACTAAATCAACCTGATAAAAGTTTAGTTTATAAACACCCCTGATAAAAAAATAAGGTCTAAAAGACGTTAAGGAAATGCCTGCTCAAAAAAAGCGGGCATTTTTATTTGATATATTATAAAAATATTGATCCGGAAAGTGTAATAAAGAGAATGATTTTTATTAAACTTTAAACCCTCTTTGATGTAATATACCATAACAATAAAAAGCATTAACAACCTTGTTATGGTACAACAATTTTATTATCGAGAATTTTCATCGATGCAGAGACGTGTAGAAAGATTCTTAAGAAGAACCAGTCGGTTGCGCGTGATCCATAAGGAAGAAAATGTTTTCAGGAATCGTGTCGAATATTCACTGGAGCTCCGGTGGTCGCTGTTGAATATGATTATGAATACCAAATCGATAAACCTCGTTGTTGAAAAGATCGATGATTCAGTCACCCGATTAGAATTGAGCGCATCTCCAAAATGGAAACAAGTAAATAAATTTTTCCCTTCTTCTTTGTCTAACAAATTTCTTAACAACCTTACATTTCTTTTCTGAAATGCACACGAGTAATTTATTAATTTTTCTACGCATGATTCGATCATCATTTCCTGTTTTTTAAGTGTACTTAATTCATGCTTTTGCATGTATCACCGAATAGCTGTCATACATTTTATAAGAGACTTTAATTTATTGATAACGATAAACTACCGTTTGTCGTTACGATTTTTTTATTTAAGTATTGAAATTCCCATGGTAAGGCGATGGGATTAAGTCAAAAAAACCTAGAGAAAAATAATCGAATATTTCAGGATGATACTTAAAAGCCATCTTTCAAGGTGGCTTTTGCTTTTGTACAATTCACCGATTATTCAGGCGTATTGATTTATTTGTCATCAAGATCGAATACCGATCAAAAACCATCCACATAACAAAAACGTCAGTTCGTAGAATTTTTTTGATATTACACTAATCTTTTTTTACATTTGTAATGCTAATGATTTTATAATATACATAAAATAGTTTAGATGCGGATAAAAATTATGGAGGATTTATCGATTTAATTTTGCAATAATCATTGTTATTAATGTTTTTTTTATACTTTTGTGTTATTAATTAAACAAAACAGAATTTATTAGACGATGTTAAAAGTTTATTATCGCATGAACAGATTTTGGTTATCACAACATTTGACTGAAAATTCGAAATATTTTATACAAAAATTCAAACATAACTAAGAAAATAAATATCTTCCAAAAAACCATCATTCAAAAAAAACAAATAATAGAAAATTAAAACTACATGAAAACAACATTAACAAATCTATTACGCAAAGCGTGTTTACTAATTTGTTTTGCATTGATGTCAACTGCAGGGTTCTCTCAAACCCACTTGACATTCACTTTAACAAATTGCTCATCGACAACCACTACGGTATCGTACGATTTGTTTCTGACCAATGATGGAACTTCACAGATTAAATTGGGTGGGTGTTCTTGGGGTGTTAATTATGCTGCTGCCATTTTAAATGCCGGTGTTCCAGGTACTGGTGCTTATGCATTTGTGGCAGGCTCGAAGGATCCTTTACTCTCACAACCTGGCTTTACTACAAATGCTTACACAACTCAACATACACTTACAACACATCATTTGCGAATTACTGAAAGCCCTGTTGTAGAGGGAAGTGCGCCTACATTACCTACAGGTGTTGCTGTAAAAGTAGGAAGATTTACATTTACAAATACGACTACATGGGCTGCGAACAGTAACCCTGCTTTTGCGCTTCAAATGGCGTCAGGTGGTGGCTTAACACAATGTATTGCGACATCTTTTGTGGATGGAAATACGGTTTCGCAGGCCATCAGTGCCACAAATAGTAACGCAACAGGTGTTGTTTCCTGTTCAATTGTACTTAATCCTACTGTTAGTTGTGCTCTCACTGCCTCAATTAGCAATAACACTGCTCCTGTCTGTCTTGGAGGAACTAACGGTAGTGTTCAGGTTACTTTAACAGGTGCGGATGCAACATCTACAGGTACATACTCTTTGGATGGAGGCGCTGCTACACCTTATTCTACGAATCCATTTACTATTTCAAATCTTTCTGCAGCTGCTCACAACGTTATTGTAACAAACTCAGCCGTTCCTACTCCATGTGTTTCCAATACAGCTCCATGGACAACCTCTCCTGGAGCAGATCCGAATGATGGGAATGTTTGTACTACGGATGCTTGTGATAATATTACAGGTGTATCCCATACTCCTTTAACAAACACAGGTGGTGGTGCAAGTGATGGTTTGGCTTGTACGCAAGATAATTGTGC
>JAYVUK010000087.1:0-11516 GCA_043787975.1 Bacteroidota bacterium
GTCTTTCATGTCCCAGATTTGCTGGTTGAAGAAAGCAAGGTCCTCGCTCATTTTGTAAAGTTCCCTGGACGTGCTTCTCTGCAGAGCAAGATCAGCATCGGTGTGTTGAGAGATGGGATCCTTGACAAGTTCAATTGTTCCCGTGTATGTTTTATCTCCTTTGGTAAGTTTCACGGTGTATGTTCCGGTTTCTACGAGCGGACCAAAAAAACCGGATCCGTCAATTCTCACACCTCGTGCAACTTTCGGTGGCTTCGAACGCATACTCCAACTGATTTTATTGATGCCTTTTCTTTTTGTTGCCGGAACCGTCCCAAGAGATTTTCCGTCTTTGTCGAAAACTTCAACTTTAAGATCGCCTGTGGTAACGCGGTCTTTCAGGTAATAAATAATCGGAGCCTGTTCATCGGAATTCGGTCCCACAAAACCACCTGCATTTGGAAACGAGCCACCGAAATGTCCTCCCGTAAGTGGAGTAGGCCTGGTTTTCAAAATCGCTACATCGGATTCAATCACCGATGGTGTCAATTGGCGAAGCGGGGAAATATCATCAACAATTAAAATTCCCCGGCCATGTGTTGCGAGAACAAGATCATTGGTCTTCGCATGAATCTGTATATCACGCACGGCAACAGGCGGAATCTTTGCATTCATCTGTGTAAAATTTTCTCCTCCGTCAAATGAAACATACAATCCCAGTTCCGTTCCCAGGAAGAGTAAATCCTTATTGACAAGATCTTCTTTGATCTTATGAGCATAACCGGCATTCAGCGCAACTGTGTTTAACAACTTCCATGTCTTTCCCATGTCGGTCGACTTGCAGCAATAGGTTTTCATATCACCATACATGTGATTGTCGAAGGTCGCATACACCACCTTATTATCGAAGCGGCTTGGTTCAATACTGCTGACCCAAGCGCCACCTGTTTTGAAATCACTTTTCCAATCCTTTGCATCTGTAACAACAACTCCTTTAGGTGTTGCAGCAGGAAGACATTTCGTCCAGGTCTTTCCACCATCGGTTGTAAGCTGAAGATTGCCATCATCTGTACCGACAAAAATGGTATTCTCATTTAAGGGAGATTCCGCAAGTGTGAAAATGGTGCAATGATTTTCTGCAGATGAATTATCTGTAGTGACACCTCCGCTTTCTTCTTGTTTTTGTTTGAGCGGATCGTTCGTGGTGAGATCGGGTGAAATACGGTCCCATGTAATTCCTTTGTTTTGGGAGCGATATAAATATTGCGCACCGGCGTAAATTGTTTTCGGATTGGTCGGACTTGCATAGATCGGCGAGTTCCAGTTGAAACGTAATTTTGATTCACCTGTTAACGGCTGTGGTTGCACATCCTGGTATTCATTGGTTCTCCTGTTTACGCGAGAGATATGACCGCCCTGGTATTCACTATATACAATATCCTTATCAGTGCGGTCGTGCTGTACCCAGAAACCATCTCCGCCACCAATATTTTTCCAGGCTCCGTTTTCAATGCCGCCAATGCATTGCGAAGGAGCCATCCATGATCCGTTATCCTGCAAACCCGTGTATACATTGTAAGGAGTTTCTCCATCGAGGTCGACATGATAAGCCATCGATACAGGAATGCTGTTCAGAAAAAGCCAGTTGTTTCCTTTGTCCATACTCATGTAGATTCCGCCGTCAGTTCCGAGTAAAAGGTGTGACGTATTATTCGGATCAATCCAAAGTGCATGATGATCGCTGTGAATCCAGCCGCCAGCCTGAGATGCGTCTGTAAATGAACGACCGCCATCTTCACTAATTGAAAGCGACCAAGCCGGACGATAGACACGTTTCGGATTCGTAGGGTCCACAGCAATGACGCTGAAATAAAATGGCCGACCTTCAACGTTGTTATTACTTCCCTGTTCAGTCCAGCTTTCTCCACCATCTGTTGAAAGAAACAAGCTTGTCTTTTTTGCTTCTACGATTGCAAATAAATTATTCGGATCACTCGGTGCAAGCGCCATGGCTACGCGGCCAAATTCTCCGGTCGGTAAACCGTTCGATAATTTCTTCCATGTTTTTCCGGCATCGAGACTTTTGAAAACAGCACTTCCTTTTCCCCCGGAAGAAAACGCATACGGTTTCCTTCGGAATTCCCAGGTGCTTGCATACAATGTTTGCGGATTCTTCGGATCAATTAAGACTTCAGCACATCCGGTTTTTTCATCTACGTATAAAATCTTCGCCCATGTTTTTCCTCCGTCCGTGGTTTTGTAAAGACCGCGGTCCTTATTGTCATTCCAAAGATGCCCGGGAACGGCGACATACACTTCATTACTGTTTTTCGGATTGATGGCGATGCGGCTGATGTGTTCAGAACTATCAAGACCAATTTTAACCCAGTTGTCACCGCCATCTGATGATTTAAAAAGACCGGTTCCGATACTTACAGTGTTTCGCATGTTCGATTCTCCGGTTCCGCACCAGATCACATCGGGATTCGCCTGATCAATTGCCAGCGCTCCGATGGACTGTGAATTTTTATCGAACACAGGTTTGAATAAAGTTCCTCCTGTGGTAGATTTCCATATTCCTCCACCTGCAGTTCCAACAAAAACGATCCGAGGATCCCTTGCTACCACATCAATTGCCGTGATACGTCCGCCCATTACAGCAGGACCAATGTGGCGTGCTTCCATCATGCCCAATGTTCCGGAAGTAATTTTTGTTTTGTTCTGAGCGTTGGAAATAAAGGTGATCAACGAAAGCAGGAAGAGAACGGAAAATAGTTTTGTTTTCATGAGTGTATGAATTATGAATTAATATGAATGATACATCTGCGCAATACAAATGAAGCAACTGCCTACTGCAGCTGCCAACTGCCAGTGAAAATTCCAGTTGCGTCCTATTTCTTTCCGTCCGCTCCGGTGGCAGAAGCAACAGCAGGCATTTTGAACATGCTCTCATCAATAGGAATGTTCACTTCAATTTTATCAACATTCATCGCCTGGCCCTGGGAAGCATCAGCGCTTGAACGTTCTTCCATGGTGAAAGGGAACATCAGGCCGTCTACACTTTTATAATTCGAATGGATTGAAGCACCTTCCACTTCTTTATCCTGGAATTTATGTTTGCTGGTTTCTTTTAATTGAAAGTAAGTTGTTGCATCAAGAAAGATGTAGCTAACATCACCGCTCTTTTTCGTGACCTTTAATTTATAGGTATCGGTACCTTCCATGTCTTCTTTGCCAAGGTATTCAACCGTATTTCCTTTTTTCTTATAGTCGAGTAACGGGCCTCCTAACATTTGTTCTGCCTGGTCTTTCCCGTCTTTTATCTGGTCAGGAGACATTCTTTCAGGATCTGTTTTTCCTCCCCATGGCTGAATGAACCATCCGCTGTCAACTGTCAGAGCCTGCATCATTTTCATTCCCTGTAGTTCCATTGTAAACAGAAACTTGTTTCCGTCTTTCAGGTAAATAGTGAATGGAGCTTTCATGTCGGGGCCGATGTCAAGATTGCCTGTCATTTTAATTGATTTCAGATTTGCAAATTTGTCTTTGCCACCCATCGCTTTAAAATGATTGTCTATGATTTCGTCTACTGACTGAGCGATAGTAGAGGAAGCAACGAATAAAAATAAAATGGCAACGAATAATTTTTTGGATTTCATGAGTCTGTTTGGTTTTTGGTTTGAAGTAAACAAATGTACTAGAAGAAATTTATTATAGTGCGTTAATGAAAGGTTAATTGGAAATTAGGAACCAGGGGTCAGGAATTAGGAACCAAGAATTGGGTGAAACCCTTGCTAAAATAATCTTTAAGAGAAGGCGTTAAAGAAAATAAACACACATGTCATGAAAACTACTTCTTATTTAAAACTTATTGTTGCTCTGTTATTAACTAATTCTCAATTGGCTTCATCGAAATATTGTGAACCTCACGTTCATTATTTGAGATGTGGAATCCAATATTCTTATTCTTTCCCAATCGATACGACTGTTTTTAATACGGACACCCTTAGTGATCCTTTCTCTCCTTCCATTGCACCTACTTGCAACGATGGCAGACAGTGTTACCTAACTGGTATTCGAAGTTATTTTAACGGGATCCAAATTCCTTTTAATAGTGTATTGCCATTAGGAATGGAAGGCACCTTAGTCGATACTTTTTATTTTGTAGTCTGTACCAACTTAGGTGGACTTGCTGTAGGGATTATGAATGTTCACATTGTTAATAACGAAGCGACAGGGATTAGCGAAAATAACGATCATAGTTCTGGACTTACTATTTGCCCTAATCCATTTTCTGAAAATATTTCCTTTGCACTTTCTGATTACACTGATCGCTTAATTAATATTTCCATTTATGATTTGAATGGCCGATTGGTTGAACAGATTAACAATCATTTCAATGGCTTAAGTTTAAAGAATGAGGAAAGCGGTTGCTATTTTTATTCAGCGATAACAGAGAATGGAAAGAGTTACAGAGGGAAGATTTTCAAAGAGTAAAGTAAATCATCACTGCTTCTTCAGTTAAAGAAAGGTTATTTGCTTTAAAATCTTTTTATTCCCATCGCATTCATGAAAAATCTGATCATTCTAATTACAGGAATTTTTGTGTTCTCAGGAAGTCATGCCCAAACCAATTTTGTTTGGGAGAAATCAGGCACGGTTACAAAAAGCAAATCACAGATGTATTCTGATACAAAGATGTACATCGCGAAAACATGGACGTCGCCAAAAAATGAAATGAGAAATGACGATAAAGACGGAGGAGTTATATTTTACAAAGCAGTAACGACCATGAAAGTTCCTTACAAGCTGGGACAGTGTGTATACGTGTACGTTTACAACTTGACTTTTAGAATACAAGATCACCGGTACAAGATAATGCTTGATAATGTTTATTGCGAGTCAGCTTACACCAGTGGTCGCAAGGGTTCTCCGATTACGAAAATAAATCCCTTTGAAGGAGATAATTGTCCTGAGACCGGAACTTTTAAAAATCCCGGACTACCGAAGGGTGAAGTAATTCCTATGATGACATCTTTTAAAAAACAACTGCAATCATTTGTTGATGGTTATGAACAATGCATCAAAGCACCTGTTTCATCTGAAAGTAAATGAGGATATTTTAAGTTTTGTTATAAAATAGATTGGCTGGTTATTCATTTTTTTTTACTGGTTCATTGTAAAGTGTTTTTTAACTTCCAATTGATAGTTGACAGGAAAAGCAATCATCGATAATGTTATTATTATCTTAATATATTTGCCTGTCTTTATTAATTTTATTCACTAACTAATATTTTAAAACGATGAGAAAAATTCTACTATCAATTTTTGTTATTGCATTTTCTGTCACGAATAGCTTCTCTCAGGGAAATACCCTTGTTCCACTTGGCAAGCCAGTAGTGGTTGACACAAAAGGTTATTTGGCTCTCTCCATTGGACTGTGTATTCCTACCGGAGACTTTGCAATTAAAGATATTAAAATTCCTGCTGCAGGTCTTGCCAACACAGGTGTCATGTATGATCTTTCATTTGCATATAGATTTGAAAAAAAATTTGGTATTGCTATTTCATTACGCGAACAAGTTAATCCGCTGGATAATGAAAATATAGCAAGCCAGTTTCGTTCTCAAATTCCCGGAGCACAATGGACTGTGGAGAGCAAAAATTGGGTAACAGTCGGATTCATGTTTGGAGGATATTTTTCCTTGCCTATAGGAAACGGTAATACAAGTTTTGAAATAAAGGAAATGATAGGTTTCGTTAACGTCACTTCACCCGAGATGACCATTACCGGTACAGCAAATGGAGTGTCTGAGTGGGAATTACTGAAAGGTAATACAGCAACTTCTTTCTCTTATCTTTTTGGTGCGGGATTTAAATTCAATCTTGGAAGTACAGTTTGCCTACTTACCGGTTTTGATTTGTCAGGGACTAAACCGGGATTCGAAAATTCAACCACTACTTCGAACTTTGGATATTACAGTAGCAATAGTTTCGTTCAAAGTATTGGTGCATTTAATCTTACTGCAGGTTTAGGGTTGAGATTTTAGCTGGAACTATTTTCTGATGCGAAAGAATATAGGGAATAATTCTACTTTTCTTTTTCTGCTTCGCCATCTTCGTTCAACTGTAGCTTTCTCAACGAAGGAAGTTTCCATGCAGCAGCAGCTACTGAAACGAGCGCCACTCCTCCTCCGAAAATTACTGAAGGAATTAATCCCAGTAGTTTCGCTGCAAAACCGGATTCGAAAGCTCCGATCTCGTTGGAAGAACTGATGAACATCGTACTCACAGAAGAAACCCGTCCACGCATCTGTTCAGGTGTCATGAGTTGAAGAATGGTGGAACGGATAATCACACTTACGTTATCGAAGGCTCCGCTCAAGGCAAGAATGAAAAGTGAGAGATAAAAATTTTCAGAAAGAGCAAACAGGATCATGCATATGGCAAAACCGGAAACACAGATCAATAATTTTTTTCCTGCATTTTTTAACGGTGGATGATTGGTGAGAAACAACGCCATCACCACAGCTCCTGCAAACGGAGCAGCGCGAAGTATTCCGAATCCTTTTTCGCCTACCATTAAAATGTCTTTCGCAAACACCGGAAGCATAGCAATCGCGCCGCCGAACAATACAGCCACAAGATCCAGCGACAATGCTCCAAGAATAACTTTGTTGCTGAATACAAACCGTAAACCTGTTTTGATACTTTCAGAAATTTTTTCTTTGTCAGTTATTTTTTCAAATGGTTTCGGAACGATCCGAATCATCTGGATGAATGCAAAAAATAACAGGATAACAACCGTTGAGTACGTAAATATTTTTCCGAAGAAACCCATCATCAATCCGCCGGCTGAAGAGCCGATCACAACTGCAATGTGCCAAAAAGTGCTGTTCCATGCTGATGAGTTCGCATAACTTTCGCGTGGTATTAATTGAGTCATCAATGAAAATTGCGCGGGACTGTAAAAGCCGCGTGCAATTCCGATGAGAAAAATAATCGCATAAAGAGGCAGCGCAGTTTGCAAGGCTGATGCTCCTATGTACTTTATATTCATCACAAGCAAAGCAATCGAACAGAGTAGGGTAAAGGCAATCACCGTGACTAGAATTTTTCTTCGGTCAGTTCGATCAGCAACATGTCCTCCGTACAATGCGAAACCAACTGCGGGAATTGCTTCTGCCAAACCGATCAATCCAAGTGACAACGGATCTTTGGTGATTTCATATACCTGCCAGCTCAATACCACAAACTGCATTTGCAATGCTAGGGTGAGCATAAATTTTGAAAAAATAAATCTTCTGAAGTCAATGTAACGAAAAGACGAAAGCGATTCTCTTGAAAGAAAAGATTTTGTATTGCTCATAATTGATTTGCGAAAAGTAAAAATAAATTAGCTGATGTGATAATTAGCTAATTCGCATTTCAGCTAATCATCACATTAGCTCATCATTTCACTCAACTCCAGCCACCTTACTGACTTCTCATCTACAATCTTTGTTACTTCCTGCAAACGGTTTGCCCATTGCATCAGCTCTTCATGCGTTCCATTTCCTGAACTCATCCACTCAGTAAGCGTGATTTTTTCCTGTTCAAGCAATGCAATTTCTTTTTCCAATTGTTCAAATTCAAATTTTTCTTTAAAGGAAAATTTTTTCTTTTCAGATTTTATTACTTTCTGTTCGTTCGCTTTTAACCTGGACTCCTGGTTCTTGATTCTCGCTTCTTCTTTCTCTGCCTCTTCCTTCTGTTCTCTCCAATCAAGATATGTTCCGTTAAAATCGCCCACCACACCGTCACCTTCAAAAATAAAAAGATGATCAACCAATTTGTCCATGAAGTAACGGTCGTGAGAAACGACAACAAGACAACCTTTGAAATACATCAGGAAATCTTCGAGAATGTTGAGCGTGATCAGATCAAGATCATTGGTGGGCTCATCGAGAATAAGAAAGTTTGGATTCTTAATCAGAACTGTTAGCAGAAATAATCTCCGCTTTTCTCCACCGCTTAATTTCGAAACAAATGTATGCTGAACATCAGGTGCGAACTGGAAGAGTGTAAGGAAAGCCGATGCCGGAATTTTTGTTCCATCAGCCTGCGGAATAAAATCTGCAATGTCTTTGACGACTTCAATCACTCGCTTGTCATCTTTCAGTTTCATTCCGCCTTGGGAATAATAACCAAACACGATGGTGTCACCGGTATTTATTTTTCCTGAATCAACAGATTCAGTGCCTGTGATCATATTCAGAAAAGTGGATTTGCCTGAACCATTTTTTCCGACAATGCCAATTCGTTCTCCTGTTTTGAATGTGTAGTCGAAGCCGCGAAGAATTTTTTGCTCACCAAAACTCTTGTGCACTTTTTTCATCTCAAGCACTTTGCCTCCGATGCGAGTCATCTTCACGTCCAGTTGAAGCTTGTCTTCCTTTTTCCTCGATGTCGCTTTATCTTTTATTCCATCAAAGGCATCCACACGCGCTTTTGATTTCGTGGTTCGCGCTTTCGGCATTTTGCGAATCCATTCCAGTTCGCTTCGAAATAAACTCTTTGCCTTATCTAATTCACGGCTTTCATTGAATTCACGTTCCGCTTTCTTTTCAAGAAAGTAAGAATAATTTCCTTCGTAGTGATACAACTTCCCCTCATCGAGTTCGACAATGTTATCACTGATGTTGTCAAGGAAATAACGGTCATGTGTCACAAGCAATAAAGAAATATTTTGATGAATGAGGTAATTCTCAAGCCACTCAATCATATCCACATCAAGGTGATTGGTTGGTTCATCAAGCATTAACAGATCAGGTTCATCAATAAGAACACGAGCCAATGCGACGCGTTTGCGTTGTCCTCCACTCAATGATTTTATTTGCTGTTCGAGATGATGAATATTTAAACGTGAAAGAATCTGTTTGACACGTGCTTCGTAATCCCAGGCATTTGCATCATCCATGGCAGTCATTGCGCGTTCCAGGTCCTTTTGAGTTTGCGGTGAATGATTTTCAATATCCCGTTCGAGACAAGACTCGTATTCTTTGATCAGCTTCAAAGCGGGAAGATCGCTGTGGAAAAGCGTTTCGATGATGGTTTTGTTTTCATCAAACTTCGGATCCTGGTCGAGGTACGCAACAGTGATATCCTTACGGAGCGTAACAGTTCCTGAATCAGGAATATCTTTTCCGGCAAGTATTTTCATTAATGTTGACTTACCGGAGCCATTCTTTGCGATCAACGCAACTTTTTCACCTGTTTCGATTCCAAAGCTGATGCCCTTGAAAAGTATTTTTTCACTGTAACTCTTTGAAAGATTTTCTACACTTAAAAGATTCATGCGGCAAAGGTAGAAAGAATGTTCACAGTCGACAGTCAATGGTCGACTGTCGACCGTGGACTATTTCCTATCTTGCGCCACTTTTTAAAAGAAGTAATCAATATGTTGAAAGTTGCAATTATTAGAGAAGGAAAAGTGCCTCACGATAAGCGAGTTCCGTTTACACCGGAGCAATGCACAATGATATCGAAAGAATTTACCAACGTGAAATTGGTGATACAACCAAGCGAATGGCGAAGTTTTAAAGATGAAGAATATGTAAGAGCCGGAGTGAAGTTCAAAGAAGATGTGAGCGATTGTGACATTCTTATTGGCATCAAAGAGGTTCCGAAAGCGGATTTAATTCCCGGGAAAAAATATGTGTTCTTTTCTCACACGATAAAAAAGCAACCACACAACCGTGAGTTGCTTCAAACTATTCTGAAGGAAAAAATTACACTTGTTGATTACGAATGCATGGTTGACGCGAACGATAACCGCATCATTGGCTTTGGACGGTTTGCAGGAATTGTGGGAGCGTATAATGGGTTAATGGCATACGGGCTGAAATATCATCTCTACGATCTAAAACACGCCGATCTTTGTCACGATAAAAAGGAAGTGTTTCGACAATTGGATACAGCACATCTTGCCAACATTAAAATTGTGGTGACGGGTGGCGGAAGAGTTGCCAACGGAGCCTGTGAAACGATGGGAGCCATGAACATTCGTAAAGTGACACCCTATGAATTCCTGAATTATTCTTTTCGCGAACCGGTGTATGTTCAGTTGCATTCCCAGGATTATTACGAGTCGAAAGATCATTCGCCTTTCAGCGCTTTTGATTTCCATCATCATCCCGAAAATTACCGTTGTACGTTCAGCGATTCAAATTCATTTGCTTCTGTTTCCGATATGCTTATTCATTGTACATTTTGGGATCCGAAAGCAGATATTTTGTTTACTAAATCACGAATGCGTGATCCTGATTTCAGGATCAGCGTGATTGCTGATGTGACGTGTGATCTCAATGGAAGTGTTCCTTCTACTACGAAAGCAACTACGATTGATGATAAATTTTATGGCTACGATCCGATGAATGAAAAAATTGTTGAATCGTTTGCAAAAGATGCAATTACTGTAATGGCGATTGATAACCTGCCTTGCGAACTTCCACGCGATGCTTCCGATGGTTTTGGGAAACATCTTTTTGAACGTGTGCTTCCGGCATTGTTCGGCGATGATAAAGACGGGTTGATTGAACGCGCGTCAATTACGAAAGACGGAAAACTCACCGAACGTTTTGGGTATTTAAAGGACTATGTACAACCTAAGTAACAGTAGGCAGCTGCAGTAAGCAGTCCTGCATACTGCAGCTGCCTACTGCTTACTGTTTTTTCAGCTGAGCAATCGTCTCCTTCGGATTCGGAGAAGAGAAAACAGTATTTCCTGCTACCAGCACATCAGCTCCTGTTTTAATTAGTAAAAGTGCATTGTTGAGATCAACGCCACCATCAATTTCAATTTTTGCTTTTGAATTTCTTTGAATGATGATGTTTTTCAGGTCTTCAATTTTCTGATAGGTACGATCAATAAATTTTTGTCCGCCAAATCCGGGATTCACACTCATCATGCAAACCAAATCAATGTCAGCAATGATATCTTCAAGCAGCGTAACCGGAGTATGCGGATTAATGGCAACTCCGGCTTGCATTCCCGCAGCTTTTATCTGCTGAATAGTTCGATGTAAATGAGTGGACGCTTCGTAGTGAACACTCAAAATTGCTGCACCTGCATCTTTGAATTGCTCGATGAATCGTTCAGGTTGAACAATCATCAGGTGAACATCCAGCGGTTTCTTTGCAATCTTTTTAATCGCCCGGATGACAGGAAAACCAAACGAAATGTTTGGAACAAATACTCCATCCATCACGTCAATGTGAAACCAATCAGCTTCACTTTGATTGATCATTTCAATGTCGCGTTCGAGGTTGGCGAAGTTGGCAGAAAGGACAGAAGGAGAGATGATGGGCATGTATATTTAGTTAATAGTTATTGGTTATGAATTATCGGTGATTAGTTATTAGTTATTAGTTATTAGTTATTGGTTATTTTAGTTGATACTCCGTTCTTAATTTTTTGTAATTTGCATCCAGCGATGAATTCATTTAAAAGAATTTTTGTTTTCCTATATGTTTTTTACTCGCCTGCTTGTTTTGCT
>JAYVUK010000088.1:0-7852 GCA_043787975.1 Bacteroidota bacterium
TTCATGCTCTCATCAAGATAAATAGAAGTAGGGTAGCTCATCGAACCATTCAGCATTTGCGCAGCAAATTCATTCGCCTTGTATTCAGGTTTAAATGAGTATGCTTTGTCTTTATATAATATGGTATCGTGGGTTTCCGCATTAAATTTTACCGGATAAAAATTTTTATTCATGTATTCAACAATGGCAGCATCCTCAAACGTGGTTGCATCCATTTTCTTACACCAGCCGCACCAGTTTGTGTACATGTCAATAAATATTTTTTTAGGCTGTTGCTTATTTTGTTTCATCGCATCCTGGATGGTCATCCATTTTATTCCATCAGCTTTTTTCTCTTGTGCATGCGAGAGCGACACGCTAAGAAAGAAAAGCAATGACAGGACAAAGGTTCGTCTATTAATATGTATCATAATTGTGATTTAGAACAGGTTTGTTTCTACAAATATACAAAACAAGATTATTTTTCAATGAATATTTTGCATTGTTCAGCGCACCGCTCTCCGTCAATGGCTGCGGAAACGATCCCTCCTGCATAGCCGGCTCCTTCTCCGCAGGGGAATAAACCTGCAATTTGAGGATGCTGTAAAGATTCTGCATCGCGCGGAATTCTTACCGGGGAGGATGTGCGTGATTCAGTTGCCACCAGAACCGCTTCATTTGTGTAATAGCCTTTCATTTTTTTTTCAAATGATTTTAAAGCTTCGCGCAAAGCGGATGTAATTTCAGTTGGAAGAACTTCTTCAAACAGAACAGGGGTAACTCCGGGGATGTAAGAAGTAGGAGGTAAGTTTGTTGAAAATTTCTTTTCGACAAAATCAATTAACCGTTGAGCAGGAGCCCGGAGGTTATTTCCTCCTTTGATAAATGAAAGTTGCTCAACAGCTTGCTGATAGCGGAGTGCAGCCAATGCACCATCTTTTGAAAATGGTTGAAAATCTTTTTCAGTTACCGAAACAACCAATCCGGAATTTGCAAAAGGATTGTTTCTTTTGGATGGTGACCAACCATTCACCACAATTTCCTTTGTATCCGTCGCTGCAGGAGCAATGATTCCTCCCGGGCACATGCAGAATGAATACACACCACGATCTTTTACCTGGTGGGCAAGTGCATACGAAGCAGGAGGAAGGAATGGACTTCGTGTTTTACAATGATACTGGATAGAATCAATGATGTGCTGTGGATGTTCCACGCGGACACCGAGTGCAAACGGTTTTGCATGGATCAATATATTCTTCCGGTGAAGCAATTCATAGATGTCGCGGGCTGAATGTCCCGTTGCTAGAATAACGGATTGCGCAGCTATTTCTGTTTCTTTCTTTTCGGAACCTGTATTTTCAAAAGTGACTCCCGAAATTTTATTCTCCCGAATGATAAAATCTTTCAGCCGCGAATTAAAGTGAATTTCTCCTCCTGCATTTAAAATAGTATGCCTGATGGCTTGTACCAGTTGAGGAAGTTTATTGGTGCCGATGTGAGGGTGAGCATCGATTAAAATATCTTCATCAGCACCATGAGTGACCAGTACATTCAGAATTCGGTTTACATCGCCGCGCTTGGTTGAACGTGTATATAATTTTCCATCGGAATACGTTCCCGCCCCGCCTTCTCCGAAACAATAATTCGAATCAGGATTGATGACATGCTCCTTATTAATGGCCGCTAAATCTCTTCGCCTGCTTTGAACATCCTTGCCACGCTCAATGATGACGGGCTTCAGGCCGAGTTCAACCAGGCGAAGTGCTGCAAACATTCCTGCCGGTCCTGCGCCAATAATGATGATTGGTTGTTTGTGAGAAACGTTCGTGTTGAAGAAAAAAAGATCAGAACTATTTTTTGCAGGAGGAGGTTCGTTAATAAATACGTCTGATTTAATCCTGATTTTTACCTGCCTGGAACGCGCATCAATGGAGCGTTTTAGTGGCTTTAAAAAAGTAATCTGGGATTCAGGAACAGAAAGAATTTTCGACGCTTTTTGTACCTGGACGGCTTTGTCTGCTGCTTCTTCGGGCAGAAGGACAAGCTCAATTGTTTTAATCATGAAGAGTTCGTTTACGGTTTACAGTTTACCGGTTACTCAAAGTTAAAGGTAAGTACAAATGTTTTTGAGAAGAGCGCATCAATTGCCCGCGCAAATGGTTTACCATCCTGAACCACCAGGTTATTTAAACCGTGATACATTTTTATTTCAGGAGAGAATTTAAAATACGGCATGTAAAAATCAAATCCTAAACCAATTTCATAACCGTAGTCATACCTCTTTAGTTTCACGATGTCCTTATCTTTCGCTTCAACACTTGCCTGTGAAATCATGTCAATGGCGTATTTCCAACCAACAAGGACATAGATGCGATAATTTCTTATTCGTCTCGATTTGAATTTCAAATCAACGGGAAACTCAAGATAATTTGACTCAATCGTTTTTACGACAGGTTTACGCACAGTGTCGAGGTAGCTGATCGTGTAATTCAAATTGCGTTGTGAAAAAGAAAGTTGCGGAATAAAGCGAAGATCAAAATAATTGCCCAGTCTCAGGTTGGAAATGATTCCAAGGTTAAGCCCTGTAATGCCTTCCGGCACTACGGTGTAAATACTGTCATGGTATTTAAAGTCAGGAACCAGGTTGACGTTAAAATCAGAAACATTCAGGCCAAGTGTGAAACCGAAATGAACTGTTTTGAAATCAAATTTAGGTTGATTGAGAACGCCTTCGCGCTGGGCAGAAGAGCTGAAAAATAAAAATAGAAATAGAACCGTTGGAAATAAAAATCTTTTCCCGCAAGAGTATTGCTTTAAGAAAAACGGTACTGACATAATTGAGCGATTAATTCCTTTTCTTATTTTTTTCCCAAGTAAACAGATGCAACACCAAAGGTAAGTGGTTTCCATTTTACATTACTGAAACCAATCGATAATAAAATTTTCAGAAAATCTTTTCCATCGGGAAACACTTTAACCGATTCATGCAAATAAGAATAAGCAGCACTGTCTTTTGAAATTGCTTTTCCAATCAGCGGGCAAATTTTTGTTGAGTAGAAATTATAGAGAGATTTTATGATGGAATTTTTTGGTTTTGAAAACTCGAGAATCACAACACTTCCCCCCGGCTTCAGCACACGAAACATCTCTGAAAGTCCCTTTTCCAGGTGCTCAAAATTCCGCACCCCGAATCCAACGGTAATGGCATCAAATTTATTGTCATCGAAGAAAAGATTCTCCGAATCAACTTCCATCAGCTCGATTTTATCCTGTAATTTTTTTTTCCTGATTTTGCTTTTCCCGAGTGCAATCATGTCAGCGGAAATATCAATTCCAAAAATTTTTTCCGGATTCAGTTTCATGGCTGCAATGGCAAGGTCAGCGGTACCTGTCGCGATGTCAAGAATCACTTTTGGCCGATCTTTTCTGAGAAGATTGATCGCTTGCTTTCGCCAATACCGGTCAATTCCAAAAGAAAGAAAATGATTCAGGAAATCGTAACGCCATGCAATGTTATTGAACATGGCCGCGACCTGGTGTTTTTTATCGAGCGAGGAATTTTTGTAAGGTGTAACCTGTTCGGACATGATCAGAATATCTTGAGCCCGTTTGCTTCCTGTAAAAGTTGTTCACGTTCTACAGGTACAACACCCACTTTTTCGCAAACCAATCCGCCTGCAAGGTTGGCAAGTGTAGCTGTTGTAACGGGAGAAAGTTTTAATGCAATGCAAAGCGCTGCAACGCTGATGACGGTATCGCCTGCTCCTGAAACATCAGCGATGTTACGTATGTGTGCCGGAATTAATTTTTCTTCTTTTGAAGAATAAACAAAAGCACCTTTTTCGGAGAGTGTAACCAACACTGTTTGCAACTGGTGTTCCTTGCTCAGTTTCTCAACGATATTCCGGATTTCTTTCACATCACCTTTTTCAAAATCAATCTTCATTCCTTCGCGAAGCTCTTTCAGGTTAGGTTTGAGCAACGTAACGTTTTTGTAGTGATTGAAATTCTTTTTCTTTGGATCGACGGCAACCGGAATGTTATTTTTAACGGCCAGCTTCACGACCTGTTCGATCAGGCTTTTATTGATCACTCCTTTGTCATAGTCTTCAAAAATGATGACGTCAATTTTTTTCTTCGTGATGAGTTCGGAGATACGGTTTAGCAATTGTTTGCGTTCAGTGGTCGAAATATCTGCATCCACTTCATCGTCCACGCGCAGCATCTGGTGGTTATTCCCGATCACACGCGTTTTCATCGTGGTCGGACGATCTTCGCTTTGAATGATTCCATCCGAAGTCATTTTCATCTGGTGCAACAACTCAATGAACGTTCTTCCGTTCTGATCGCTTCCGATCACAGAACAAAGAATTGGTTTTGCTCCAAGCGACTGAATGTTGATGGCAACATTCGCAGCTCCGCCAAGTCGATTCTCCCGTTTCGTGATCGTAACAATCGGAACCGGTGCTTCCGGTGAAATACGTTCTACTTTTCCCCACAGGTATGCATCTAACATCACGTCACCAATAATAAGGACGTTCAGTTTTTTGAACTCAGTGAAAAGTTGGGTTATGTTCTTTATTTTATTCAATTTAGTTCAAAGTTCTTAGTTCAAAGTTGGTTTTCAATTTGAACTTTTTTCTTTTATAATAACATTCGAAGTCAGTTCTTTCCACTGATTTATTTGATGCGACAACTTTGAACTTTGAACTAAGAACTGATCACCAGTTCTTTCAGTTGTGACAATGAAGTCTTTATTCTGCGGATTGCTTCCACTAATTTTTCATCACTTGCTGCATACGAAATGCGAACGCAGTCAGGATCACCAAACGCTTCGCCTGTAACGATGGCAACATGTCCTTTGTTCAAAAGATACATACAAAGGTCTGTTGCATTATTGATGGTTGATTCTCCGTCTGATTTTCCAAAGTAAGAACTCACATCCGGAAAAACGTAAAAGGCTCCTTGCGGCTCATTCACCTTCCATCCTGGAACATCTTTCATCAGTTTCAACACCAAGTCTCTTCTTCTTCTGAAGGCAGCCTGCATTTCAAGTGTTGGTTTCAGGCTGCTGTTGAGTGCGGCTTCTGCTGCTTTCTGGGAAATGGAAGAAGTCCCGGATGTAAACTGTCCCTGCATTTTGTCGCAGGCATCAGCAATCCATTTGGGCGCTCCGATGTAACCGATTCTCCAGCCTGTCATCGCAAAACTTTTTGACAAACCGTTGACAACAATCACCCGGTCTTTGATGTTATCAAACTCAGCAATACTTGTATGCTTATCTAGAAAATTAATGTGCTCATAAATTTCGTCTGACAAAACAAAAACTTGCGGATGTTTTGCAAATACATCAGCAAACGATTTCAGTTCTTCTCTTGTAAATACGGTTCCGGTAGGGTTGCAAGGAGAGGAGAAGATGAACAGTTTTGTTTTCGGTGTGATCGCTGCTTCCAATTGTGCCGCAGTAATTTTGAAATCACTTTCAATCGTACTTTTGATTGGAACAACTTTTCCTTCGGCCAGTTTCACAACTTCAATGTAACTCACCCAATACGGCATAGGAATAATTACTTCATCACCCGGATTGATCAAACTTAGAATGACGTTGGCAATCGATTGCTTGGCGCCGGTTGAAATAACGATCTGGTCGGGGGCATACGTGAGATTATTTTCGCGTTTGAACTTTTCTGAAACCGCTTTTCGCAATTCAGCAAATCCAGAAATAGGACTGTAGTGCGTATAGCCGTCATCAATGGCTTTTTTTGCAGCTTCACGGATGTGTTCAGGTGTGATGAAGTCTGGTTCACCGAGACTCAGGTTAATGACATCGATTCCTTTTGCTGACAGTTCACGACTCAGTTTTGACATTCCAATAGTCTGGCTTTCTGAAAGCGTGTTGATACGGTTTGAAAGGGGATTTTTTTCCATCTGTTGAATAAGGCTGCAAACGTACGGCATTCTTTTAAATGAGAAAAATCCTTGAATCAGAGGGTAGTGACTCATTTTGAATCTTTTCACATTTTGAATGCGGGTTAGGTCGCCATATCTTTGTCCCCCATATGGCAAAAGGTAAAAATAAAGAACCCCTTGACTTTAATCAGCTGGCTAAACGAATGGTTGATTTTGTTACGGAGGAACATCCTTCCAAAGCAAAAAAGAAGAAAAGCAGACCCAAACCACAAGGAGCCGGCAAGAAAGCTAAAAAGAAAAGCCGACCTAAGAATAAATAATCATAACCCTTAAAACCCGCGAAAATGAAACAAGAAATCAAACACCAAGAAACCAAACATCAAGAGACCAAGTATGTCCGGTGCCCCCAATGCGATACGGAGATAAACGTGAATGACATCCTCTACCATCAACTTCAGGAGGAAGCGCAGAAGGAGTTTGACAAAAAATACTCCGAAGTGAAAAACGAAAAAAAGGAAGTTGAAAAAATGAAGTTACAGTTGCAGGAATCAATTGAAAAAGGTGTGACTACAAAACTGGCTTCTGAAAAATCAAAACTTGAAAAAAGAATCCGTGACCAGGTTACGGAAGAAAAGTCCGGAGAACTGAACTCCATCCAGGAACAACTTCAGGAAAAAATAAAAGAATCTAAAGACCATAATAAACTAAAGGCGGATTATTCAAAATTAAAAAGAGAGTCTCAGGAACAAAAAGAAAAAATCGAAGCCGAGGCTGAAGAAAAGCTAACTCAAAAACTTGAGGAAGAAAAAAGAAAAATCAGAAAAGACATCGAAGACAAAACTCAGTTAAAGATTTCTGAAAAGGAGCATGTCATAGACCAATTGAAGGAGCAATTGAAGGATGCTCAGAAAAAGGCTGAGCAAATTTCAATGCAGACTCAAGGCGAGGTGCAGGAGCTGGCTATAGAGGAATTTCTCCGCACTAATTTTCCTCTTGATTCAATCCAAGAAATCAAGAAAGGTGTCCGTGGAGGAGATTCACTCCAGATTGTTAATACAAGAACAAAACAAAACTGCGGTTCCATTTATTATGAGAGTAAACGGGCGAAAGATTTTCAGGCAGTCTGGGTCGATAAGTTTAAAATGGATATGCGCGAAAAAGCTGCCACATTTGGAGTGATGGTCGTTGATTCCTATCCAAAGGAAGTGCAACGTGTCAGCCAGATGCAAGGAATATGGATATGTTCATTCGAAGAATTTAAAGGACTCTGTTATGTTTTAAGAGAATCAGTAATCTTACTTGATAATGCCGTTGTTGCCCAAGAAGGAAAGGGTGGTAAAATGGAATTGCTATACTCATTCTTGACAGGTCAAGAATTTAGAATGCAGGTGGAAGCGATTGTTGAAGGATTCTCACAAATGCAGACCGACATGACCAAGGAGAAACGTGCAATGGAATCCATTTGGAAGCAACGAGAAAAGCAAATTCAAAAAGTGCTGGTCAATACCACGAACATGTACGGCTCCATAAAAGGCATCGCCGGCAGTGCAATTGGAAACATAAAGGCGTTGGAGTTATCACCGGATGATTCTGACTAAGACAATTCATAAAAATCAATCCTTGTTACCATTCTAAAACGAATCCATGTAAAGAGATAGTCACATACTAATATTACGCTTCAGATTCCGTTGAGTCAAAATAACCCGCGAAATTATTTACAAATCGAAACGAAGAATACTGGATTGCGTTCACACAAAAGTGGGCGTAGCCATATTTCGTTTCGAGGGTTTCCTTCGCGGGTTTCCTGACACTTCGGATAGGTGAAACCCACTTTTTTATTCCCCCTATTCAAAATGACAGATAGATTGGAAATTTCGCTCAAGTTGACCACCTGATTTCGGGATAAATTGACCACTGGTTTTCGCTCCAAACTGACCACTGGATTTCGGAGCAAACTGACCAC
>JAYVUK010000089.1:0-38515 GCA_043787975.1 Bacteroidota bacterium
AAGCAGAGGTCGCTGAGGGTATCAATTTTATCATTTCTCAGCGTTCTCTGCAACTCAGCGTTCCCTGCGTGAAAAGTTTTATGAAACTGACCCATTACCGATTTTTGCGAATTCTTAATTTCCCCGGTTAAACTTTAGAAGTATATTTGAACAGGTCACAACTTCGTTCATCATTCAGAAATGTCTTCTCTTCTCGAAATAAAAAATCTTTCCACCGAATTCCAGACGGAAGATGCGCTGATAAAAGCGGTGGATGATATTAGTTTCACTATTAGCAAAGGTGAAACGGTTGGAGTTGTAGGAGAATCCGGTTCGGGGAAATCGGTGACAGCACTTTCCATCATGCGATTGGTTTCAACTCCCGGGAAAATTTCTGGAGGAGAAATCATTTTTCATTCGAAGGAAAATTCATCCGTTGATTTGCTGAAGTTGTCTGATAAGGAAATCAGGAGTTATCGCGGCAATGAGATCGCCATGATTTTCCAGGAACCGATGACTTCGCTCAATCCTGTTTTTACATGCGGAAACCAGGTTGCAGAAGCATTGATACTTCACAAATCCCGAGAACTCGGGACGAAGAAAAAAGCAAGAGAAAAAACCATTTCACTTTTTGAAAAAGTAAAACTTCCGAGAGCGGCACAACTGTTCGACAGCTATCCACATCAACTCAGCGGCGGACAAAAACAACGCGTGATGATTGCCATGGCGATGAGTTGTGATCCTTCGCTGCTGATTGCGGATGAACCAACGACCGCACTTGATGTCACCGTGCAGGCAACCATTCTTGAACTGATGAAGCAACTGCAGCGTGAAACGGGAATGGGATTACTGTTCATCACTCATGATCTTGGAGTCGTTGCAGAACTTGCTGATAGAGTAATGGTGATGTACAAAGGAAAAATTGTGGAGCAGGGAACGATTGCTGAAATTTTTTCCAATCCGAAACATCCATACACAAAAGGATTGTTGGCTTGTCGTCCTCCGCTTGAAAAAAGATTGCGCGTGCTTCCCGTTGTCTCTGATTTTATGAAGGAAGAAGTGGATGGAACATTTACCGAGATTAACCGCCAGGGGCGAGTCTCGCAGGAGGCGGGAAAATCAGTGGATGAAACAATAAGCAATTACGTTTTAACAAAAGAAGAAACTTCGCAACGTCATCAACAACTTTATTCGCAACAACCGATTCTTCAACTAAAAAATGTCAGAACATATTTCCCGGTTCGTAAAGGAATTTTCGGAAGGGTAACTGATCATGTAAAAGCCGTGGATGATGTAAGTTTTGATGTATATCCCGGTGAAACATTGGGATTGGTAGGCGAAAGCGGCTGTGGGAAAACAACATTGGGAAGAACCATCATCCGTCTCATTGAACCAACTTCCGGGCATATAATTTTTAAAGGAAAAGATTTTGCAACGCTTGAAGGAAAAGAGTTGCGTAAGATGCGAAAACACATCCAGGTTATTTTCCAGGATCCGTATTCATCCTTAAACCCGCGCATGAGCATTGGTGAAGCCATTTTTGAACCGATGAAGGTTCATGAGCTTTATGACAATGATCAACGGCGGAAAGAAAAAGTAATGGAACTTCTTTTACGGGTAAATATGAAAGCAGAACATTACCATCGTTATCCGCATGAGTTCAGCGGAGGACAGCGCCAACGGATTTGCATAGCGCGCGCTCTGGCATTGCATCCGCAGTTTATTATTTGCGATGAATCGGTTTCAGCATTGGATGTTTCCATACAGGCGCAAGTCTTAAATCTTTTAAATGAATTGAAAAGAGATTTTAACTTCACCTACATTTTTATTTCGCATGATCTTTCTGTTGTAAAATTTATGAGCGACAGGATTGTGGTGATGAACAAAGGAAAGATTGAAGAGATGGGTGATGCAGATGAGATTTATTTCAATCCCAAAACAGAATACACTAAGCGATTGATTGACGCTATTCCCAAAGGACTAAGTAGTATTAAACCGGAAGCGGGTAAGCCAACTTCCAATTTCTAATTTCCAACTTCTATTCTACTATGTTTGAAAAAATGAACTGGGCCCTTGTGGTTCCGATGGCAAATGAAGAACCGGATTTTAATTCGTTTACCGGCGAATTGAAAAAAGCAATCGATACAATCGGATCCGGTAAAATTTATTTGGTTGTTGACACCGTTTCAAAAGACAAAACACGTGAGCTGTGCAACCGGCTTTCAACAGAAGATTCGAGATTTGTCACGGTATGGTCTCCTGAAAACAGAAACGTAGTGGATGCTTACATTCGTGGATACAAAGAAGCATTGAAAAATAATCATGATTATATGATTGAAATGGACGCGGGTCTTTCTCACGATCCGAAGTTGTTGCCGGAATTTTTAACCTGTTTGAATGAAGGATTTGAATGTGTGTTCGGAAGTCGTTTTGTAACAGGTGGCTCTATGGATGATTCACCGTTCAAAAGAAAATGGTTATCAAAAGGAGGAACCATTCTTTCCAATTTGTTGCTCGGAACAAAATTGAAAGACATGACAAGTGGTTATCAGGGGTTTACAAAACCGGTGGTTGAAAAATTTTCAAACTACGAGTTGAAATCAACAGCACATTTTTATCAAACAGAACTGCGTTACCTTTTGCGGAAATATAACCAGGTAGAAATTCCGATCCGTTACAAAGTGCCGTCACCACGGGTTTCTGAAAGTGCCATCAAAAATTCATTTGCTGTTTTATTCTATTACTTCCTGCTTCGGATTACGTTTCGGTCAATCTCACTTTAATTCGTATTGATAAAATAAAACCGCAGAGGACGCAAAGTTGACGCAAAGAATCGCAAAGGGTTTACCAATTTTTTTCTCTGCGTATCTCAGCGATTTCTCAACGTTCTTTGCGGTTTCAAAATGACAACTCAAAAATCTCTGTTTAATTCTTTTCTTTGTGGCTTGACGATGAATAATTTATTTCAGAATTCTTCACTTATTATTACTTCAATTGCTGCTCCCAATGCAGCGATGAAAATGTATGCGGAGAAATGCAAGAACCTTGGAACAGAATTTATCGTAGTCGGAGATGTTTCTTCTCCCGAAAAATTTCAACTCGATGGTTGTCGTTTTCTAAGTATTGAAGAACAACGAAAACTTCCATTCAAGCTTGCCAAGATTCTTCCTGAAAAACATTATGCAAGAAAAAATATCGGCTACCTTCTTGCAAAAGAAAAAAATTACATCATCGAAACCGATGACGACAATTTTCCTAAAGAGAATTTTTGGAAGAAGACTTTCGATACAAAGGACGCGCGTGTCATTGAAGAAAAGGGATGGGCGAACGCCTATCAATATTTTACAAGCGAAAATATTTGGCCGCGTGGTTTTCTGTTGGAAGAGATCAGGAATCAGTGCCCGCCAAAGGCGAGTCTATCTGAAAGCGGATCTGGAATACCAAATACCAACTGCCAAATACCAATCATGCAGGGATTGGCAGATGAGAATCCGGATGTGGATGCTGTCTACAGGATGACTATGAAACTTCCGTTCAACTTTAAAAAAAATAAACCTGTTATTTTAAGCGAAGGAGTATGGTGTCCGTTCAATTCGCAAAATACGGTTTGGGAAAAGGAAGCATTTCCTCTTTTGTATCTTCCTTCGTATTGCAGTTTTCGCATGACAGATATATGGCGGAGTTTTATCGCGCAACGTATTGCATGGACGTGTGGCTGGAGTGTTTTATTTCACGAGGCCGATGTGTGGCAGGAACGGAATGAACACAATCTTCTCAAGGATTTTGAAGATGAAATTCCCGGCTATCTTCACAATGCCACCATTTGTAAAAAGCTCGAAGATTTGGATTTGAAAAGCGGAGTAACGAATATTGCGGAGAATATGATGAGGTGTTATGCGATGATGGTGGAAGAAGGGTTTGTGGACGGAAAAGAAATTGAATTACTGAAAACATGGCTAAAGGGAATCTCTTAAATTGAAGAAATTATATTTGTAACTTAAATTAACTACGATGAATAGAACAATTTTATTTTCTGTAATTACAATATTCGTTATTACATTTTGTTCCTGTGGCTCTGATTCCAATAAAGGAATTGAGATCTCATACGATGATGTTGCAGGATACGCATCTCATCCGACCCTGGTCACCGAAAGCGCGCACAGCGGAAAAAAATGCTTGCGAACCGATTCGAGCAATCCATATGGTTTGACTTTTAAAATGAAATTGGTTGATATATCCGACAAACCAGTGGAAAAAATTTCCATTCGTGTCTGGGTAAAAACAATGGACATTAAAACAAGTGCTAGTATAGTTTGCGCTGTTGATTCAGATGCTAAAAATATTTTTAGGAATGGGACTTCAATAAAGGATTATATTTCTAAGGCGAATGATTGGACGGAGATTCGATTTGAAATAAATCTTCCTTTTTTTAACGGGCCAGATTACACGCTGGTCATATATCCGTATAACGAAGGTAAAGAAACAGTGTGGTTTGATGATCTTTCAATTTCCGTTGCCAACTAAAGTTTAAAAACAGAAACGTTTTTATATTGCCCGATTTTATTTTTAAAATAGGGCTGCAGTTTTTCCCTTGATAATGCTGTGCTGTCATTCACGATTAGATATGAGGCCCCACTTTTAATATTCTGAATAATATTTTCATCAGAGTCTTCTGTCTGGTTCCGCCATCCTTTTACATTCATTAGATATAAGGAAATGTTGGGGCTTTCATCGTAAAGGGAAACGACCTTGTCCATTCTTTCAACACCGATACTACGCAAATAGGGCTCAATGGAATATAACGTAGAAAATTTATTTGTTCCATAAAGCCATCCGTCTTTGTTGTAGCGATACTCAAGATGATCTCTTGAATATTTTGCAGAATGAAAAATGAGAAATATAAAGGGAAGAGATAGTAAATGTGGGATCCATTTGTACGGACGTAATTGCTTGATTGAATCTGCGGCAGAAATAAATAAAAACAACACTCCCGGGAGTAGTGTGATGATATAATAATCATGATAACGGAATTGCCCAAGCATGAAGTAAACAAACGAAGCATTTCCGATCCATAAGCCAAGGGTGGCAAATAACAATAACCGGTTTGCCTTAAATGAAAGAGTCAATAAAACAATTCCACTCCAGAGCATGGCTTTGTAAACATATGAGTGGTAATAAAACGGGAACCACAGATCCTTAATGCTTTTTAAAACGATATGAAATTCTTCCATGTTATGCACACGATTGGGGCTCATTAAAAAAACGTGCATTTTGTACTTGTCGCTGATCCAGCCGGCATATTTGTACCAGGCAGCCACCATTATAAAGGATAAAATAATTGAAATCGTCAGTTGTTTTTTTCGGGGAATAATATGAGATTTCGTTTTGTCCAACAATTTCAACTGATCAATAATAACGAGGCATAGCATGACAAGAAGGCTGATAGAAGAGGTTATTTTGATCAGGCAGGAAAGAGTGGATGTAATAAAAAAGGCGGTGAGGTTTTTATTCCCGGATGATTGAATGTGTTGAAAAAAGAAGTACCAGGCGAGTAAAATAAAGCCAAGACTTGCTGTATCAGGAATAAAATTCGGAACATAGAACAGCAATATTGGCGACAACAGCCAGGCCATTGTAATGCTTGCGGAAAGCAGCAGGTTTTTCAGAAATTTTTCTGCCATCAGGAATGCCGCCATCGCTCCAGACGAAAACACAATCAACATCAACAGGCGATACCAGAGTTCATTAAAGCCAAATAACTTGTAGCATACTGCCGCGGAATAATTCATAAATGGGAATTCCAAACCGGTAATGCCTGTGTGCTCGTGTGTTTCATTGACGCGTGGAAGAAAAAAATTCATACTTTCTTCGGCATAGTTACGAGCAACGGACGCACGGTCACACTGTGCCCAGACATGGGTTGACTCAGGTCTTTTTTTAAGGACTTCAAAGACTTTCAGGTAGACAAACATGCCACATAAGAGCGCAAGGAAAAAGAAGAATTGAAGAAGAAATTTATTTTTCATTATTTTAAATAGTTGCGAATCCCTAATAGCAGTCTGGTTTATTGTTTTGATACTGTTTTTTGAGTATTGAATCCCGGAATAGTTATTTTCCTTTCTTTATGTTGTTCCTTTAAAAAATCTATTATAACAAACAAAATTATTAAAAGAAGTAGTCCCGATAAGAGGGAGTAATGATCAAAATTTGTCCCAAGTAAAAAACGGAAATAGGAGTTTAGTGAAGTCAAAATCACGAGAAATAAAATAGGAAAATATTTTTTGAAGTTGTGAAATGCAAACAAAAATGAAAAAATATCAGCAGGGAAAAAATAGCGATCATGCATAAAAGGAAGGAAATAAGGTATAAGTAGAACTGACAGGAAGGATGCTTTTAAAATCAAAGCCGGTTGGTTTTTTGGGCGATTGTTTTTAATGCTAACACCAAGAGCTATTGAAATCAATAAAAGAAATGTAAATATTATTCCTGCGTTGGCAAACCAACTGGCCGCTGGCTTGTAGACGTCGGTAAAAAGCCAGTAAACTCCTGGAAAGTTTTCATCTAATATGGTATGCCCTTCAGCTTGTCCTCGGTATATTTGCAAAATATCCAATAGGTTCCTGCCAAGAAGAATGGATGGAAGGCAGGTTATCAGGTATGCTGTTGGAATCATGAGTAGCAGGTAAATTGCCCGTACTGGTTTTTCAAAAATCAGAATACAGAATGGAAGAGCAATAAAAATTGTTTGAATCTTAAAGCAAAAAGCAATTGACAGGAAAACAAAGGCAATATTATTTTTATTCGTCATTAAATAATAAATTGAAGCAACAAGCATGGAAGTATATATTACATCGCACTGGCCCCACCATGAGCCATTCATTATCAAGGTCGGGATAAGCAAAACAAGGAAGGCTCCTGTTAATGCTTTCTGAAGGGAAAAGCTCAGGCGAAATATTTTAAATGAAAAATAAGCGAGAATTAATTCAAATGGATAATTGATGAGCTTGATGGCAATTATTTTCTTAATCGGAAGCAAGGCGATAAGGGAAATAAAATGCAGGTACAGGGGCGGATAGTTAGCAAATGTATATCCGAATGCCTCTAGTCCACCGAAAAAACGAATGTGATCATACCATGTTTCCGTAAATAGTTCAAAATCATACGAGGACTTTCCAATTAAATTCCATCTGAAAAAAATAATCAGTGCGGTTAAAAAAAAATAAAAAATCTTTGGGATTGATTCATTCTTAAGTATGTTTGTGTGTTGCTGCATGGAGTCACAGAAAAAACTAAATGATTTATACTACAAAAAACAAGGTAATTAAAGGCGCATTCCTTATTTTTATTTTCATGTTTCTTGGATGCTCTGATAATAGGAATGCAGCGCACAATAATAACTATTATAAATTGGATTTTGAATCATTTGACGGGTGGTCTGAACTTTACGCTGGTTTCCTGGTGAAAGAGGAAAGTCATGGTGGAAATTATTGTTTGAATGTACAGAGTAGTTCGGAATTTTGTGGAAATTTTAAAAAGCCGCTAATGGCAATAAATGACTGGCCGCTACCATTTATTGATGCGGGAATATGGGTAAAGTCGCAAAAATCTTTGCATGAAACATATTTGGTTATTGCGATTTACG
The DNA here is from genome assembly GCA_043787975.1 of Bacteroidota bacterium. GTDB lineage: Bacteria > Bacteroidota > Bacteroidia > AKYH767-A > 2013-40CM-41-45 > JAPLDA01. The sequence continues at coordinate 7,622 of JAYVUK010000089.1, forward strand.
ATGTGGTAGAAAAACAGAATAAATTCTATGAACTGCTGGAATTCGATAAGTTCTTTACAAAATCGGGTGATTGGTATCATGTCATTAACAGAATCAACTTACTGACAGACATTAACAAAGATCATTGTGAACTTTCCATTTACGTATGGAATAAATCGAAAGAGGATTTTTTTATTGATGACATTGAATTTGAGCTTTCCAAATCCTGATGGATCAATCGCCGCTTATTTTTTCAGGTATGCCTCAACTTGAAAATCATCGAACCAAATAGTTTTCTTTCCGCGATGCCAGAGGTAAATATCAAAATGATCCTGCTGTGAATATGGATACGGTGTCATGTAGTCAAACTCAAGTGTGTTCCATTCTCCTTTCTTAGACGGATACCTTTCAAAATCGACAGCACGGTATTTCAAATTGTATTTTTTATGCGGCATGTTAACCACTAAGCTGGCAGGGTTGTCCTTGATATCATCCTCTGTATAATATTTCACCGTTATCTTTAACCAAGCATGATCCCTGTCTTTAGGAACAATCTGGTCGTATTGAATTTTATACAACGGGCCCCACTCATCATTACCTGTCATTTTATAGGAATGCGTTCCGCTAAAACGTTCCACGGTGTCCAGTTTTGATTCATCAAAAAGTTCAGAGTTTACATTGTCAAAGTCAAAATGACCAACGGTGCGATGCCGGTATTCACCGGTGTTTTTAAATTCTTCACTGCCGCTGTATGAACGTTCCACTTCCATCAGTTTTCGTTTCTCATCCGATACTTTTGTTTTCAGGAAGATGGCTTTATAGTAGGCTGAAGTCATCCGGTCTTCCGGGATAATCGAATACACATATTGCCATGTTTGAAAAAGATTCAATGCTGTAAATAAAACCATCAACGGATATAAAATCATTTTCAAAAACCATTTCCTTTTTTGAATGTCAACAAGAAAGTAGCCGAAGCCGATTGCCATCACAGGATAAGAGTCGACAAAATAGCGCATGCCAAAACTTCCTCCGTTCCACCAGGCCGCCCAACTTGATAGAAGATAAAAATTTGCAAGAAAGAAAATGAGAACAGCGAAAAAAATTTGTTTGTTGTATTTTTTTAACAAAAAAATACCGATGATTGGAAAAATAATAATTGGAGTATAAACGAGCCAGCTTTTCTTAAAGCTGAAAAGCACTTTAAAAATATGCGGCTGTAAAAAATCAAACCCTTCGGTATGCTGGTAACTGAAAAATATCCATGAGCCTGTGATGTATTTCCAGTAAATCATTTGCGGGATAAAAGGAATGAATGCAAATGCAACCAGCAATGCAATTTGAGGAAGATGTGTGCGTACTGTTTCGATTTTTCTTCGCAGTGATTCCTTATCATACACATGCCACAACAGCGGAATAAGAATGCATAATATTTCGCTCGGGCGTGCAAGCACCATGATGCCCATGACAAATCCTGCAATCATCATGTATTTCTTCTTCTGCTCTTCATGCCATCGGACGGTATAGTAAAGCAGCATGCAATAGCCTGTAAATATCTGGGCATGCGGCTGCATGAAATCATTGAAGGTCTCATGAAAATAATTTGTTCCCAAAACCATTAGTAACAGGACCAATGATGTGACTTGCTCCGAAAAAAAACGCAGCAATAACTTTCTTAGAAAAAACAATCCAAGCAAAATGTAAAAGAGAACGCCTATGGAAATACTAAATTGATAAGGAAACGACCAGCCGTCAACCGGATAACCACCTGCTTTCGCCCAAGTATGTCCGATGAAAAAGAATGGCGACCACAACAATGCAAAACCCATCGTATAGTTCGGAGTATAGTTTCCATTTTCAAGCTCATACGCCTGGTAATAGGTGCCGGGAAGATTGTATTTCTTAAAAATATTTTCAACCACATGCCGGTCTTTCATGCCGGCATCGTGGTAAATAAATGTAAAAGGCAAATACATGTAATATGAAAATACGTCCCATTGGAGTTCATGCACGAAGAATTTATCCTTGCTCTGACGTGGACTTTTAAAGAACAAAAACGTGATTAACACAGCAAGAAAACACGTGGTTAATAAAGACTTCGATTTGAATAAGGTCATGGTGTCAAAAATTGATTGTCAAAGGTGATGAATTTTACGGATTCGTATGATCATGCAAGACACAATCACCTCTTTCCGGGATACCGAGTTTTGCATGGTAGTAATCGGGATGGCAAATTAAGGAAGAAAAATTATCCGGTTTGCTTCCTTTCAAAAAAACAGCAGTGTAGGCATTCTTCGTCATTGAATCGTAATGGATTACGCCGTGTTTATATTGAACGGTTTGATACAGGTTCAGGAAGATAAATAAAAAGGTCACGACAGAAGTAATCGCAAAAGCCGATCGGCTGGACTTGACATAACTGAAAAAGGCTGACAAGGGAATACTCAGCAACGCATACGATTCAATAAATGAACGACCGCCAAAACTTCCACCATACCACCAGCACCACCAACTGAAAATAATAAAAATGTTAAGTATGGTAAATAACTTTACTCCAAATGACCATTCTTTTGCTTTCCCTCCAACAAACAAACCGATCAAAGCGAAAAACATGAGAGGTGTATAAAGCAACCAGCCTTTACGGAAACCGATTAGTCCATCCAGGATATGTGGATGATGAAAGAAAAAATGTTCATCCGTATATGAGTAGAAAATATAATTTCCCGATACCAATTTCCAATAGATAAATTGTGGAATGAACAGGATGAAACCAGAAACTGGAATCAATAATAAAAATAAAAAATGGGAGCTGATGAGCCGGATTTTTTTCTTCAGACTTTTCCATTCGCTTACGTCATAAAAAATAAAAACCAGTACAACAAGAATATTGGTTGAGCGTGTGATTCCAATTAATCCCGTAAGTAAACCAAGTAATATGGAATTTCTGATTGTTATTCTTTTGTGCCATTTGATTGTCATCCATAAGAAACAGGTGAAAAGAAAAAAGCTCAATGGATGTGTCATGCCGGGCTCAAAAACAGTGTAGTGATAAAGGTTCGTTGCAAACATAATCGTGATAAGTGAAAGCGATACAACAGTATCAGAAAAATACATCAGCAATAATTTTCTCAAAAGGAATAAAGCAATACACACGTAAAAAAGTGTTGCAAGACAAATAGCGGCCTGGTATGGCAATGAAAAGCCATCAGCCGAGTAATTAAAAATTTTTGCACAAAGATGTGCCGCAATAAAGAAAGGCAGATTCATCATCGACCAACCCATTGACATTTTTGTAAAACGCACACCTTTATCAGAAGTTGAATACCAAAGTTCATTAAATTTGGTTTGATGATCATAATCCAGGAACTGAAGCGTCACATCATGCCGGAGAAAAAAGGAAGGAAGATATGCGTAATAAGAAAAAGTATCGGAAGCAATAATGTTATTGTGAGTCCACCTGTGATTCATAAAAAAATTCGCAACCAGAATAAGAACAATGAGGCGAACAAAAAATGATGATGTGAATTTGGAATTCAAATATTCTTTCTTCAGCATTTCTATGAATTAATTTCCTTCACTGATTCGTTTCAACACAAGAATTCCGTCTTCATCATAAATTTTTTGCCACTCTTTTGACTCAAGAAGTTCTTCTCTTTTTGTTTTATAGTCTTCCTTCGTCATCGGGTAAATGTCTTCACAGTCAACAAGAGCAATGTAGTTTGCATCATCTATTCTTGGATACAGCCGTATGTAATTTCTGAAAGCAAGATGAGGCACCAACAGCGTTTGTGCGCTTACACGCGCATCACCGGGAATTAATTTCAATGCTTCATAAATCTTCGGAACATTATATCCTTTCTTATAGTGGTTGAGTTTATAAAATTGCCTGCGATCGCCTCCGTAGTTAGCTGATACGGGCCAATCGTATGTATTCGCTGTTGATGCAAATGCAAGTCCAGTAACAAGGAGAGCTAAATAAAATTGTTTGCGTCCTTCAAAATTATTTGCAAGCCAGGTAAACAAAGCAAACGTCAATATCGGTGCAAACTCAATGGAGTATTGCGCATTAATTCCCCAACGTAAGTAATCATCGTTGAATAATTTTTGTCCGAAAATGGGCAATAACATAAAAAGATATTTCGGTTGAGCTAACAATGCAAATCCTCCGGAAAGCAAAACAGCATAATGCAATTCCGCTTTTATTCCATACGATTTCGGATCATTCGGATTGTTTTCAAACAACAGAGTAAATGTTTTTTGAGGATGCTTGATGATATTTACGATGACCTCCCCGAAGTTCCTGCCCAGCGAACCAAAGTCATTATGAAAATATTGCCCGTTGTAATGTGACAATGACGGCATGATCCAGCTAACAACGACAATGAAATAAATAAATGCCGTACATGATGAGAGGAAAGCAAATTTCCTTTTGTCTTTATCTTTATAGTTGAGAAGAAGTAATCCGATGGAAATAAAGCCCGCCCATAATGCCATGTTTTCTTTGCTGATAACAAGGAGTGTAAAAAAGACAGCAGCGTGTCTGAATTTTTTCTGATCGTAATAATAAAAAATCCATGGGACAAACATGGCTCCCACCACGTTGTTGTGGTAATCAAATGCAAGTGCCGAATAGATACCCCACATGCCGAAGAAATGGATGAGAGCAAGCATCGGAATTAAAGGGTTCGAAAAACGTTTTTCAAAAATCCGGTAGATTCCCAAGCCTCCAAATAAAATGGCGGCAATCTGAATGAGCAACAATGTATAGCTTCCAAAAATAAAATATAACGGTGAAAAAATCATTGGCAATAATTCAAAATGATCTGCTAAAAGATTCCCTACATTTTGAAGAAGCAATGGATCCTGGTTGATCCGGAAGTGCGCATAATCATACATGGAATTGTTGTAAATTCCAAGATCGAAAGCGCTCGTGCGGAAATTGTAATGGTTAACCAGAGAAATATCAGCATACAATAGCCCGAAAAAAATAAGAATGATATACAGGAATACAGGTCTCTTACTTAAGCTCATCTTTTCAAACTTCAATTCTTCGATTTTTGGTAAAATAATTTTCTTTCTTTAATGACATTCCAATGATACAACAATTCTGTTTTAATTTCAGAGTCGTGGTAATCAGTTATTTTTTCCCATGACAAGATGGAGCAATCGCTGTCAAGGAAAACTATTTTATCAGGTGATTGCGATAGTTTTTCAAGCGCGGCTCTTTCACATGCGTTGTATTTTCTGTAATCTGTATCAGCATTGATAAAAATTACTGTTACGAGTATGATGATGGTGCAATATATCTTTTTCCGGTTAAGGGTTATCCTTTTGTAGACATGATAGGTCGAGATACCGTACAATAGAATAAGTCCGAGCGTCACAGGCAAAATTGTATCGTGTCGAATAATATTCGGCCGATAGGGCCTGTAACCTCCAATCGGCAAAAGTAAAATATAAATGATGGTGAGAACAAAAAACCATTTCAGGATGCTCAGTATTTTTTTTCCGGTCTCATCGAAGTGTTTTTTTATGATCACCTTATTTATTAGGATGACCCCCAGTAAAAAGGCGGGGCCGAGTTTCCTGGTAAATTGATCGTAAAATCCTGTCCACAGTCTGGAATACCGTTCATTTACGGGAATGCTTTCCCAAAGATTTTCTGAATTATTTCTGCCGATGTATAATGAATAAACACAAGTTAGTATTGAGAACCCCATGCCAACGAGTACAACAGGCGGAATATTTTTTACGGACATTGAAATTCTATCCAACAATTTAAGTTGAGTATGTTGTTTCCAATTTTGAAAGAAATAATTTATGATAACCAGCGGGCAAATAAGTAAAATGACCGGCGCGTTTAAAGGACCATTCAAGGACGTAACAATGGCGAGAAACAATAAGCTAATGGCTGTATACTTTCTGATTTCAATCTTGTAAAACCATAGCAGGAAAAACGGGAATAAAAAAAATACGATCAGGCTTAATGCAAAGGCATAAAAAAAAGTGTATGTAATAGAATGGTCGATAATTCCCATCGCATCGTTGTAACCAAAGATCTGGAAGAGAGGAATTAAAAAAGCCATGACCAGTAACGATTCGAAATTCCAAAATCTTTTTTTACCCGTTATGTATATTGAGAAAAGGTAGAGTAAAAAAAACTGGATGATTATTTTTGCCATCGCACATGAATAGTAAATGCTGTTTACCGGTGAAACAAAATGTTGCAACAAGAATGGAACGTTATTAAAATAGGACCACATGAACCAATGAGGAAAAAAACGATTCGGCGCGGCATAAACAGAATCGTGCAGTAAAACATTTAATCCAAAAGGGTCTTGCAAAACAGGTTGGTAATTTTTATGTGGCGCTACGATTGACGGCAAGTCCCCGTCTACAGGAAAATAGAAATGACGTTTGAAAGAAAAAACGATTTCAAACAGCAGGAATAAGATGATAAATATTTTAACTGTTTTTTTCATACAGACTACTTAACTTTTAATAGGGCGGTAATCCTGACCGGAACGTACAAATTTTATTTTTCCATAAATAGTAAATAGATCGTGAAAAAGAAGGAGAATGGTTGCTAAAAACAATCCCGCCACAAAGCGCGGATCAAATACCAATGTCGAATATGTATTCAGCGCTAAATATTTTAATACGGCTTCAAGATTTAAAACATAGGCGACACTTATAAAAATGTAAGGCACAAATCTTTTCGTCAGGATTGAATAGGTTGCCACCAGTATGATTGCAGGATGCGAATACCGTTCGTGCATTTCAGTATTAAAGAAGAAGAATATCAACGGCAGCAATGCCGCTGTTAATAGTATTTTCTCCGATGCAATTTTTTCTTTTGATTTTTGTACGAAGATGGAATAAGTATTAATCAGTAAAGGCAAAAGAGCAATAAAACTGGTTGCAAAAAAGAGCAACAGTCCCCAGTTTTTATAACTCAATACTAAATATGTTCCGGTATCATGTATTGTTTTCAGGTCACCCCTGATAAGCCAGTACCACATGTTGTCGGCATATATGGAAATGACAGGACTCTTCCCGATGGAATTCATAGCCACTTTCCATACGTTATCAAAATTTCCGGCGAATACAAAAGGTAAGACAATAATGATTTGTAATAAAGAAGGGATCAGTAACCAGGTAAATAAATTTTTCAATGAAAATTTTCCGATGATGGAAGGCAACAAGATTAACAGTATTAATGGAAGGAAAATGATGGATTGAAGTTTAAAGTTCAATGCCAATACAATAAAGATGAGAGATGTCAATATTCTTTCTTTGATAGCATAGAACAGGGAGATAAAAATTAAGGTAGTCATGATGCCGTCGACTTGACCCCATATTAGCGTGTTATAAAAATATGCGATGTTCAGAAAGAGTAGAAGGGAATACAGGAGAAGTTTGTTTGCGTCTTTATAGTGTTCACGAATCAATCGCACGAAAAAGAATCCCCCGATAAAATCAAAGAGCAACGTAATTAATTTCAGGTAATGAATGTTCTTTTCGATGTTAGTGATACTTCCCTGGAATTTTGCAAATGCAAATAGAAAATAGTGATAGAGCGGTAAATAATCGGTCGTGTGTTCGTAATTTCTGTAAACTCCGGCTAATCCATTCGTATAGATATTTTTTGTCCATTCAAGCCAACAGTGCATATCCCATTCGTGACCGGAACGAGGCATTAAAAAAACATACAAAATGAAAAGGAGAAGATAGAAAAATGTATTCCTGTCAAATTTGAATTGAAATTTTTCTTTCATCATCAGTCTGAAGGATGCATGTAGATCTGCCGGTCAGGAATCTATATTCGTTTCATTAATAATATACAAAGGACGGTTACGAATATTTGCACTTAGCCGGCTGATGTATTCACCGATAATTCCAATGCTGATCAATTGTACGCCGCCGATAAATAAAACGGCCAGCATCAGCGAAGTCCATCCGGGAACATAATCTTTGGAAATGAAACGTGAATACAATGCATAGAGGATCATCAAAAAAGTAATTCCGGAAACAAAAAAACCGGCAACGGTTGCAAACTTGAGAGGCAGATTTGAAAAGGAAGTGATTCCGTCCAGCGCAAAACGAATCATTTTTTTGTACGTGTATCCGGTCTTGCCTGCATTACGCGCATCACGATCATATTCAACATAGGTTTGGCGGAAACCGATCCATGAAATTTGTCCGCGTAAAAATTTTTGCTGTTCCGGCATTGCTTTCAGCACATCCACAATTTTTCTGTCGATCAGGCGGAAATCCCCGGTGTCAACAGGAATGTTGATGGACGTAATTTTTTTGAGGATACGGTAAAATGATTTTGCTGTAAATTTTTTCAGAAAATTTTCGCCTTCTCTTGCTCTGCGTTTGGCATACACCACTTCAAAGCCTTCTTTCCACTTTTTATACAGATCGCTGATGAGTTCCGGCGGATCCTGCAGGTCGGCATCAATAATAACAACTGCTTTGCCAGAACAATGTTCCAGTCCTGCAGTCACAGCAATCTGGTGGCCGAAGTTCCGCGCGAAGTCAATAAAACGGACAGCTGAATTTTTTTTTGAAAGTTCTTTTATCAACGCCTTTGAATGATCCTTGCTTCCATCATTTACAAAAATATATTCCACATCAATGTTCAGTTGCGAAACAGTTTTATTCAGCCGCTCGAAAAGAGGAAGAATATTTTCTTCTTCATTGTAAATGGGAATGATAACAGAAAGTTCTTTCATCTAATGAATTTAAAAAAAACTATTTATTTGCTCCAAACATTGTATTTCAAAATACACCACAAAGCCCTGAACCCATCCTTCCATCCGATTTTTTTTCCTTCTTCATACGTCCGCCCGTAATATGAAATACCGACTTCATAAATCCGGATGTTCGGAATTCTCGCAATCTTCGCTGTCACTTCAGGTTCAAAGCCAAACCGGTTTTCTTTGAGATTTATTTTCTGAATGATGTCTGTGCGGAACAGTTTGTAACACGTTTCCATGTCGGTTAAATTCAGGTTCGTAAATGCATTTGAAAACGTGGTGAGAAATTTATTTCCGATGGAATGCCAGAAAAATAAAATGCGATGTGGCTTTCCTCCAAGGAACCGGGAGCCGAATACAACATCGGCAAATCCATCCAATACAGGTTGAATCAATAAATTGTATTCTCGCGGATCATATTCAAGATCGGCATCCTGTATGATTAAATAATCTCCTGTGGCTTTTGTGATTCCGGTATGAATAGCTGCGCCTTTTCCCTTGTTCACCTCATGATTAAAAAGTTTGTAATCAATTCCGGGATGATTTTGAAAATAATTTTCAATGGCTTCCCCGGTTTTATCTTTTGAGCAATCATTCACAATGATCAGTTCTTTTTGAATATTCTCTTTCAATTGAACATTCAGAACTTTGTCAAGAATAAGATGAACAGTTCTTTCTTCGTTGTAACACGATATAATGATGGAGAGTTTTCGAAATGGAATCACACGAATGTCAGATTGAAGTACAAAAATTAAACATATGAAATGAAAGTTACCTGTAACTAGCTCGGTGTCCGGTGACTCTTGTGTCTGCTTTTTTTCTCGGAATTCCGAACCAATGACTCATTACTGTGGAGAGCGAATCTACATAAGATTCCTTTGTAATTCCAAGCGTGAGAGAAATTTTTTGAAGGCACTTAAAAACTAAGAAACTGTTTAAATTTATATTGTAAGAATTTTTCTGGCGTATTTTTGAGCGAGACAAGGAAGCGTTTCGCAGCCATAGTGGAACTAACTACGGCAAGAAACGCTGACGAAGGCCCAGCCAAAAAGGCGCATAAAAAAATTTCAAGATAAATTTTAAACAATTTCTAATAATGCCATTTTGTGGTTTTGTAGAAAGAAAGAAATACCGGTGTTATTTTATACACGGCAAGAATTTCTGTATTGCCTGTTTTTATGGAATAAAATTCTTTTTCATTGGTGAAACCTTCCGGGTGCCATCTGAAATTCGTAATGAAATAGGTGGCGTCTGTAACGGATTCAGTGAAGAAGATCCTCTTTCTTCTTTCTTTTGGAAAGATGTAGAGGTTCACTTGTCCTGAAAAATTATCAGGGTAAACTTTAATAACGGAAGTGGTGTCGTGATCGAGAATATAATTCAGCCCGTCTTTATATGACAGTCCCCAATAATCCAGTTCAAATTTCTTTTTTATGTTTTCCATATCCTTTCCTGCAAAGGAATTGAAATAAACATTTTCGAACGGATGAAGCCGGATCGTTGCAAAGGATGTATTAATGAGTGAGACAAACAGTATTCCGTACAAACTGATTTTAGCAATTCGTTTAGTTGAAATCAATTCCTGTATTTTTTGAAAACCATACAAGGATACAAGAAGGAAGCTCGGATAAATAAAATACAAATGACGCCAGGAATCATATACGACAGAGTGGAGAAAGATGACTGCAAAGAGCGGAGCAAAGAAGATAGTTAAATTGATGATCATGAATTTTGATCGGATCAACTGCATGAAACCATCTTTAAAAAGGGTTCTTAGGAAAAACAGCAAACCTGAGAAGAAAAGAATCGAATACACGATGGGCGTTGTAATGAAAAACCAAACGGGGATGTAATGCCAGGGTAATTGATCAGCTGAAATGAATTCTCCCATATAAAGCACATGTCCTTTCCAATGGTAATGACTCATCTCGGCAACTGCACCCATAAAATGCTGAACCGGATTTCTCCACAATACAGGCCAGAATAAAATGACAAAACCGATGGTGACGATTAAATAGATGCATCCCATCAGCGCCACCTTCATTCTTTTTATTTCGGTTTTTAAAAACAGATCAATGATGAGTAGAAATAAACTTATGAGCGGAATGATAATTCCTGTTACCCTGATATCAATTACAAAAGCGGTTACAAGCGCGTGAAGGAACAGAACAGGCAATGTTTTTCGTTTATCAAAAAGCAGGGTTGTGTAAATATTAATGATCGTGAATGAAAGGAAGACGACATCTTTTGAATTGTAAAATGATTCGGCAAAAATTCGCGGGCTTAAAATCAAACATGCGCAACCGATGATTCCGATGATTTCACTTTTTAAAAAACCTACACATACAAGGTAAAAAAAGAATACTCCTAATGCAAAACTTAGAAACGTGAGAAGATGACGGAGCAAATAGATTTCACCGGAGTCGGTGACGTTGAATACTTTTTCGGCAAGCACCAAAGCAATTTCAAATGCAGGACCATGGTATTTTTCGTTGCCGTTTATTAATGTAGCATAATCACCTTGTGTAATGTAATGGTAGTTGACCAGGCCATTCAGTTCCCGCTGTGATGGTTCATCGAAGGAGACACCATAATCTTTATAGACAGAAAATCCGAGAACTAGGAATGAGATAAAAAGAAAAACAAAGGGAAGGTTTTTTACATGACGACTGTTCCGCTCAACTGAAAATTTATATGACGCCATGAATTTTTTTATCGGATGAATCAATCCAATTTCATTTCCGGAATATCACCTTCAACAACCAGCTTTCCTGCTGTGGCTTTTTTTATTTCATCAACGGAAATTCCGGGAGCGCGTTCCAACAGCCTGAATCCGCCTTGTGGCAATACATCCAGAACAGCCAGTTCGGTTACAATTTTTTTTACACAACGGATTCCTGTGAGAGGAAGGGAACACTTGGGAAGCAGTTTCGATTCACCCGCTTTGTTTACATGTTGCATCGCAACGATAATATTTTTTGCAGAGGCCACGAGATCCATCGCTCCGCCCATTCCTTTTACCATTTTGCCGGGAATTTTCCAGTTGGCGATATCACCGTTTTCACTGACTTCCATCGCTCCGAGAATCGTGAGGTTTACTTTTTGTGCGCGGATCATTCCAAAACTCATCGCTGAATCAAAAATGGAAGAGCCTTTCAACAAGGTGACGGTTTGTTTTCCCGCATTAATCAAATCAGGATCTTCTTCACCTTCGTAAGGAAAAGGCCCCATTCCTAAGATTCCGTTTTCAGATTGCAACACCACGTTCATCCCGGCAGGAATGTAATTTGCACACAACGTTGGAATCCCAATTCCTAGATTTACATAGTAGCCATCTTTGATTTCCCTGGCGATCCGCTTTGCGATTCCGTTTTTATCTAACATTTTTTAATTTGATAATTTGACGATTAGCAAATTTGATAATTGATGAACTATTATTTCTTTGCTTTTGAAGTCGAAATGATTTTTGAAATAATTTTATTGATGGCTTCTATTTTTTCAATTAATGATTCGGGAGGCGGATAATTTTCAGAATGTTTACAAAGTAAAATCCAATATTCTGTTTCATCTGCTTCTTTGGCTGCGATTTTTTTTTATGAATAAAATCATTTTTGCTCTCTGCATTTTGGGCTTCTCTCACATTTGCCCCAATCGAAGTTCCTGAACGAAATAATTGATTTGCTATATTATATCTACGTTTAGCCTCAAGTGTTTCTGTATACTTAATAATCGCAAGAGAAAATTCAAAAGTAAGTCTAACAATAATATTTTCTTTATTTGTTTGCATTGTGTTAAAAAGTTGGTTTCAATTATCAAATTATCAAATTTACGAATTATCAAATTATTTTTCCCTCACCGTTCTCTGCTCAATCCGTTTCTCAAATATTTCTCCTTTAAAAATCCGGTGAACATAAATTCCGGGAACGTGAATTTGCTGCGGATCAAGTTCTCCGGGTTCAACCAATTCTTCTACTTCGGCGATCGTAATTTTTCCTGCCATCGCCACCAGCGGACTAAAGTTCCGGGCTGTTAAACGAAAAATTAAATTCCCAAACGCATCACCTTTCCATGCTTTCACAATTGAAAAATCCGGTTCGAAAGCATATTCCATCAGGTAATCTTTTTCTTCTCCGTTGAATTTGAATTTCCGGGTTTCCTTTCCGATAGCGACTTCGGTTCCTACTCCTGCAGGTGTGAAAATAACGGGCATCCCGTATCCGCCGGCAAGCATGCGTGTGGCTAATGTTCCTTGCGGGATCAAATCCACTTCCAGTTCACCGCTCAGCATTTGTCTTTCAAACTCTGCGTTCTCACCAACATACGATGAAATCATTTTCTTTATCTGGCGATTGTGCAGGAGCAATCCCAACCCGAAATCATCCACGCCGGCATTGTTGGAAATGCACGTGAGATTTTTTACTCCTGATTTTACAAGGGCTGCAATACAATTTTCAGGAATGCCGCACAGTCCGAAACCTCCGAGTGCGATGGTCATTCCATCGCGAATGCCTTGTATCGCCTGGGTTGAATCTTTTACAATCTTATTCATTGTTTTAATTAGTTGATTCGATAATCAGCTGATTAGCTAATTATCACATTAGCCAATCATCACATCAAAAGTCTTTTTCCGAATGCTTGTCTTCTCCCGGTTGTTTGTACTGATCGCAATCGAGTTCTACTGAAATCGGTTGAGAAGGCTTTTCAAAATCACCTTTGAAAATATTCAGTGATTGATCAGCATACAATTTTTGCATGTACAACGCCCAGATCGGCATCGCAGTTCTCGCGCCTTGTCCAAGCTCAAGCGAACGGAAGTGAACAATGCGATCTTCGCATCCAACCCAACATCCTGAAACAAGATTCGGTGTAATTCCCATGTACCATCCATCACTTTGATTTTGCGTAGTACCTGTTTTTCCTGCCATGGCATTGGTGAATTTGTATTGTCCTCTCAACCGTGCGCCGGTTCCGAATTGAACTACGCCTTCAAGCAGGTTGATCATCAGGTATGCAGTTTCTTCACTGATAGCTTCGACTTTCTTCGGAACAAATTCCTGTAACACATTTCCGTTTTTGTCTTCAATGCGTGAAACATAAATCGGTTGTGTCCAGACTCCTTTGTTAGCAAAAGTTGAATAGGCAGCTACCATTTCAAAAATGGAAACATCATTTGTTCCCAGGCAAATGGAAGGTACAGCATCGATCGGGCTCGTGATTCCCATTTTACGACAGACATCAATCATGGCCTGCGGTCCGAATTGTTTCATCAGGTAAGCAGAAAGGCAATTGACAGATTCTGCCAAACCATATTTCAATGTATAAATTCCGCCGTATTTTCCGTCCGCATTTTCCGGTGACCATGCCGGTTGAGGAGGTGGCATCGGAATACTCACACGAACATTCGGAACTTTGTAACACGGAGAATATCCTTCCTGCATGGCAAGTGTGTACAGAAATGCTTTGAAGGTAGAACCAACCTGGCGCTTACCGTCTTTCACATGATCGTATTTGAAATAACGGTAATCCAATCCTCCGACCCATGCACGCACATAACCTGTTTGTGGCTCCATGGACATGAACCCGCTTTGTAAAATCTTTTTGTAATATTTAATGCTGTCGAGCGGAGTCATCATGGTATCAATATCTCCTCTCCACGAAAAGATGGTCATCTTCGTTTTCGTGTTGAAATTTTTCTGGATATCTTTTGCACTCCAACCCGAATCTTTCAATGTGTTATAGCGCTCTGTTTTTTTCATCGCATCAGAAATAACCTCAGGGAAACCGGCCCATGGTTCCCGTCCTTTCCAATGTGCATTAAATGATTTTTGTAACTCCGTTAAATGTTCGCGCATCGCATCTTCTGCGTAACGCTGCATACGGGAATCAATGGTAGTATGAATTTTTAAACCATCGGTGTACAGGTTGTACGGATGACCGTCAGCCTTCTTGTGATCTTTACACCACTGCAACATTTCTCCACGCAACACTTCCCTGAAATGTGTTGCAATACCATAGTTATGGTCTTCGCTTTGATAATTAAGTTTAATCGGAATTATTTTTAACGAATCAAACTGATGTGCTGTGAGCAAATCATATTTTCTCATTTGAGCAAGCACGGTATTTCTTCGTTCGAGCGAATTTTTTGGATTGCGAACAGGACTGTAAAGTGTTGGTGCTTTCAATAAACCAATGAGCACGGCGGCTTCCTGCACGTTTAGGTTAGCGGGAACTTTGTTGAAAAAAGTGCGTGAAGCAGATTTAATTCCGAATGCATTGCTTCCGAATTCGACTGTGTTTAAATACATCGCCAGGATTTCTTCTTTTGTGTAATTGCGTTCAAGACGAACGGCAATAATCCATTCCTGGAATTTTTGAATCACACGCTGTAACTTGGTATCCGGCTTGTCATGAAAAAGATTTTTTGCAAGCTGCTGGGTAATCGTGCTTCCTCCGCCAGACTGTTCGTGTTGCGCAAAAACTGTTTTGAAAAGAACCCTGAACAAGCCGCGCATGTCCACACCTGAGTGTTCTTCAAAACGAATGTCTTCCGTTGCTTTTAAAGCGTTGACAAGATTCGGCGCCAGTTCATTATAATGAACATTTGTCCGGTTTTGAATGTAATATTTCCCAAGCACAACCTGGTCACTTGTAATAATTTCAGAAGCAAGGTTGCTTTTTGGATTTTCAAGTTCTTCAAAGGTAGGAAGTTCTCCAAATGTTCCTTTTGAAACCAGGAAGAGAAACAAAGCAAATCCAACGAACGGAATCAACACAATCACCCAAAAAATGGTAAGGTATTTTTTGAATGATGAATGATTTTTTTTTGGGCTCATAAAGATTCTGAAATCTGTTTTTCTGTGTTGGGGTAAAAGTACTTGTTTAGGGTTTAATGTTCAACGTGTAAAGTTGAAATTTAATTCACAGACTTTAAACTTTAACTCCCTCATTTAAATCATGTAAGTTTGCAGAAAATAAATTGTCTGGTATTCCAACTGGCAATTAAAAAATAAATTAGATACAGATGAAAAAACTTCTCAATCATTTCTTCCAGGGATTGTTGTTTATTGTTCCCATCGCTGTTACGTTATGGGTTTTATTAAAGTCCATTATCTGGATTGATAGCTTGCTGCCATTCCAGATTCCGATTACCATTCCGGGCCTGCCGCAACTTGAAATTCCCGGACTCGGATTACTCGCCATCTTTTTCATCGTAACGGTAATCGGATATTTCGGAACAAAATATATCCGCAACCCGTTTTTCTTTTACATGGAACGACTGATCGAGAAAGCTCCTTTGGGGAAACTCATTTATACATCTGTGAAGGATCTGATCACCGCTTTTGTCGGTGAGAAAAAAAGATTCAATCATCCCGTGATGGTGAAGCTTGGAAATAATACGGATGCATATCGCATCGGGTTCATTACGAATGATAATCTTTCCCAGATCGGAATGGGAGTAGATCAAGTGGCTGTTTATTTTCCCTTTTCATACAGCTTTACCGGTGAACTGATCATTGTGCCTCGTGAAAATGTAAAACCGGTCAATGCTTCAGGAGCTGACATGATGAAGTTTATTATCTCAGGCGGTGTAACAGAATTTTGAGAGCGTATATAGAAGCTGTTTAAGATTGATAAAGAAAAAATAATAGCCGCAGATTCGCAGATTTTTTTAAATGGATTTATTAATTTTTAATCTGCGAAACGAAGTTTTTTAATTCCAAAACATAAAGTAAGAATCATTAAAAATCTGCGGCCATAAAAAGTATCAAATGAAATCTAGACAGTTACTTAATAAATTGAAATATAAATATGGCTGTTAAAGAAGAAAAGGAAGATTTTTTTAAAGAAACCGGGTTCGGGAATAAGGTCATAGAGCCGAATCAAAGGTTGATGAATAAAGATGGAAGCTCCAACGTAAAACGTAAAGGACTTTCCATTTTTGAATCTTTGAGTTTTTATCATTCGCTCATCACCATGCCATGGTGGAAATTCAATTTGCTTGTGTTGCTTGTATACGTCATCGTGAATTTTATTTTCGCTTCACTTTATTTTTTTCTTGACATCAGTCACCTCAACGGAATGCTTGCACAAACACCGTTGGATAAATTTATGGAAGCATTTTTTTTCAGCACGCAAACCATTTCTACAGTTGGTTTCGGAAGATTGAATCCTTCCGGATACCTGATGAGTTCCATTGCTGCCATTGAGTCCATGGCCGGGTTACTTGGATTTGCTTTGGCAACAGGATTACTTTATGGTCGTTTCTCCCGCCCGATTATTAAATTACTGTTCAGCGAAAACATCATTGTTGCTCCGTATAAAAATCAAACAGCACTGATGTTCAGGGTTGCCAATAAAAGAAGGAACACATTGGTTGAAACGGAAGCGGTTCTCATCATGTCGCGCGTTGAAAAGGAAAACGGGAAAGATGTCCGCAAGTTCAGCACGCTCAATCTTGAGCTCGATCGCATCAGCATTCTTTCCATGACATGGACCATCGTTCACCCGATTGATGAAAGTAGTCCGATGTACAATATGAAACCGGAAGATTTTGAAAATAAAGATGTAGAATGGCTCGTCATGATGAAAGCATTTGAAGAAACATTTTCTCAAACCGTTCATTCACGCACTTCTTATAAATATTCTGAGCTGGTGCATGGTGCGAAGTTTAATACCATCACTGGAGCAGGTCCGGAAGGTTCTGTGGTTGTTGAGCTTGACAGGATCGGTGAATTTGAGAGAGTGGATGTTGGAAATTAGAAGATGTATCAGATTTTTACGTAAACTGTAAACAAAAAAACCGTAAACAGGAATTTTTTATCTTTGCACCTTCCCAAATACAACCCATGACTGCTAAAAAAGACTTCCGTTATTCAACGGCATCAGAACCACATCGTATTCGTACCAAACAAATCCTGGAAGAACATCCGGAAGTACGTGAGTTGATTGGAAAAAACCCATTCACATTTGTAGCGCTTACGGGTCTTGTTTTAGGGATGGTTCTGCTTTCTTATTTGTTGAGGGATTCATCGTGGTGGCTTATTGTGTTGGTTTCGTATGCAGTAGGAGCATTTTTAAATCATTCCTTGTTTGTGATGATCCATGAAACCACGCACAATCTTCTTTTTAAAAGTAAGTCTGCGAATTTACTGGCGGGAATTTTTGCTAACCTTCCTCACATTCTTCCGAGCGCTGTCTCGTTCTCTCGTTATCATCTCAAACATCACTCGTTTCAAGGCATTCACGAACTGGACGCTGACTTACCTGATAAATGGGAAGCACGGTTCATCAATAATACGGCGTTGGGAAAAGCGTTTTGGTTATTCATGTTTCCGTTTTTTCAATTCAGAAGAACATTTCGTTTGAAAGAAATTAAACCGATTGACGGATGGGTGATTCTGAATTGGGGAGCACAGGTGGCTTTTAATGTTGCACTTTGGGTTTTCTTCGGACCGAAAGCATTTTGCTTTATGCTCATTAGCTTCTTTTTTGCTGTTGGACTTCATCCGCTTGGTGCGCGCTGGATACAGGAACATTATCTAACACTGGATGAGAACCAGGAAACGTATAGCTATTACGGACCGCTGAATACTGTTTCTTTCAATGTGGGTTATCACAACGAACATCATGATTTTCCTTCCATACCGTGGAATAAATTGCCTGAATTAAAAAACAGGGCAAACAAGTATTACGATTCACTGTACTCGCATAAATCATGGACGAAATTATTTTTTCGCTTTTTGTTTGATAAAAATATCTCCCTTTTTTCGCGCATCGTCCGTACCGACAGAGGTAGGGTTACACTTGCTGATGAATCAAAGCCGGATGTAGAATTGGTAAAAGAAGAGGCGGAAATTGTGAGCTGAGGTGTCAAAAAAATTGGTAATAAGTCAGTTTAATTATCATTAATAATAAAGGGTTCACCTTTTCAAATTCCTCCTTCGTGTAACTTTGTGTTCTTAGTGTCTTAGTGGTAAAAAAATACCACCGAGACACGAAGGGTACTGAGAAACACTAAGAAAAAAGATTTCATACTAACTCAGCATTAAAAAACTCAAGTATTATCTGATCTCAATTTCATTACCGCTTCTTTCACTTTTTTTAGTGTGAATTGAATTTCTTCTTCCGTTGTAAATTTTCCCAACGAGAAACGAATCGAAGAAAATGCGAGGTCATCGTCTACGTGCATAGCTCTCAACACATGCGATGGTTCAGGGATTGCTGATGTGCAGGCGCTTCCCGTAGCAACAGCAATATCTTTCAACGCACTGATCAATCCGTTTGCATTCACTCCTCCAAAGGAAAGATTGGAAACATTGTATAAGCGATGCTCGGGACTTCCATTCAAGAAGACATTTTCGATCGTCAATAATTCTTTTTCAAGATCATTTCTCAATTGCAGAATTCTATTTTGGTCATCGTTCATTTCTTCCATTGCAATGTCACAAGCTTTCCCGAAACCAACAATAGCCGGAACATTCAGGGTGCCGCTTCGCAATCCTTTTTCATGGCCACCACCGTCAATTAACTGGGCAAGTGTAACGCGCGGATTTTTTCTTCGCACAAACAAAGCACCTGTTCCTTTCGGTCCGTAAAATTTATGAGCGCTCATACACAACAAATCAATTCCTTCCTGCTGTACATCCACCGGAATTTTTCCACAGGCCTGTGTGGCATCACTCATCAGCAAACAATTTTTTTCATGAACAATGGCAGAAATTTCTTTCATTGGTTGAATGACTCCTGTTTCATTGTTCACCATCATCACACAAACCAAAATTGTTTTTTCTGTAATGGCATTTTTCAACTCATCAAGGTTAATCAATCCTTCGCTATCAACTTCCAGGTACGTGATTTCAGCCCCGGACTTTTCAAGATGCTTACACGAATCAAGCACGGCTTTGTGTTCTGTTGCAACAGTGACAATATGATTTCCTTTTGAACGATACGATTCAAACACTCCTTTCAAAGTAAGATTAACTGCTTCTGTAGCGCCCGAGGTAAAAATAATTTCACCGGCTTCTGCTTGAATTAATCTTGCAACCTGCTCACGCGCTTGCTTCACAGCTTCTTCAGCGATCCAGCCATAGGCGTGCGTTTTGCTGGCTGCGTTACCAAACTTTTCAGAAAAATAGGGCAGCATCGTTTCCAGCACGCGTTGATCAACAGGTGTGGTTGAATTGTAATCCAGGTAAACAGGTAATTGCATGCGTAAATTCTACCGTACAAATTTCCTTATTTTTACCGCACTAAAAAATTTATCTTATGCACATGCACCATGAACATGTTGAAAAACATTTTGAACAAACTGAAACTGTCAGGGACATTATCATCGGTATGTCGGATGGACTTACTGTTCCGTTCGCGCTTGCTGCAGGATTAAGCAGTTTAGGCAGTGTGAACAACGGTATCATTATTACAGCAGGACTTGCTGAAATTATTGCAGGATCAATTGCAATGGGATTGGGAGGATATCTTGCCGGCAAAACAGAGATCGAGCATTATGACAGCGAACTG
This sequence comes from Bacteroidota bacterium, assembly GCA_043787975.1. Lineage (GTDB taxonomy): Bacteria > Bacteroidota > Bacteroidia > AKYH767-A > 2013-40CM-41-45 > JAPLDA01. The sequence goes on from JAYVUK010000089.1 coordinate 27,880, forward strand.
AAACGCGAGTACATGGAGATCAAAGAATTTAATGAGGTTGAAAGAAAAGAGTGCAGGGATATTTTTGCTCAATATGGATTGTCGCACGACTCGCAGGTAAAGATTGTGGATGAGCTTGCAAAGAATGATGAGAAATGGGTTGACTTTATGATGAAATTTGAACTCGGGCTCGAAAAGCCTGATATTAATCGAGCAAAGCAAAGTGCGCGCAACATTGGCCTGGCTTATATTGTCGGTGGAATTGTTCCGTTAACGGCTTACATGTTTACTCAAACTCCTGCAAACGGATTATTTTTCTCATCCGTCATCACGATTGCCTGTCTTGCTACGTTTGGATATTATAAAAGCAAAGTGACAGGACAATCGCCTTTGCAAGGTGCGATGCGAACAACGATTATTGGAGTGCTTGCTGCTGCAGCTGCCTTCGGTATCGCACGGTTGTTCAGCTGATTTTTTCTTTTAACCAGTTTTTGTAATTGATAATTTCGGCATCACCTTCAACTTCTTTTTCCTCCGCTTTTAGTACGGACTGAATCTGGCTTAAAAGAATTTTGTCTTTCCGGATATGATCCGTAACAATCATGCGGCTAAAAATATCCAGCATTTGTTTCTCACGTTCAGTTTCTTTTTTCAATAAGAAATCTTTGAAATCTTTTTTCACTTGTTTGATTTTCACTTCAAGAATATCAAAGTCCTGAACTTCATAACGAATCATCAGCTCAGCAATGGCAATTTTGAATTTAAGCGTGCGGTCTGCAGTCTGGAATCCTTCGAGTAAATAAACTTTGTTGAGGTTGCGAACAGACTGGTGATAATCGTGAACATCAAAAAATAAAATAGAAAGGTTCAGGTAGATAAACATTTTATAAAAAGGAGTTGACATCAGTTTTGTATTCTTCATCTCTTCAAGGATCTCAATGCCTTTCCGCTCATCTAGTTTTGAATAATTGATCACGAGCGAGTTGTAATAGAAGAAAAGATATTTATTGTAAAGCAGCCTGTTGAACTCTTCCATGGCTATTTTCAGCTTCTCACCATACTTTAAAGACTCTTTCAACTTACTGGTTTTAAAAAGTGTATTGACGATAAACACAAGCATTTGGAGTTTTGTGTCATGATTGTTTTTAGTGAATAAACTTTCTGTTTCGAATTCGTCAAATGTTTTCAGTAAATAATCTTCCAATGCTTTGTATTCACGCTTTTGTAAAAGAATCCGGCTTACAGCATCATAAATTTTAAAACGGAGTTTTGAATTTTGTATCAGCTCTTTATCTTTTGAGACTTTGTTCAACGTTTTCTGCAAAAGAGGAATGACAGGATTTGCTTTGGAAGAAAAATTCTGGGTGATTTTCATTTTATAGCTGACCAGGGCAAGAATGTCATCAATGACACGAAGTTGGTGAATCTGTTCCAGGTTTTTTTTTCGGTGTTCAATGTATTTTTCCGGGTTGATGGAAACCAATTCATGTGACAGTTTGATGAACTCACCATAAATAATGTCGAGCAATTCGAAGTTTTCAATTTTTTTAGCTTCACTCTCTGCCCGTTTCAGAAAATAAAATGCACACTGAATATTGTTCTTGTTGTAATAAAATTTTTCAAGAGCTAATAAATGCAGAACGTACACGAGCTGGTCATCATCAAAATGCTGAACCATCAGGCTTTTGTTCAGATCCTGGAGAAGACGATGCTTCAGCCGGTAAAAAGAATTTTTTGAATCTTCGGCATACAAGCGTTTGTGTATTTTTTGTTCATCATAGTTCTCCCCGGTCTTGCGAATAAAGTCAAAAAGCTCTGCATCTTTCCTGGATTCCACATCACGGCTGCGTGTAATAAAAAGTTTGAAGAAGCGAACCTGCTCCTTATTCATACCTTCAATCACTTGGTTGAGGATGTCCATCATACATGTTTTAAACGCGTAAGGAAAAGTAAATATTTATTATCACACTACAAAGTGTTTGGGTAGTTTTGGTCAACAAATAAAATAAACCGCTATGAAGAAGTTATTTTCATTGGTATTGCTCATTATTTCGTTGATGTTTTCGAATGAATATTCTTTTGGAAGCTCTCATTTGAAAATCGTCAAACTTGTTAACTATCCGGATACCGCAATAATGGGAGTCCCGTATAGCAACATTCATGTATGGGTGACAAATACAGGATCGGACTTTTTCTTTGGAGACATTCATGTTTACTGCAAATCACAGAGTATAGGTATTGTAGATACATTGAGAGACGGTCCCTTGCCAAATTATGCGCTTGATGCCAATGGTGTGGACACAATTTCGCTTCCTATAAATCCTCCGCAGTTTTTTTTCCGGTCAACCCTCTATGCTGCCGGTGATAATATTATTGTCGTTTGGCCTTTCGCCATATCCTCCAATTTTTCTTTTGAAACGTACCATACACAAGTGTACTTATATGACGTGGTTGGCATCGACGAAGTGAATAGGTCTTCAATAAGCATCTATCCAAGCCCGGTTTCCAAGACGTTGAACATAGATTACATGAATAAAAATGCCGTTGAACGGGTAAGAATTTATGACCTTTTTGGAAGAGAAGTGTATGGGGTAAATGAAGCCGTTGATGCCATTGATCTTTCCGGATTCAAAGAAGGTATTTATATTCTCGAGATGAGTGAGAAGGATGGAAATCGCATCATTAAAAAGATACTTGTTACAGCGGAATAAATATATATGACCATGAAAAGCAAACTGCCAACGCGAAAAAAGAATTTGTTTCAAAACCAACCTTGGTCTCTTGTGCTCATCCTGATTGCAATGGTTCTGTCAGCCTTGTTGATTTATCGAATAATTCCAAAGCCGGGAAATGACACGATCGGATCGAAGCAAACTCAACCCAATAAATGTACTCTTTCAATGGAGTGTTCAAAAAAATAATAGACCAACCAACCATTAAAAAAATAAAAGATGAAAATGAATTTTGAACTGCAAGACAAATTCCGGATCCTGTTCTACAATTTAAAGATGCCCGTGAGAAGGGTGAAGGAAAAATTAAGAAATAATCAAAATCCACTTGAATTATTTTTCGTTTCGGGCGAAAGTGATTTGATCAATTCTGTAAAAGGATTAGAGCCCCACGCCATCATTATCAACCACCAGGATTGCAACGATTCCAATGTTCCTTCCATTCTCAAGGAGTTACGCATCTCGCTCGATACACCTGTTATTATCTGGTGTGGAAATATGAATGAGTTTACCTCAAGAAAACTGTTGTCATTTAAAAATACCTACACTCTCAATGTGGCAGATGGTTTTGTCGCGTTAAACGAAGTTCTTCAGCGGATTGAAATGAAAATAAAAAATCCGGCGATCTGGGTTTAGCATTCAATCAATTAGTATAAAAGTAACCTCATGGAAAGAAAAGATTTTTTAAAAGGACTCGGAGTCATTGGAATTGGCTCGATGCTTCCAATCAATAAAGCAAAAGCAGCTCTTGGTAACATCAATAAAAATCTTTTACCTGAAAATACATGCATTCTTATACCCAGTGAAACGGCCGGACCTTACCCGTTTGATCTTAGCGGAAATTCAGCGATGTTCAGACAGGACATTACTGAAGGAAACGCGGGAACACCAATGAACCTCACACTTACGATCGTAAATATTAATGACAGCTGTAGCCCGATTCTGAATGCCCGCGTGGATATCTGGCATTGTAACAAAGACGGGTACTATTCTGAGTATGGAGGTCAACCGGGTTATCTTGGCACACAAAGTCATGTCGGTGAAACTTTTTTCAGGGGAATACAACTCACTGATGCAAACGGACAGGTTCAGTTCAAAACTATTTATCCCGGCTGGTACCAGGGTAGAGTTACTCATATTCACTTCCAGGTATTTTTAAATTCGGTATTACGAGCCACATCACAAATGGCATTTCCTGACAGCTTAAATACGGATGTTTACAATACATCCTTGTATTCAACACATGGACAGAACCCAACAACGAATTCAAGCGACAATGTTTTTTCAGACACTTCAAATACGCAATATCAAATTGTCACGATTGCTCCTGATGGTTTGGGTGGTTATGATGCGTCATTGACCATTGGAATTTCGGTTCCTGTCACAGGCGTGATTAACCTGGAACCGGAAACAGGTGGACAATTCAAATTGAATCAAAATTATCCGAATCCATTTCATGATGTCACAACAATTCCATTTACACTTACAAATTCTTCACATGTAAAAATTGAAATTTTTGATTTACAGGGAAGAAAAGTGATGGAGGCGCTCAATGAAAAAATGAGTTCAGGAGAACAAAAGGTGGAGTTGAACAGAAAGACAAATGCAGCAGCACTTGCAGAAGGAAGCTATGTATATCAACTCACTGTTGAAAATGAAAATGGAATTTTTCGTCAGTGCAAAGCGCTGATGATAAACTGATACCTTTTCTTGTTTTATGTTTATGTGAGAGGGGCTGGCATTTCGCCAGCCTTTTTTATTTGGTGCAATTTATTTGAATTACCTTTGTTTCTCATTATTGAAATGACAACTCAAAAACCTCCCATTCTTTACTGCAACAGCCTTACACGATACTCGCGTTACGTGACGCGTGAAGTAAATGCGGGTTATCTCGGCATCGGTGGAAATAATCCGATTCGTATACAGTCTATGACCACGACTGATACCATGAATACGCCGGCGACGGTTGAGCAAAGCATTCGAATGATTGAAGCGGGTTGCGAGCTTGTTCGGATCACTGCTCCAAGTATTAAAGAAGCAAAGAATTTACAAAACATCAAAGATGAATTGCTGAAACAGGGATATAAAACTCCATTGTGTGCTGATATTCATTTTACGCCAAATGCTGCCGAAGCCGCTGCGCGAATCGTTGAAAAGGTTCGTGTGAATCCGGGCAATTATGCGGACAAAAAAAAATTTGAACACATCGAATATACAGATGCTGCATACGATTCAGAACTTCAGCGCATCCGTGAACGGTTTATTCCGCTGATAAAAATTTGCAAGGAATACGGAACGGCAATGCGAATCGGAACTAACCACGGTTCATTGAGTGATCGTATTCTAAGTCGTTATGGCGACACTCCGCTGGGAATGGTTGAATCTGCATTGGAGTTTCTCCGGATCTGTGAGGATGAAAAATATTTCAGCATCGTGCTCTCCATGAAATCCAGTAATCCGCAGGTGATGGTTCAGGCGTATCGTTTGCTGATCATGAAAATGCAGGAAGAAGGAATGAATTATCCGCTGCATCTTGGAGTTACGGAAGCCGGTGAAGGAGAAGACGGAAGAATAAAATCCGCTGTCGGTATCGGAACGTTGCTTGAAGACGGCATCGGTGATACCATTCGTGTTTCTCTTACTGAAGAACCTGAATTGGAAATTCCCGTGGCAAAGAACCTGGCTGAGCGATATACAAGAAGAGAAAATTTACAAAAACCAATACCTGAAGTTTCCGGTTTACAGTTTACAGTTGCAGCTGGCAACAGCAGTAAACCTGAAACAGTAAACGGGAAACAGTATTCTCCTGTTGAGTACCAAAGACGAAAAACTTCTGAGATTCAAAACTTCGGTGGTCACAACGTTCCGCGTGTAGTGGCCGATTTTTCTGATCGTAATAAAATTTCTCAAGCCACTTTATTTTCGGCCGGATACAATTATTCTGTTGCACTTGATAAGTGGAATTTATCCGACCAGGCATGCGATTATATTTTTACAGGAGATAAGGTTCTTGATTTTGATATTCCCGGAACGTTAGGTGTAATTGTGAATTCGGAAACATGGAAAAATAATTCTGAACGGAAAAGACATTATCCCTTATTTACTCTTGAAGAATTTTTGAAAGCAGATAAAAAGTCGGACAAACTTAATTTTGTTTCGATAGACTGTCATGCTGAACTTGTTTCAGCATCTGTTTTCTCCCAGATGCTGAAACAAGTTCAGCATGACAAAAATGTCGTTCTTGTTTTCGAAACTACCAATGAACATGGCATGGCGGAACAACGCAGAATGTTTCTCGAGTTCTCAGAGAAAGGAATGGATATTCCGGTGATTGTGAAAAGAAATTATGAAAATATTTCTGAAGAACAATTTCAACTTTACTCTTCAACGGATGTCGGTGCATTGTTGATTGATGGTTTCGGTGATGGAGTCTGGATAAATTATTCTTCCGTTAGTAAACCGGAAACAGTAAACCGGAAACTTCTTAATTCTCTTTCCTTTGGAATTCTACAGGCTACGCGAACACGAATTTCTAAAACCGAATACATCAGTTGTCCAAGTTGCGGACGAACACTTTTCGATTTGCAGGAAACTACCGCAAAGATTCGTTCACGCACCGATCATTTGAAAGGAGTGAAAATAGGAATCATGGGTTGCATTGTAAATGGTCCCGGTGAAATGGCCGATGCCGATTATGGTTATGTCGGAACCGGAGTCGGAAAAATCACCTTGTACAAAGGAAAAGAAGTTGTACAGCGAAATATTGACGCTGAAAAAGCGGTTGATGCACTGATTGATTTAATCAGGCAGCACGGTGACTGGGTAGAATCAACGAATAACGAATCTATTCGAATTTACGAATAGCCCGCTTTTACTTTAGACTTTCAACCGTAAACTTATTCCGGTTTCTTTGCTTCTTCCAAAGCAGCTTTAGCTCTTGCTTCTCCCCAATTCGGCATGATGCTGCTTGCCGGTTTGAACTTCGCAAATTTTTGAACTGCAATTTCCAATTCCGGAATTGCTTTGTCTTTTCCTCCGCCCCATTGAGGAGGAGTGAATAGTAATCCCTGGCCACGTAAAAAATGTGCGCGTGGATTTTCTGGATCAAGCTGCAATGCTTTTCCCAATAACATTCCTGACTTCATGCCGAATTTTTGTCCGCGTGCCTGTGGATCAACAGAAAGTTGCATGGAAGTGACAAAAGACCTCATCACATAAATTTCTGAATTATCAGGCTGCAATGAATCGGCTTTGTTGATGAGTGCTTCTGCTTTGTCATAATACTCATCCTTTTTCAGGTTTTCAGTTTGTCTCATACCCATCATTAATTCACAAAATGATTGGTAATAAAGCGGAAGCCATTCCTTCTGGTTTGCATTGCCAATTCGTTCAAATGCATTGTATGCATCCTGGAATAGAGCCGGTGTGGATTTCTGGTTTGCCGAATCGATCATGGCAATATTTTTTTCCATGGCCTTCACATATTTCGCATCCTGTGCGTTCGATAAATTGATTGCAACGAATACAATCATGATAGTTAACAGAGTTTTCATTTTCTTAATTTTTAGTTTTATGTTTTTAATGAAGTAATTTTTTCCACGTCTTAAATCTCACCTCTAATATCTCAAATCTTAATTATACTTATCCGAATCATCTTTCTTAGAACCGATATTAATAAAAGTACCGATGAAAATAAATCGTGCTGAAGTCGGGCCAACTTCCGTTCGTCTTGTACCGTCAGACGAATAACGATAGGTGAAAACATTGTTGATGCCAAGCACATTCGTTACAGAGAAAACCACGACTGCAAAACTTTTGAAGATAGAAGTAAGGTAGTTTGCATTCACGCTCAGGTTATGATAAGGCTTGGTGTAATCGGAAAGGAATTCCGAAGAAGGTCTGTTGGGATTGTAGTATGGCCGGCCTGAATTATACGCATACGTGAATCCCGGTTGCAGGTTAAGTTTCGGAAAAAAATATTTGTACACGATGCTGAATGTATGTGTCGCTGCAAATGTTGGTGTCGCTTCGATCGGGAAATTCCGGTAATCTCTTTTTGTATCGAGATAGGAATACGAAATCCAGTAGTCGCCGTATTTCAATGTTTGTTTGTCGCGCCAGAAAATCTCAAAGCCTCTTGAGTAACCATCTCCGGTGTTGTTAAAAATCGAATCAACTCCTGTCGCAAAGGAAACCGGAATTTCTTTTACCAGGTGATCGTATTTTTTATAATAGGTTTCAATGCGAAAGGTTCTTTTCTCAGAAACGATTTGATAGTTGAAAATGTAATGAGTAGCTTTTTCATAGTCGAGAGCAGGATTACGAAACAGAAAATTTTTATCGGGAGTCTGAAAAAAATCTCCATAAGCAACTGAGACTTGCGAATATTTTCCTGTTTTATATGCCAGCGAAATTCGCGGAGCAACGTTTGATTCATTCAACTTGTCAGAAAACTCATAGCGAATACCTGTTCTTGTCACTAATTTTTGCGTGAGGTACATATCACCTTCAACAAAACCGGCTCCGAAATTTTCTTTATAGATTTGAGTAAACACAGAATATTTCTGGTTGATGTCAGGCCGCTGAAATTCGCCACCAAAGCGAATGATAGAGAGGTTTCCGATTCCTCGTGAAATAGTTACTCTTCCCTGGTAAAGGGAATTGTGATTTTTGATCGGCACCGTATCAAGTTGGATGTTATCCATGTTATCGCTGAAAGAAAATGCTGTAAACAGATACCATTTCTTAGCAATAATTTCTTTGTAAGAAGCATTCGCAATCCAATTGTCATTGCTCAATGCAAATGAATTTTTTATTTCTCCTGTTGCATCTTCAATGTTTTTAAATCGCAGAGCAAGATTATTGTGACCGTAATTGACAAATGTTTTTAGTAGTCCGGTCTTGGAAGTTTTCAAACGATACACCACAGAACCACTGGAGGCTTCGGGAGCATGCATCCATTCGCGGTTTTGATTGATGATAGAAATATACGGCTTCAGGTTCGTGTAGCCACCGTAAAAGCCAAGCGAAGATTTTTTGTATGCAATGTTGTGGCCTGCACTCAACCCGACACTCATGATTCCGAGGTTGGTTCCGGTTTGTTCAACGACATCCTGCGTTTCAAGAATTAAAGCGGAAGAAAGTGCTTGTCCGTATTGTGCGGAATAACCACCCGTAGAAAAACTGGTTCCTTTAAAAAGAAAAGGGGAGAAGCGTCCTCGCTGCGGCACATCTGGAACAGAAGTGAAATAAGGATTATCAACCGCAATTCCGTCAATGATGGTTTTAGTTTCAGAAGCATCCCCGCCACGAACATACAAGCCTTCTTTCTCACCAATCTGCTGAGTGCCTGGCAGTGTTTGAAGGGCTCCGTATACATCTCCGTTTGCTCCAGCTGTAGTAACAATATCAAGCGGTTTCAGGATCACCATTTTCTTTTCATCACTTGCTTCAAACGAACCGGCTGAAATGGTCACTGTATTCAACTCAGTCATTTTTTCTTTCAGTGAAATTTTCAATGTGATTTCTGTTCCCTCTAACTTTACTTTCTGCTCAGAACTTTCAAAGCCAAGAAAAGAAGCGCTTAAAATTTTCTCCCCGGTTTCATCAGTTGCAAAAGAAAATTTTCCATTCACATCGGTGGAAGCGCCATCGTATGTGTCTTTGATAAAAACATTTGCTCCCGGAATGGGTTTGCCTTCCTTATCAGAGATGGTTCCTGAAATTTTTGTCTGGGCAAAAACGAAGGAAGGAATGAGAAAAATAAAAAGTAAAATACGATTCATGGATAATTCTTAGTTTGTCTTCCCGAATACTTCTTTTGAAACCCAGCTTTTACCCCAATTCTCAATTTCTTCTTTCGACCAAAGTTCAGGATAGAAAATTCTTTTTTGAAAACGAGGAGGTAAATATTTTTGCCAGTTGGTTCCGCCTGTTGCTGCAATGTCAGCCTCGTCCTGCTGAAGATATCGAACCGCGGATTTATAATGCACCAGCGGCCAGTTGACATTCACATTTACATCCAGCATTTTCAATGCATTGATAAGTTCAGGGCTTTTCTGTTCTTCGTCACTCAATGATTTATATTTTGCCCAGATATTTTTATCTGTGTATTCTTTTGCGAGTGCAATAAATTGTTCACTGTACTTTTTCTCAAACTGTTCCAGAGTCAACGTCTTTTTTCCGGATGCCAGTTCCGTTGCTCCCTGTTTCCAGTAAATGTGTTCATACAGTTCTTCGATTGAATTCTTCGAAGAGAAATTTTTTCTCACATCTTTATCTACCAATTGAAGAAAATCAGTTGAACAAATTTCAATCATCCGATACTGACCGGACTGAAAACCGCTGGCAGGAAGCAAAGCCATACGGAAAAGAAGAAACTGTTCTTTCTCCATTCCGTCAACCATGATGTCAAATGATTTTGTCAATGCTTCAAAGTAACGGTTGATACGAGTGACACGCTCAATAAAAAATTTCACATCAATTTTTTCTTTCCATCCCAGGTCATGGCCATTCGATAAAACATTTCTTCCGTTGTGAGCAATTTGTTCCAGCTCGTGCAGGCAAAGTTTAAAGTACAATTCCGTGATCTGGTGATACATGATAAAGATCAATTCATCCGGGAAATCGGTTTTAGGATTTTGAAGTGTGAGCAGCGTATCAACGTGTGTATAATCCCAATAGGGAAGATAATTTGAAAGCAACAATCCATCGAGATAATTCGGAAGGCTTTGTCCCATGCCTTCGTATTTCTCATTCAGCTTATTGATTCGCTCGATAATTTCCGGAGTCAGTTCCATGAATGCAAAGAAAAGAAAGATTAATGAGTGAAGCTGTGTTCAAGTGATAAGTGCAACCTAAAGATTAGATTTTTCCCAAGGGATTTTTTAAGGATCCCTTGAGAAAAATCCGCTGAGAAGCGTAATCTT
>JAYVUK010000090.1:0-19002 GCA_043787975.1 Bacteroidota bacterium
CATCGCCCGACCCTCTTTAATCAACTTCAAAATTGTCATTCCGAACGAAGTGAGGAATCCTTCAATGATCATCCAATTGCCAAGGATTGAAAAACAAAACTTTTTCATAGTTTTACTGTGATAAAACTTTCTAAGACTTTAAAATTCTGAATCATGAAAAAAAATCTGTTACTCTTTGTTGTTTATTGTTTTCTATTTAGTTCTGCTCTTGCTCAGACCAATGTAAGCGGATTCATTTCTGCAAACACAACATGGAATCTTGCTGGCTCCCCTTACATTGTTGTTGGTAATGCGTTGGTTTCTCATGGTTATACTTTGACCATTGAACCCGGAGTTGTAGTAAAATTTAATACCGACAAGGCGCTGCAGATAGATGGAGAACTGGTTGCAATTGGCAACGCTCAAAACAGAATTACATTTACTTCAAATCAGGCATCTCCTGCAGCCGGTGATTGGGCTAAGATTCATTTTGCTGACACCTGTGTTGATGCTGTTTTTGATGGAAGCGGAAATTATCTTTCCGGTTGTATCATGAAATATTGTGATGTGTTTTATGGAGGAGGATTAGGATTCGGTGAAATACACATAGCGAATTCATCACCCTATTTTACTCACTGTAAAATTGCTTTTAGTGAACAAGATGGTATTTATTGTCAAGGGTCGTATTATAAATTGGATTCAAGCATGATTATAAATTGTTCCGGGATAGGGCTTAACAATAGTTTGGCCGGATGTGGTTTGAAATTGGACAATGATAGTATCATGAATAACCTAATGGGAGGAATCTATGGAAATGCATGTTCAGGGATCATTACAAAAAATTATTTTTTTGGGAATTTAAATAGAGGAGCTTTCTTTAGTGATAATAGCAATGATTTAAAAATGACAGAAAATTATTTTTTAAATAATAGCTCAATTTCACAGGGAGGGACAATCTACGCTCAGGGAAGTAACGTTACTATTTCAAAAAATTATTTCGATAATAATGCGTCAACTGTTCAGGATAAAGGAATAATAAATCTCCTAGGCAGCAATGATACTATTGAATGTAACAGATTTACAAATAATCAGACAGGGCAAAATGGAAGAGGCGTTTTAAATGCAATGCTCTATGGTAATTCTATCATTAGAAAAAATCTTTTCGATGGTAACTTTAGCAGCAATCCATATAGTGTGACTGTTTCTTATATTGAGGGAGGTACTTCTTCCAACATCAGCTTTACTGATAACACAATCAGAAATAATTCATCTACTTCAGGGAAATGCTGCCAATTCGTTCAAAATATTTTGAATGGCCCGCCTTTAATTATTGTTGAAGGAAATAATTTTGTCAATAATACGACCGAAAGTATTATTCACTTTACAATTCCTTCTTCTGCGACTATCAATCCTTATAGATTCAAACTAAACAACCTCTCGGATCCTAATTCACATTATGAGTTTTATAATAATTTCCCTTACGGGTCTTTGAATTTTTATATTGACAGTAATTATTGGGGAAGCACAAGCACGCAACATATTGATTCTGTGATCTACGATTATTTTGATGACGCGACAAAATCTGTGGCGTATTATTCTGCATTTCTTACTACTCCCATTGATGCCGACACTTCGTGCGTTCCTGTTTTGCCTACTTTAATAAACAAAATTGAAGCATTGAATTTCACTGCAAAACTTTTCCCAAATCCATTTTCTCAACAAGCAGTTATTAGATTAGAGAAAGAACTTCATGGAGCAACATTCAACCTCTACAACATATACGGTCAGTTAGTAGAATCGAAGAATAATCTTTCAGGTAAAGAAATTATTCTCAACCGCGAAAACCTGGGCAGCGGTATTTACATATATGAAGTGACTGATAACAAAAAAAGAATCTTCACGGGCAAGGCAGTCATTTATTAATAAGAAACTCAAATTTCTTACACCGGAATTTTTTTCTGTTCCATTATTTTTAAAAAAAATTTACGATTTTTTATAAGTCGTTGTCAACGATAATTTTTCTTGAGGAGAATTCTTACAGTCTCTTCAATCCGTTGCTTTATTCTTAAAACCGGAATTGAGGTGACGTATTTTGGACTACCATGGAAAAACTATACGTATGTAGTAATTTGATTGAATCCGAAGTTGAGGCGAAGAAGTATTTCGGAGTACCTGAACGGGTTGCAAACCTCGTTGGTGTATTCGTTTTTTATATGATGTTGTTTTTCGCCATCAGTTTCATCTCGCAGGGTTTTACAAATTAATTTCTTCTGTTGAGAACAACAAAACCATGAAAGTAAGAGAAGCAAGACAAGTTGGTTACGCAATGGCAACAAGCGCGCTGATCCTCATTGTCATCATCCTCCTGCATTTTATCAATCACTTGTAAGCATACTTATCTTATCCTTTGATCTCTTTTCGATTGCAAACAATTGCAAATTGAAGTAACTTTTATTTTTCAGTGCTGTTTAACCACTCCTTACCAATTTCCTGTCTTTATCAGAGCTAAAGGGCAATTCCGTAATTTTTGATTCACAATCCTTTGTGTTTTTGCAAAATTCGTGTACGTTTGCAGGCTCAAAAAAAATGAACCAACTATTTAAATCAAAAATACATGCAAAGTAAAGGTGCAATAAAGTTTTTTGCGATCGCGATGGCGCTTGTTTGCCTCTATCAGCTTTCGTTCACATTTGTTACAAAACACTGGGAAAATAAAGCAAAAGATTACGCTCAGGGAGATGCCGTTAAGGAAAAGAATTATCTCGATTCACTTTCTACCGTTCAGGTTTATAACATTCTTGTAAAGAACTACACTTTCCGCGAGTGTAAAGAGAATGAGATTAACCTCGGCCTCGATTTAAAAGGTGGTATGAACGTAACCATGGAAGTGTCATTGGTGGATTTGATCCGTGCCATGGCGAATTATTCCAACGATCCTACCTTCAACAAAGCCATTGCAAATGCCCAGACAGCACAAGCGAATAGTCAAAAGGATTTCGTGACTCTTTTCGGAGAAGAATTCTCCAAACTTGATCCGAATGCAAAACTCGCAGCCATCTTTGCTACCAAGGAGCTTCAGGATAAAATTAATTTCAATTCTTCCAACCCGGAAGTGATGAAGGTGATCAAAACCGAGGCGGATGCAGCATTTGACCGTACCTACCAGATCTTAAAAACCCGTATTGATAAGTTCGGAGTGGCACAGCCAAACGTTCAGAAAATCGGCAACGGAAGAATACTTGTTGAATTACCGGGTATCAAAGAACCGGATCGCGTTCGTAAACTATTGCAGGGAACAGCGAAGCTTGAATTCTGGGAAACATACGATAACAAAGACATGTTCCCGGCTCTTGAAGAAGTGAACAAGATGCTGAAGCTGATGGGTAAAACGGATTCGTCAATGGCTGCTAAAAAAGATACGTTGAATCCGAATTCGTTGGCTACAAGAACTGATACCTTGAAGCAAACTCCGGATACATCAGCAAATGCGTTGATGAATCAGATTTCAAAAAATGAAAAAGATACCGGTGCTGCAAAAAAAGATACTTCAGGCAATGCGAAATCATTTGAACAGTATTCAAAAGATAACCCATTGTATGCAGTTCTGATGCCTGCTATTGTTCAGAATGAAAAAAACCAACAAGAGCTTCGTAAAGGACCGGTTATCGGTTCGGCTTTGGTGAAAGATACAGGCCGTGTGAATCGCATTTTCGAAATGGAACAGGTGCGCTCTAAATTCCCGAGAGAGTTCAAACCTCTGTGGACCGTGAAACCGATTGATAAAGAAGGAAAAGTTGTTCAGTTGGTTGCCATCAAAATGCCGGCACGTAATCCTGTTGCGCCACTCGATGGTTCTGCCATTACCGACGCACGTAAAATGAAAGGTCAGTTTACTGACAACTGGGAAATCTCCATGAGCATGAATGCTGAAGGAGCGCGTGTCTGGAAACGTTTGACCCATGACAATGTAAATCATTCCATCGCTGTTGTGCTGGATGATTATGTGTATTCTTATCCGAATGTGATCCAGGAAATCTCAGGAGGAAACTCTTCCATCACCGGAAGTTTCTCTCTTGAAGAAGCAGACGATTTATCAAACATTCTCAAGGTTGGTAAACTTCCTGCTCCTGCACGTATTGTAGAAGACACCGTGGTTGGTCCGACGCTCGGACAGGAAGCTATCAATTCAGGTTTCCTTTCGTTCGTGATCGCACTTATTCTCGTGTTGCTGTTTATGATTTCGTATTACGGCAATGCCGGCTGGATTGCTGATGTTGCCTTGTTTGCAAACGTATTTTTCGTGATGGGCGTTCTTGCTTCACTCGGTGCAGTACTTACACTTCCTGGAATTGCAGGTATCGTACTCACCATTGGTTTATCAGTGGATGCCAACATCCTCATCTTTGAGCGTGTACGGGAAGAATTAAGTTTGGGAAAAGGCGTACGGCTTGCAATCTCGGACGGTTTCAAGCATGCGTATTCATCCATCATTGACTCCAACGTAACGACTTTATTACTCGGTATTATCCTGTATACATTTGGTACCGGACCGATCCAGGGTTTTGCGACCACATTGATTGTCGGAATTTTGTCTTCTCTCTTCTGCGCTATTTTTATTTCGCGGTTAATTTTCGAATGGGCACTTGCGAAAAACAAGACGATTACCTTCTGGAATAAATACACGCAGGGAGCATTCAAAAATATTCACATCAATTTTGTGGAACGGAGAAAATCGTACTACATCTTCTCCAGTATTATCATCATTGCAGGTATCGTTGCTTTCTCCATGAAGGGTTTGAACTTCGGTGTTGACTTCCAGGGTGGAAGAACGTACGTAGTTCGTTTTGAAAAACCGGTTACCACGATTGAAGTAATTGATGCGCTGAAAGGTCCGTTCACCAAATCTCCGGAAGCAAAAACATTTGGAGCATCAGGCAAACAGCAAATTAAAATCACGACCAGCTATCTCATCAATGATGCTTCACCGGACGCTGAACAAAAAGTGACCGATAAATTAAATGACGGATTGAAAACACTCGGAACTTATACGGTGATGAGTTCACAAAAAGTAGGACCTACCATTGCAGATGATATCAAAGCCTCTGCTGTGTGGGCAATCTTGTTTTCGTGTGTGCTCATGTTCCTTTTCATTTTTGTCCGCTTCAGGAAATGGCAATATGGACTTGGAGCTGTGATCGCTCTTTTCCATGATGTGTTGATCGTACTTTCATTCTATACGATATTCAACGGAATACTTCCTTTCTCACTGGAAATTGACCAGGCATTTATCGCTGCGATCTTAACGGTAATGGGTTACTCCATGACTGATACGGTGGTGGTGTTTGACCGTATCCGTGAGTTTGTCGGTGTACATCATCACGCAAAAGATCAGAAGAAGGTAATCAACGATGCATTGAATGCAACACTGAGCAGAACCATCAATACTTCCCTCACGATCTTCTTCGTACTCCTTGCCATTTTTATTTTCGGTGGAGAAGTAATCCGCGGATTCACATTTGCATTGCTAATCGGAATCGTGATCGGGACCTATTCTTCCATTTGCATCGCAACACCGATTGTTGTTGACTTTGCAAAAAAGGAGATAGAGTAAAGAAATCCACAGTTGACAGTCCACTGTCCACAGTAATTTGTTTCTTTAAATAAAAGCTCATCCTGAAGGGTGAGCTTTTTTATTTGAAAGTTTTATCTCTTCCATTTAACTGACAATAAACTATCTTTACATTCATAATTCATAATTCCTTTGAATCATCTCCTTTTTTTCAACATTGGCGGATCAGAATTTATCCTGATCATGTTTGTTGTATTACTTTTTTTCGGAGCGAAAGGAGTACCTGACATTGCCAAAAGTCTCGGGCGGGCGTCACGTGAATTCAAAGATGCCATGAATGGTATTGAACGGGAAATTCAGCAGGCAAGTGCAGAAACTCCTCCGGCAAAAACGGAAGAGCTTCAAAAAACTGAGGAGAAAGTGGAAACCGATAAAGCAGAACCTGTAAAACGAGACCTTTAGTGTCAATTACCGGGTTGCCTATCCACTTTTTAAACGTATCTTCGCGGCTTATTCCTATATTCATACATGCGTTCATTTAACGAACTGGGAGTTGGCGAAAAGGCTTTGAAAGCGATTGCAGAACTTGGTTTCGAGCAGCCCACACCCATTCAGGAACAAGCGATTCCCGTTTTAATTTCTGACGAAAAAGATTTTGTCGGCCTGGCTCAGACCGGCACCGGAAAAACTGCAGCCTTCGGGCTTCCATTGATCGAACTGGTTGATTTTCTAAAACCATCTACACAGGCTTTGGTACTGGCTCCGACACGCGAATTATGCGTCCAGATTTCCAAGGACATGATGACGTATGGCAAGTATCATCCAACGGCAAACATCGTTGCTGTGTATGGTGGTGCAAGCATTGACACCCAGATTCGTCAAATAAAAAGAGGCGCGCAAATTATTGTAGCAACACCAGGACGTTTAATTGACTTGATTAACAAAAGAGCGATCCGGTTGGAAACCATCCGTTACGTTGTGCTTGATGAAGCCGATGAAATGCTGAACATGGGTTTCCAGGAAGACATCGATGAAATTCTCAGCCATACACCGAAAGAAAAAAAGGTGTGGCTCTTTTCAGCGACCATGCCTGCGGAAGTACGCAGCATTGCTGCGAATTATATGCACAATCCTTTTGAGCTGACGGTTGGAAGAAAAAATGAAGGTGCTGAAAACATCGAGCATAACTACTATGTTGTTCACGAACGCGATCGTTATGCTTCATTAAAAAGAATCCTCGATGCAGAACCTGAAATCTTCGGAATCATTTTTTGCAGAACAAAAATAGATACACAGCGCATTGCTGAGAACCTGATTAAAGACGGTTACAACGCGGATGCTTTGCATGGCGATCTCAGCCAGCAACAACGCGACAAAGTGATGGCGCGTTACAGGAGCCGTACGTTGCAGATGCTTGTTGCAACGGATGTTGCAGCACGCGGTATTGATGTCAATGATGTGACACACGTTATTCATTATAACCTTCCTGACGAACCGGAAAATTATACGCACCGAAGCGGGCGAACCGCGCGTGCAGGGAAATCGGGAATATCGGTTGCATTGGTAAATACAAGAGAGCTTGACAAGATCCGCCAGATTGAACGTAAGATCAACCGGAAATTTCATCTTTCAAAAATTCCGACAGCGGTTGATGTCTGCGAGCAGCAGTTGATGAAGCTGATGAAAAAAATTCAGAGTGTGGAAGTGAATGAAAAAGGAATTGCAAAATACCTTCCTTCCATTTATGAAGAGTTGCAGGATCTTGAAAAGGAAGACCTAATCAAGCGGATGGTCAGCATCGAGTTCAACCGTTTCCTTGATTATTACCGCAATGCCCCGGATCTGAATGTGGACATCGCTCACAAAGGAAGAAGCAGCACCAATGGAAGCGGAGAGAGTTACCGGTCATCGGCCCCTCGTATGTTCATCAACCTTGGATCGGTGGATGGTTTTGATCGCGACAGTATGCTGGAATATGTGATGGATTTGTCGGGCGCAACAAAAACCCAGGTTGGCCGTATTGATATTAAGGGAGTGTATTCGTTTATTGAAATGGAAGACGCCGTGCTACCCAAAGCGATGGAATCTTTTAACGGAGAAGTTTTCAACGGAAGAAAAGTCAGAGTGGAAATTTCAGGAACCGGTGAACGATCATCTTCCGGACGATCATCAGGCGGGAAATCATACAGCGGAAAAAAATCAAAAGAGAAAAGAGGATGGGGCGAAAAATCTTTTCAGGGAAAAGAAAATTACTCGCAGGATAAAAAAAGAAAAAGAACAACGAAAACTGAACGCTGGTAAATCAACAGCAATAACACCGTAACCAATCCGTTTAACAAAAAAGCATTCAGATGAGTCAAATAAAATTCAACAGTAACCAGTCGGCATTTTACACCGACCTGAAAAGCAAAGTGAACCAGTATTTTCAGCAGCGTAAGAAAAAAACGCACGGTGACAGCAGACTTTATATTAAAGCAGCGTTGTTTCTCACCTCATTTCTTGCCTGTTATATCGTGCTTGTTTTCTTTACTCCTTCCACGCTGATTGCTGCCTTGATGTGTGTGTTCCTGGGGCTTATCACTGCTGCCATTGGCTTCAACATCATGCATGATGGCGGACACGGAAGTTTTTCAGGAAGCAAAACCGTGAATCGAATGGCTGCTTTGACACTGAACATGCTTGGATGCAGTGCCTTCATGTGGAACATTAAGCACAACATGATCCATCATACATACACCAACATCGAAGGACATGATGATGACATTGACAACGAACCGTTTATTCGCATGGCCACTTCACAACCGCTTTACAAGATGCACCGTTACCAGCATCTGTATTGGGTTTTCATCTATGGCTTCATGTACATGGGATGGATTTTCTTTCTCGACTTTCAAAAATATTTTTCCAAAGAAATTGGCGCGAAAAAAAATATTTCAATGACGGTTGCACAACACATCGGTTTCTGGATGACCAAGGTCATCTACATCGGTTTGTTCATTGTATTGCCTTTGCTCTTCCTTAATTTCCTGCCGTTCATCATCGGATATTTTGTGTTCGCCTTCACAACGGGCTTAATCATCAGCGTGGTTTTTCAGCTCGCTCATGGCGTGGAACACATTGATTTCATCAAGGTAAAAGAAGGACAGGAATCACTTGAAAATGACTGGGCAGTTCACCAGGTTACTACGACTTCAAACTTTGCAACACGAAATAAAATAGTTGCCTTTTTCACAGGAGGATTAAATCACCAGATTGAACATCATCTTTTTCCAAAGGTCTCTCACGTTTATTACTCTGACCTGAGCAAGATTGTAAGAAACACCTGCAAGGATCACGGGCTTACGTATGTAGAGCAACCAACCGTTTTCAAAGCTGTTGCTTCGCACATTCGCTTTCTGAAAAGAATGGGGAGATAAAGTCTACAAACTAGTTTGCCCTTTCTGCCGGATAAAGACTGAAGCTATTTTTTAAAATTTAATGCTTTCTCTTTTTCGTACTTCCGTATCTCGGTGACTTCTTCAATGCTGTATTTTGTAGTGCGTGTACACCTGTCTGTCCAGAAAATATTTTTTCCTAATGAATAAATAAGATCATTGTATTTCTGTTTGGAGTATGTTTTCACTGAACTGTAAATGATGTATTTCTCATCGGCATTAAATTCCATTCCACAATCGTGTTCTCCTGTACCTGTAAAAATGGTTAATGTATCGCTTGAAATAGTTCCTTTGTAAAGAACTTCCACAAGAACTTTACACTCAGATAAAATAGTTGTGTAACGAAATGTATTTCGCTTTGAGTCCTCATCAGAAAAAGGAACAATTTGATGATTGTCCGTTACGGCGACTAAGACTTTATTCAGGACAGTACCAATAACAACTAAAGAAGAATTCCTCACTGCGTTTTCAACAGTTGCCTTTTTGATACAATCACAGGCAACTGTTTTAACGACTCCGGAACAACAAAGAATAAAAGAAAGTAAAAGTCCAAATTGTCCATTCATTTCAATTAAGTTTTAAATCATTTAGAAATCTGAAATCTTTTCGTTTCGATTCCATCATTCGTTTTTAATTGAAGAAAATAAATACCGTCAGGTAAATGATTCAAGTCGATATTGGTCTTTTTATTCCGGGTTTTTTGCGACAGAACAATAGTACCCAAAATATTTCTGATTGTCAATTCATATAGACTCGCATTGCATTCAATTGAAAACAGTCCGTTGTTGGGATTTGGATAAAGAGTTACAGATGGTGAAGATGGAAAAGAATAGACACCGGCACAAACGTCCACGTATACCTGTGCAATGGCGCTGTTGGAACATGTGTTTGAATCTGTAAAGGAATAGTTAATCGTTTGCAACCCGGATCCTGCAGAAGCAGGATCAAAATTTCCTCCGCTTACACCATTGCCATAATAAATTCCTCCTGTCGGTAATCCACCGGTTAACAAATATGAATTTACATTAATACAAACAGTATCCGGATTAAGATTCAGCGAAACAACAGGCAATGAATGAATGGTGATTGTGTTAGAATCGTTTGTCGCGCATCCGTTTGAATCTGTGTAAGAATAAGTAATCGTGTGAGTACCTGCACCTACGGAAGCGGGATTGTAATTTCCACCGCTCACTCCTGCTCCTGAATAGATTCCGCCAATTGGTGAGCCTCCGGTGAGAATAAATTGACTTGTATTCGTACAAATGGTATCAGGATCAATCGTAATTGAAACAGCCGGCAGCGAATTAACCGCTACGGTTGAAGAATTCGTTCCTGTGCAACCTAACGCATCTGTTGCAGTTGCTGTATATACGGTTAAAGTTGCCGGGCAAACAAGGATGGTGCTTCCTGTGTCGCCTGTGGGTTGCCATGAATAACTAAAATTTCCGTTGCCGCCACTTGCATTGCAGGTAAGTGATACACAATCACCAAAACAGATGGACACACCGCTATTCAGCGAAGCAAGTATGGGAAGCGGTTGTGAGACAGTAACAC
Organism: Bacteroidota bacterium; assembly: GCA_043787975.1. Taxonomy (GTDB): domain Bacteria; phylum Bacteroidota; class Bacteroidia; order AKYH767-A; family 2013-40CM-41-45; genus JAPLDA01. Next base: position 10,537 of record JAYVUK010000090.1, read on the forward strand.
TTGCAGTACCTGTAGCCGTGTTCGCATCACTAACCGTTACCGTATATGTTCCAGCGGGAAGTCCTGTTGCGGTTGCACTAGTTTGCACCGGTGATGTATTCCACGAATAAGAATAAGGAGCTGTTCCACTGCTTGCATTTGCTGTTGCGCTGCCGTTGCTTCCTCCGTTGCAGGTGACCTGATTATTAATCACTGCACTGGCAGAGGGCGCTATGACTTCTTGTGTTACAAGTGTAGATTTGTAAATGGTATCTCCACTACTGTTACTGCCGGCATTTGAAATACAAAAGGCTCCATAAAAAGTAACAGCACCGGTTCCTGCGACCGGAGCAGTCCAATTGAAAGACCATGTATGAAAACCGCTAGTACCCGTTGTTCCGCTTGATGTATGCGTGATGTATTTATTAGTTCCTACCAATTGTGTTTGCGCTGAAGTATTAACTAACGTCCCCAGCAATGTTCCGGAAACATTCTGAGGCGAAACTTCAAAACCAAATTTTGTATGATTGTTTCTCGTGGCCGTCGCGGTAATCGTATACGTTGTATTCGGAACATAGCCTGAGGCAGGAATGTTTGAAGTAATCCAGCCGGTTTGAGTTGCTGCTGTCGGACCGGCATGACAGGAAGTACAAGTATGTCCGTCTCCCGGAGAACCGGTATAAGTAGCCGGAGCGCCTGCTGAATGGCTCATTGCTTCATTCCCGTTGCTCCAAAATGTAGAAGCAACATTACACGTGATGATAATAAAGGTGACAACAAGTGTGATACGAATTCTCTGCATAAATTTTCGTGAATGTAAGTTACCAAAATTATCGATAAATGTTGTTTACGATATGAGTTTTTAACGGTAGGAAAAAAAAGTAAGATTCAAATTCTTCAGCGCTCCGAATGATTTCAAAAAAATCTCATCTTTGTACTCTTCACGGAGACGTAACCATTCTGTTGCAATGCGAAAAATTATTCAATTATTTATCCTGGTTTCTTTTTTTTCGATTCTCAATTCATGTAAACCGGATCTTGCCGTTCCAACTCCTTCTGCAGGCGAAGCAGATTTCAGCAAATGTATTGCAGTTGGCGATGATTTTCTTTCGGGATACATGGACGGAGCATTATTCAAAAAAGGACAGCAACTTTCTGTTCCGGCGCTTATCGTAAGGCAATTTCCCAGTGCATCATCGCAAAATTTTGTTCAACCGATTATGCCTGACGAGAACGGCCTTGGTCTTGATCTTAATCCCTGGAGTGCTGGTTATGTTACACGAAGTATTCTTGGCTACCGGACAGATTGCAATGGAGAAACAAGTCTCTTTCCTTTAAATAATATTCACTCCACATCATCTGCACAGGCAGATCTCTCGACCGTTAACAGTTCAGTAAATAATTTTTCGGCTCCGTTTTTAAAGCTGACTGACTATTTCTATCCGCAGGCCGGAATGACGGATGGAAATATTTTTTATCATCGGTTCGCTTCCGCACCAGGCACATCAACCGTATTTTCAGATGCGCGTTCAGCCAATGCAACCTTCTTTATTGTATGGACTGGCATGGCTGATATTTTTGAATATGCAAGAAAAGGAGGAGCGAATGCTTCCATCACATCGCTTGTCCAATTCAATTTATATCTTGACTCTCTTCTCAGCAGTCTTACTGCGAATGGCGCAAAAGGAATTATTGCAACCATTCCCTCACTTGAATCATTTCCGTTTTACACACTCATTCCATCACGCGGCCTTGATCTGGATCAAACACTTGCTGATTCATTAAACACGGCAACTGGAAATATCTTTAATTATACCGTTGGAAAAAATGGTTTTGCGATTGAGTATCCTGCAGGTTCAGGTAATTACCGCCAGATGGGAGCAGGAGAAAAAATTCTGCTTAACATTCCGCTCGATTCGCTCAAGTGTGAAAAGATGGGAGTCTTCTTCGGGTTACCAAATGTTTATTCGCTGGATTCTATGGAAGTAGCTGCTATCCATCAAGCCATTATTGATTACAATTCGATCATCGTACAAAAATCAATTCAATACAATCTTGCTTTAGCTGACATGAGCCAGTATTTCAATTCTGTCGTAAGCGGAATAAAATGGGATGGTGTTGATATCAATTCGGAATTTATCAGCGGAGGTTTTTTCAGTCTTGATGGATATCATCCAAACCAAAAAGGATATGCATTACTTGCAAATGAATTCATCAAGGCAATCAACACAAAATATCATGCGTCCTTACCTCCTGTAAATTGCAGTGAATGTGATGGAATACTTTTCCCCTGAACTTATTTACTCCGTGACGATAATTTTCTGAACGACTTCCTCCCGGTTAGTCCAGATAATTTTTACAAAATAAATTCCTGCTTTCAACCTGGTTCCGTTGTAAAAATATTCACTTCCGTTCACCTTAGCCTGTTCAACCAATCTTCCGGCAACATCTGTTATCAAAAGCGTTCTTCCATCGCTTGCTTCAGCAAAGCGAATGATAAATTGCCCGTTGGAAGGATTCGGATAAACGATAAAACTCTTCTTTGATGAAACCTCTTTTACTCCGGTAAAAATAGAAGGAGCCGAAACAATTGGGCAAAGAAATTCGCGAACAAATTCAACCGTGGTATCCATGTAAGCAATGGCGGAAGCCGATGTGCCTGCATACGGAACGTGCGGTGCGCCATACCATGTATAAAACGGATTGTAAACTCCGATGTGATCAGCGCGTTGCTTGATGGAAGAACTTCCGTCAACAACCATAATCGGGTAACCTCCTACATATATCATGGCATGACCGTAAGGCACTGTTGCGTCAGCCGTTCCATGCATACTTACTAAAGGAATATCGCCGGGTTCAAGCCATGTGGAGTCGCCAAGCGCTCCACATAAATTAATGACAGCATTTACTTTACTCGAATATCCGGGGTTACCGCTGCTTCCATCCAATCCTCCGAGCGAAGCGATATTAATCCAGGAAGGAATTTCAGAGATTTTATCTAAGTAAGCAAGGTGCAAGGCCGTAAACGCGCCTGCTGAACTTCCTCCTGCAAAAATAAAATTTGAATCAACACGATATAGATTGGTAGTCGCTGCATCCTTACGAAAAAAACGAACGGCTGCTTTCATATCCTGTGTCGCACGGATCACTGCTTTCGTCGCATTCACAGAATCGAAAGGAAAAAATCCCAATCGGTAGTCGATGGAACATGTCACGTAACCCATCTTTGCAAAGCGTGTACACAATGTACTTACATCCTGGTCTGTTTTTGTACCCCCGATAAAACTCCCGCCATGAACAAACACGATCACCCCTCTTGTTAAAGCGAGGTCTCCTGTTGGTTCGTAAATATCCATCACGAGCGTTTGTGTGCTGCCGCTTACTGTTAATGCAGAACCGTACGTAACATTTGATGTTACCGTTACCGCTGAAAAAACAGGAGAGCAATACCGGCCTCCGGTTGTATCAAGTTGCGAATAAGCAAGCGACGCGATAAAGAAGAAAGAAAGAATGAGTGAGTAGATTTTTTTCATCTGTTGTTAGTTTTTTTAAGGAAGAGTAAATGTATTAATTAATCGAATCAGGCAACAGGCCATGAATAATAAGACAATTAAAATTCATATTCGAACCCAATTCCAGGTACAACAGTCTTCGTTTTGTATGTTCCTCCAAACTGGGTTTCCATGTTGACATCCGTTCTTTCCTGCGTTTCATTATATAGCAACGACATGTCAATATTTAAATGAGAACTTACATGAATGCTTATTCCAAGGGTAACCCCGATCCTGTTTGCATCGGGAGTTTCAGGAGTAACATACCCATCCTGTACAGGACTCATGTCATAATATCCACCGGCTCTCAGCATCCATTTAGAATTAACTTTGTATTCTCCACCGATGCGAAAAATAAATACATCCTTGTATTTGCGTGCCGAAGAAATGTCTTCCAGTTTTTCCGTATTATCTTTAAAATCGATTTGAAGTGAATCGTACACACTCCAGCCGATTCGATTTATATCGACTGCCAGACGCAACTTCTTGCTTAGACGATAGCCAATTCCGAAATTAAAAACTTGCGGAAGATTTAATTCAGCATTGAATGTTGTAGATGGAAAATAAACAGACAAATAATTCGGTACGGAAAATTCAGCATCTCCGCCTTTTACTCTCATTGAAACCTCCGAACGATAACTGACACCTATACTCAATTGTTCCGTTGGCCGAAAATATACTCCGGCATTCATTCCCCATCCCGAAGCATGGCCGTCCAGGTTTCCTTCACCATACGCACCGGACAAGCCCTGCACGGGAACCCCTTTGCGCAGGCTAAAGTCTCCTGTACCAATGATAACTCCTACGCCAACTCCAATCGTACGAAACAACTGGTAAGAGATCGTGGGTTGAATAAAAATAGTTTTGAGGTTTATTTCACGAATGATAAATTGCCCTTTCCAGTCATCAGCCCATTGCGCTTTGCTTCCGAAAGGAGTATAGACTCCCAGGCCCGCTGAAAATTCCGGATGACTGCTGTCTCGTTCTGAAAAATAAAATTCAAACGGAGTGCCGACATGGTGTTCCATTTCTGCTGTGTATGTCCCGGGATTTAGTTCCAGGTATTCCGTACGCGGAATAATAAAACTCGCGCCGGCGACAAGACTTATCGAAGAATCCAGGAAAGTCATTCCACCCGGATTAAAAAAAACACAGGAAGCATCCGATAAAATTCCCGTTCCCGTATGACCCATACCTGTTTGTTTCTGCCCTTGCAGGTTCACCTGGAATCCTCCTGCCAATACAACAGGCGGGCAATAGATTCCAAGTAAGAAAAAAATGCGAAGCGAGAAGAATATAAATCGTTTCATGAAACACTCAACAAATAAACAATTGCACTAATGTAAATATTTTAACTTTGAAAATAATTTTACAAAAAATAATTTGAGATGAAACCCGGGTTCCTTTCTGTTCTATTCCTGTTTTCAAGTTTTTTTTCAAGTGCGCAAACAAAAATTAACGGAATCACTTTTTCGGATACTTATACCGCCGGAAAAGACAAACTGGTTTTGAACGGAGGAGGCACACGCGAAAAATTCTGGATGGACATGTATGTAGCGGGCTTGTACCTGGAAGAGAAAAACAAAGATGCAAATACGATCATCGCTGCGAATTCTTCGATGGCGATACGAATCTGCATTGTATCCGGGTTGATCACAAGCGGCAGGATGACAGAAGCGATAGAAGAGGGTTTTAAAAAATCCACAGAAGGAAAACAAGGGGTCTTAAAAGATAAAATTGAAAAGTTCAAGAAATCATTCAGTGATGAAATTAAAAAAGGTGATGTGTTCGATATCGTTTATACGGAAGAAAAAATATCAGTTTATAAAAATAGCATGCTGAAATCTGAAATAGAAGGATTGGATTTCAAGAAAGCTGTCGTTGGAATATGGCTCGGTAAAGAACCTGTTGACAGTGATTTAAAAAAGGGAATGTTGGGTGATTGAAGTGAAGTCCGGATTCATTACTCCACCACAAACTTCACATTGCTCTCAAACTTTGCATTTAAAAAACGAGCTATATAAACACCTGTTGAAAGTTTGGGAAGAGTTAGATGCTGTATACTACTCCATTGTGGTAACTCACACCTCGTCACTTCCTTTCCTTCTGTATTATTTATAACAACAAAAGATTTATTTCCAAGAGACGGGTAAGTAATAGTAATTTCATGGATATTAATTATAGGATTAGGATAAATCTTAAAACTACTTCCAACTGCAACTTGTAAAGTGCTAATCGAAACAAGACTATCGCAAATACTTCCACTATCAGCTCCCAAAAAATAATTGGGGTGATTAGGAATCGTAAATGCATTAAAGGCTGGAAGGTGTATGCAATGTTGGCATACACTGCAAGCTAAACCAAGTGAATCGGGATTATTAATGACATGAATATCCATTGTACTATTCCCACAATTGATATAAATTTTCCCATCAGGTGCTAATTCTGAAAGAAAAAAATTGGCTGCAAAAGGGGGATTAGGTGAATAATATCCATCCCAAGTTGCAACAGTAATTCTTGAAGCCAGAATATCTGCTGAATTCATATCAAACTGATAAACAGAATTCATCGAAGAAGCATATAAAATTTTTGAGTTCGGTGAAAAAGCAATCCCACCTCCTAAAGCACCGTCATTGATAAATGTACTATCTATTAGACTGATATCTCCTGTGCATCTATCAAAATTAAAAATATCCAAGTTGCGACCAACCTCATAATAAGCCAGCTTTGATCCATCGGGAGAAAAAACGCATTGTCCTATATAAATCCCGTGCACAGAACCCACGTCTTGTGTAAAAGGACCTTGAATCCCACCAGGAGTAATAAGATATTTATAATATTTGATTGAATTAAAATGATGACATATTAGCCACCAATCTCTCCCATTGGCATGTTTACATGCAGCTAATCTCCCATCAACTAAGCTATCATCCAATAAAACTACATTTTTTTGGACAACAGCTCCAAGACCACTATCCATGGTCATATCTATTATAGAATAATAAAGATAAAATGTGCAATTGGAATTTCCATAGTCATCAATAGTTTCATGAAATAAATAAAACTTACTTGTATCATCAGGAAAAGGAATAATAAGATTTGCCTGTGATATAGACAATCCTAAACTATCATGATAAGTTTGATTCGTATAATAAGCGGGATTCAAACCGTTCCCATTTTGCATCACGTTATCTTGAGAGTTAGCTATTCGAACACCGTTTGTGTAAAAAAGTAAATTTCCATTCTTATCACAAATTTCTCCATTAGTTGTAGAAAAATTCATTGAACGACTTTGATAACTTGTATTTAATATGCCTCCGTTAAAATCAAAATTGACGCCCCCATACGGCTGACCATACCAACTCGCATAACCCATAAGCCAAAGATTGTTTATTCCTTGGCTAAAAGAATTTGTTGTTAATAAAAGAAATAAGAAAAATAATATTTTCCTTTTCATTAATCAAAGATAGAAAAAGCCCTCTTGCAAAAACAGTAACGGCAAGTCAGTTGATGCCTTCTGGAAATCAATTCTCAAGAAAGTTTGGAATATGACTGGGAAAAGTGGACAGCAAAAAAAGGAATGTTGGGTGATTGAAATGCTTACAACGTATAACCAAACCGTTTCAGTTTGATTTCATTCTTCCTCCACTCCTTCTCTACTTTTACGAAGAGATCAAGAAATACTTTTTTTCCAAGAAAACTTTCAATGTCTTTTCTTGACTGTGTCCCGATACGTTTGATCGATTCTCCTTGGTTCCCAATGATGATTCCTTTTTGTGAATCACGCTCCACAAAAATAATCGCCCTGATTCGTATAATATCTTTTTCTTCTTTGAATTCTTCTATTCCTACTTCCGTTGAATAAGGAATTTCCTTTTCGTAATTCAGAAATATTTTTTCACGAATGATCTCCGCAACAAAAAACCGTTCGGTCTGATCACTCAAATCATCTTTCGGAAAAAAAGCAGGCGCTTCCGGCAAAATTTCTAAAATGGTTTCTTTGATTTTATCAGTATTGAAATCCGTCATCGCAGAAACAGGAATAACAGCATGCGGATTTAATTTCTTTTTCCATCCATGAACCAACTTGTTGATTTCATCCTGGGATGAGATATCCACTTTATTGATGACAACGATGAGCGGAATTTTTATTGCTGTTAGCCGTTGCATCATTTGCTCGTCCATGTATGTTTCTACAAGATCCGTGATGAAAAGAACAGCATCAGCATCAGCGAGCGATGCCGTCACAAATTCCATCATTTTATCATGCAACAAATAATGCGGCTCGATGATGCCCGGGGTATCCGAAAAAACAATTTGATAATCCGCATCATTCAAAATTCCTTTGATCCGATGACGCGTGGTTTGAGCTTTCGGAGTGACAATGGAGAGTTTTTCTCCCAGCATCCGGTTCATCAACGTTGACTTTCCGACATTGGGTTTGCCGATAATACTTACAAATCCCGCTTTGTGACTCACAATAAATTTTTTTAGGAATTTTAAGGGATGCAAAGGAACTAATTATATCTTTGCGCACCAAAATAAGAACGTCTTCTTCTGCCAATAAATCATGGAAAGAGTGTTTATTGATTAAACAGGCAGAAAAAAAATAAAGATATAGTGCGGGGTGGAGCAGTTGGTAGCTCGTTGGGCTCATAACCCAAAGGTCGTCAGTTCGAGTCTGGCCCCCGCTACCTTGAGAAAAATGGTCCCGGGTATTCGGGATCATTTTCGTTTAAGACATGTTTACCGTTTACATTTTGTACCCTGAGAAATACAACAAAAAGCATGTTGCTTCTTGAGAAGCCTGTTTGATAAGAATTAACACCTAAATTTGGGTAATGGGTCAGTTTCATAAAACTTTTCACGCAGGGAACGCTGAGTTGCAGAGAACGCTGAGAAATGATAAAATTGATACCCTCAGCGACCTCTGCTT
>JAYVUK010000091.1:0-2754 GCA_043787975.1 Bacteroidota bacterium
ATAACTAAGCTCAAGCGGGGTTTTACGTCCGAAGATTTTAACCATCACTTTCAGCTTTTTCTTCTCTTCATTAATTTCTTCAATCACTCCGGTGAAACTATTGAATGGGCCGTCAATTACTTTTACACTTTCACCCACCACAAACGGCACATTCATGACTGCTTCACTATCTGCCAACTCATCTACCTTTCCTAAAATCCTGTTCACTTCTGACTGACGAAGCGGAGCAGGTTTTTCACCTTTCGGTCCCAGGAAACCAATCACACCTGAAATATTTTCAATGATGTGTGGAATCTCTCCAACCAACGCTGCTTCGATCAACACGTAACCGGGAAAAAAACTTCTTTCCTTGCTTACTTTCTTTCCTGCGCGAATCTGGTAGATCTTTTCCGTAGGTATCAAAACCTGTGAAACATAATCCGTCATCTTCAGGCGGTTGATTTCGTTCTCGATGTATTGCTTTATCTTCTTTTCCTTACCGCTGATAGCCCTGACGACATACCACTTCTTTACAATCTCTTTTGTTTCTGTTGCCATCACGCTATTTCTTACGCCATCATTTTATAGAACAAATTCATCATGGTTTGGAAACCAATGTCCATCGTGAAAATTGTTAATGCAATGATCAGCGAAGCGATCATTACTAAGATTACACTGCTCTGGAGTTCTTCCCAGGAAGGCCAACTCACTTTATCTTTGAGTTCAATGTAGCACTCTTTAATGTATGCCGATACTTTTGCCATTGCTTGTCGTTAATCGTTATTTGTTAACAGTAAATAGATATAGTATAATCATTTTTCCATTAACCATTTTCTTTATTCGCACGGGTGGCAGGAATCGAACCTACAACCAATGGTTTTGGAGACCACTACTCTGCCAGTTGAGCTACACCCGTCTGTAAGAGTTTACGGTCTAAAGTTTACAGTTTACAGTTGTGATTTGCACGTAAACTGTAAACCGTAAACCGTAAACAATTTATTTTATGATTTCAATTACTTGGCCTGCACCTACTGTACGTCCACCTTCACGAATCGCGAAACGAAGACCTTTTTCCATAGCAACCGGTTGGATCAACGCAACAGTAATCGTTACGTTATCACCCGGCATTACCATTTCTCTTCCTTCAGGAAGTACAATTTCACCGGTAACATCCGTTGTTCTTAAGTAAAACTGAGGGCGATATTTATTATGGAAAGGAGTGTGACGACCACCTTCTTCTTTCTTCAATACATAAATCTCAGCTTTGAAGTCAGTATGCGGAGTAATAGATCCCGGCTTTGCAACCACCATTCCTCTGCGGATGTCATCCTTTTCAATACCTCTTAATAGAAGACCAACGTTATCACCTGCTTCACCTCTGTCAAGGATTTTGCGGAACATTTCCACACCGGTAACGGTTGATTTCAATTTCTTGTCTTGCATTCCGATGATTTCAACATCTTCTCCTGAGTTGATTACACCTCTTTCAATACGACCGGTTGCAACTGTACCGCGACCAGTGATCGAGAACACGTCTTCAACAGGCATCAGGAAAGGAAGTTCAATCAAACGTGGAGGAATAGGAATAAATGAATCCACTGCATCCATCAGTTCCATAATTTTCGGAACCCATTTTGGATCGTTGTTCAATCCACCCAACGCAGAACCGCGGATTACAGGAATGTTACTTCCATCGAATTCATAGAAACTCAACAACTCACGAACTTCCATTTCAACAAGGTCAAGCAATTCAGGATCGTCAACCATGTCAACTTTGTTCAGGAACACAACCACTTTAGGAACTCCAACCTGGCGAGCCAAAAGAATATGCTCACGAGTTTGAGGCATCGGACCGTCTGTAGCAGCAACAACGAGAATCGCACCGTCCATCTGGGCTGCACCTGTAACCATGTTCTTTACATAATCGGCGTGACCAGGACAGTCAACGTGAGCATAGTGACGCTTCGCTGTAGAATATTCAACGTGTGCAGTGTTGATCGTAATACCACGCTCTTTTTCTTCAGGAGCGTTGTCAATTGAATCGAATGAACGAACTTCGGAAAGTCCCAACGAAGCAAGCACCGTAGTAATTGCAGCAGTCAGGGTTGTTTTACCGTGATCGACGTGACCTATGGTTCCAATATTTACGTGTGGTTTGGAACGATCAAATTTTTCTTTTGCCATTTTATTTGTAGATTATAATTGTTATTGAATTTTATTTGAGTTAGACTTTTATTTATTTTGGAAGCTATTGTAATCAATGAGTTTTTCTGAAAGAGCCAATGACCAGGATCGAACTGGTGACCTCATCCCTACCAAGGATGTGCTCTACCAACTGAGCTACATTGGCTTTCGTTTTAGAGTTTGCAGTTACAGTTTCGTTTTTTGCAACCTGTTAAACTGCAAATTGCCAAGAGCTTTTGAGCGGAAGACGGGGCTCGAACCCGCCACCTATAGCTTGGAAGGCTATCGCTCTACCAAATGAGCTACTTCCGCTTATTGAGTTTGAAGTTTGAAGTTTCGAGAGATCAATCTGCTCACTGCCAACTGCACACTGTCAACTGTGTCGTGGGGAGAGAAGGATTCGAACCTTCGAACTCGTAAGAGGACAGATTTACAGTCTGTTGCCGTTGGCCACTTGGCTATCTCCCCCTTTCCCTAATTACGTTATGTCAAACAAAGAACGAGAGCCGATGGAGGGATTCGAACCCCCGACCCACTGATTACAAATCAGTAGCTCTGGCCAACTGAGCTACATCGGCAAATTCTTCAAAT
>JAYVUK010000092.1:0-2205 GCA_043787975.1 Bacteroidota bacterium
CATTGCAAAAATTTCACAAACTGCATTCAGAAAAAAAGAACTCTGCAAACGACTTCAGCAAACTGCTTGCTACACTGAAAGATCCAAAACCCGATTACAAAAAACGATTCGTGATTCGTTATGGAGATCACATCAAAGCAATTGAGATAAAGGATGTCGCTTATTTTTTTACAGAAGAGAAAATAAATTTTCTAAAGACAAACGATGATAAAACTTTTCCTGTCGACTATAATCTTGACAAGTTGGAAACGATGTTAGACCAAGCAATTTTTTTTCGCATCAACAGGCAGTTTATCATTGGCATTCATGCCATCGAACAAATGTTTGCTTTTTCCAAGTCAAGGGTAAAAGTGAAACTGATTCCTCCTACCAATGAAGACACCATTGTGAGCACAGAGCGCGCTTCCGCATTTAAAGAGTGGCTGGGTGGAGTAGGTTGATTTGTCATCAAAATGTCACGCAGATTTGTTTTTCCGAGATAACCAAACGCTGATTTTCTTTCGGAAGCGACAGATTCCCATTCAGCAATTATTTTGCCCGATTCAGCAACTTCCGTTTTAACAAGGATCACCTTCGTATTAGTTTTAGGTCATGAAAAAAACAGTCCTCCAACTCATCCGCTCCGATTCAAAGATCATCGATGGCTTTTTGCTGTTCATGGTATTTGCAATAACCCTTGCTTTGTTTTTGACTTCTTGTAATTTTTAAAATTGATAATCCGGTGACCTTTTCGAAAACCGAATTATTAAGAAGTTCTTTTCTCTAAAAAAATTAAAATGACGTTCAAAAAATTAATTACTATTTCTCTTTTACTGAGTATACCAATGTTTGTCGGTTCATGTAAACATGACCCTCCTGTATCTCCTGCTTCGGCAACAGAAGAGGAATCCGGCGATGATAACGGAGGAGATCATGGTGGCGATGATGGGAAGAACATAAGTACAAATGCTGCTGCGAATAGTACCAATACAGTTCATCTGAAAGATGCTTCAGTCAACGACTAAGTCCGGAAAAAGGAAGGTAACAATGAAAAAAATTATCGTCATTATTCTCATTATCTCAGGCAGTGCGTTTGCATATGGTTATTACCTGTTTCATAAACCTCACCAGGGTGTTGCCAATAAAGAAGCAGCTTTTACAATGGAGTCAAAGCAACTTTTTGATGAGTTTGATCGAAATGAAAATGCCGCGAATAAAAAATACCTTGGAAAAATTGTGAGTGTGCAAGGCAAGGTAACAGACAAAGCAGTTGATGGAAAGGGAACGTTAAGCCTGATCCTTGAAGGAGGTGACATGGCAGGAGTTGGTTGCCAGTTTGATGCAAGTGTCCTGAAAGATGTAGGGGCCATCAAAAAAGGACAAATGATAAAAGTAAAAGGTATTTGTACAGGAATGTTGATGGATGTAGTGATGGTGGATTGTGTAACGGAAGATGTTGAGTAATTCTAATTCGTAAAAATAAAACCATGATTAACCCAAACGAATCGCAGTTAGCACAGTCTGGTTCTTATGATCTGTCAATCAATCTTCATGAGAGCGATTTCCCGGTAATTAAAATTGATTTTGAAGGCACCATTTTGTATGCTAACAAAGCTGCGTTCGGACTCATCCGCGATTGGGGCTGCGTGACAAGCAGGAAGTTGCCAATGAATTTACTAAGTACTCATCCTGAACTGTTGAACAAACATGCTAACGGAGAAATGGAACTGGTGTCGTCAAATCATGTGATGAAGTTTAACCTGATTGCTTTTCGCGAAGCCGGTTACACAGGATTGTATGGATATGATGTAAAAATGTTGACGGAAACGAAGTCGTAAAAATACAGGCGCGATAATTGCTTTTCTGATCATTGAAAATTTCAAATAAATAAAATATGAAAAATAGTCTCATCGTTACGGTTACACTTTTCTTCCTGGTTTCTTTCTCTTCAATTGCGCAGACAAAATATTTTACACGCAATGGAAAAGTTTCTTTTGATGCAACATCCAAATCATCACCGGAACAAGTGAATGCAAGAAATGACAAAGCAACGAGTGTGTTGGATGCTTCTTCAGGTCAAATGGAATTTGCGGTTCTCATGAAAGCGTTTATGTTTGAAAAGGCGTTGATGGAAGAACACTTCAATGAAAACTATGTTGAGTCTGACAAGTTTCCAAAAGCGACTTTTAAAGGAGCGATTAAAAACATGAATGAAGTGAATCTTTC
>JAYVUK010000093.1:0-12357 GCA_043787975.1 Bacteroidota bacterium
CCGACTGCTACGCGTACGCCATCGCAACAATACTCACAGTAGTTCCGGGCAATTCAAGAATCGCTTCCGCGCAAGCTGTTAAAGTCGATCCTGTCGTGATCACATCATCCACGAGCAACACATGTTTGCCTTTTAACAATCCCGGTTTGCTGATTTCAAAAACACGGTCTACGTTTTCAAAACGTTCGTAACGGTGTTTTCGTGTCTGCGTTTCCGTTGCAAGATTTCTTTTTAGCGCATCCGCAGAAAAAGGGATCTTCATCGCTTTAGAAATTCCTTCTCCAAAAAAATCGCTCTGGTTATAGCCACGCTTGCGAAACTTGCTTGGATGAAGCGGAACGGGAACAACAATTTCAGCATTCGTAAAAAGTCCGGCTTGTTTTAAATCGATTCCATACGCTTCACCGACAAAATTGCCGACTTCTTTTTTGCCACGGTATTTTAATTGGTGAATAAGATGCTGAACTTTTTCGCCTTTGCTGAAATAATAATAGGCAGCCGCTGCATTCACATTTACTTTTCCCCAGAACTGTTTCACAATGGGATTTTCCGCTTCCAAATGAAAATTTGTTTTCGGAAGATGAAGGCGACAGTATGTACAAAGACAAACTTCCCCGGAGTTCAACGCTTTATCACAGGAAGCACAGAGTTCAGGGAATAACAACCACAACAAATCAGAAAGAATGTTCATGTAGAAAAAGTGAAAAGTGAAAAGTGAAAAGTGAAAAGTGAAAAAAAATTAAAAACTTTATGCCTTTACCAAATTCAGCAACGATTCAAAAATAATCTTTCCATCGGTGTTTCCCAACTCTTTGTCAGAAGCTCTCTCCGGATGCGGCATCATACCGAAAACATTTTTTGTTGCATTGCAAATTCCGGCTATGTTTTGCAGCGCCCCGTTTGGATTAGCTTCCTTCGAAACCTGACCATGTTCATCACAGTAACGGAAAAGAATCTGATCGTTATCGATGAGCGATTTCAGTGTACTGTTATCACAATAAAAATTTCCTTCACCATGCGCAATCGGAATCTTCAATGCTTTTGATTTGTCAATGCGTGAAGTAAGAAGCGAATCGTTCGTCTCCGCTTTGATGTACACATTGTCGCAAATAAACTTGTGATACACATTGCTCAGTAGTGCTCCGGGTAATAAACCTGATTCGCAAAGAATCTGGAATCCATTGCAGACTCCAAACACATATCCTCCTTTATTTGCAAACTCAATCACTTCTTTCATAATCGGTGAAAAACGCGCAATGGCTCCTGAACGCAGATAATCGCCATACGAAAAACCTCCCGGCAAGATCACAAAATCACAGCCTTTCAAATCATGATCTTTGTGCCACAACTTCACAACGACTTGTTTCATGACGGTTTCAAGCACATAGATCATATCCTGATCGCAGTTGGAACCCGGAAAAACGACTACACCAAATTTCATATGACTATCTTTTATCAGGAAGCAAAGATAGAGGAAATGTGTAAACAGGAAGATGAAAAACTATATGCCTTTTAGAAAAAAAAACAGCCGCAGATTCGCAGATTGAAAAAGATTAATCCTTAATTAATCTGCGAATCTGCGGCTATAAATAATATCAAGGAGATTTCAACAACCTATCCGCCCAACTAAATAAACATTCGTCAAATACCTGTTGCAAATATCATTTATACCATTTACCTTCATCGAACAATTTAATAATCTTTAAAAATTAAGGAGGAAACCACATGAGAAAACGAATACTTAGTGTAGTAATTATCTCCACTTTCTTTCTGAACGCTTCTGCACAACGTACTGCCGATATTGGTTTTGCGACGGGTGTCGTAAATTATGTAGGTGATTTGGGAAACGAAAAACACTTCCCGGTTTCTTCGGCAAGTCCCGGCTGTGAAATTACCATTCGCAATTTTTTAAACAACCCGGCTAAATCAGGATTAGCTTACCGACCACTATCCATGGAAATGCGTTTCAGCTGGCACCGTTTACAATACGATGAAACCGATCCGATCGGACACATGGAAGGAACAGCTCTCCGTAATTACAACCGCGGACTTAATTTCCGTAACGATCTTTTCGGCGCTTCCATTAATTTCACGTACACGTTTTACAAAAATAAATTCATCCCTCTTTACAAACAAAAAAGCAAATGGTGTTATTTTTTGTTAGCAGGAGTTGGAGTTTATCATGGTACTCCGAAAGCTGATTTATTCCGTGGCGATGTTAATCTTGCCAACCGCTATTATTTCTGGGATGACGGAACTGTTCGTGATGCTGCGCCAAATAAAGCCGGCATTGGAAACATCATCCATCGTGACGGTAAATATGAAACGGATCTGAACAAATGGAATACGGAAGGACAAGGCAGCAATTCAGAAATCATGAATAAGAAACCATACAGTACAACCAACATTGGTTTCCCGTTGGGTTTAGGAATTCGTCATGCGCTGAATAAATTTGTTACTTTTTCCTTTGAGATTGATTACTGTTATTTTCTCACCGATTATTTAGATGATGCCAGCGGCAGTTATGCTACCTATAAAGAATTGCAGGCATCATTTCCTGACGCGACCAATTATGAACTTGCCAAATACATTTCTGATCCTTCCGGAAAAGGTACTCATGGAACGGTTGAAGGAAGCAGCCCAAGAGGAAATTCAAAATTAAAAGACAGCTACACATTTGTAAGTCTTGAAGTGTCATACAAATTCCTGCTGAAGAGAAAAGGATTGTGGTCGAACCTCAGCATGAGATAAAAACATACAATACAAACAGAAAAACTTAACATGAAACAATGTTATTTTAGTTTTTCTGCAAATGAAAAGAGGCGCAGGTGATGCGCCTCTTTTTTTTTCCGAGCAAAGCTGTCATTCCGAGCGCAGCGAGGAATCTGCTATTTGTCGCTGGCATTCCAAACAAAGCGAGACCGTCATTCCGAACGAAGTGAGGAATCTGCCAATTGTCGCTGGCATTCCAAACAAAGCGAGACCGTCATTGTGCTACCCTTCAACGAGACTCCTCATTCCGCTTCCCCCAACAAGGCTCCTCATTCTGCTACCCTCCAACAAGACTCCTCATTCCGCTGCGCTGAGATGGGCACTCTGTTCGCTTCACAGAGATTCCTCACTTCGTTCGGAATGACAAGAGCCACGCGTGAAGGGATGGGCAAGTGGCGCGCGAAGCGCGCCACTTGCCCTCTAAAAAGCGAGCCCGTCATTCCGAGCGTAGCGAGGAATCTGCTAATTGTCGTTGGCATTCCAAACAATGCGAGACCGTCATTGTGCAACGCTTCACAGAGATTCCTCGCTTCGCTGCGCTTCATTAAGATTCCTCACTTCGTTCGGAATGACGGGTTGCGTCAATAGTGAGATTCCTCATTCCGCTGCGCTCCATTCGGAATGACCAAGTATAAGAGCGCGTGTGCGACGAAGCCGTCATTCCGAGCGCAGCGAGGAATCTTTAAATTGCACCGTCAAGCAAAGCGAGGAATCTCTATATTTGTAATACGTTTATTAAACTTTTCGAATCCTTATTCAAAACCTATTCACATGAAAACCCATCTTTACTACACCTACATTCTCACCAATAAAAATAAAACGGTTCTTTATACCGGAGTAACCAACAATTTGGTGAGACGTTGCTTTGAACATAAAAATAAAGTAAACAAAGGATTCACTTCGAGATACAATGTAGACTGCTTAATTTATTTTGAGATATTCGATTTTATAACTGTAGCTATAAAACGGGAGAAACAACTGAAAGGATATTCACGAATAAAGAAGATCAATCTAGTTAACCAACTAAATCCCGGATGGTATGATCTCTATAACAATGGAACGATAGAGATTCCGGATTATGCTTCCGAGCCGGGAATACAACAGAGTAATTAAATTTAGTAAATGAAAATCATTCTAAAATATATTTTTCTTCTGAGTTTGTGTTCCATAAATACATTCGCTCAGAAGGAAGGTAATGTGTGGTGTTTTCCAGATCATGCAGGAATTGATTTCAACAATATTACAAGTCCTGATACATTTACTTCTTCTATTGGTTCAATGGGACTTGGTTACCCGTTAGGTAATCAATGTTCCATTGCCGACAGCAGTGGAAATCTATTTTGTTATGCATCTGCAATTGACCTTACTCCTCATGGCTTATATTTATGGGACAGGGATCATAATGTAATGCCTAATGGCAATAATTTACAAGGACATCCGAATTTCACTTCATTACTAATAGCACAACCTGATAGAGATTCTCTAATTTATTTATTTCATATAGGAATAGATACTGTTAATACTAATTATTATCGCCTATTTTATTCTATTATCAATAAAAATCTTAATAATGGATTAGGGGATGTCGTTGCTAAGAATACCTTACTTTACTATGCAGGACTAAGTGACCATAAACTCTCGGCAGTAAAACACGCTAACGGAAGAGATTGGTGGATATTTGTTTATGATTTTCTCGTGGGTGAATATGTAAAATTTATTTTTACTCCTGGTGGAGTTTTTTTTAATGGGGAACAAACAATAGGATCATCAAATATCTGTATGTATTTTGGACGGATAGTCTTTTCTACCGATGGAACTAAGATGATGTCTGTGGGGGTTTATCAGGGGTGCATTGATGTGTTTGATTTTGATAGATGTACAGGGATTCTCTCCAATTTTCGAGATGTGGGTGAACACCTAGCCACAGCAGATTCATTGCAATACGAGTATTACAATTGTGAGTTTTCTCCAAGTGGCAATTTAATATATGTTTCACCCTGGAGCTTTAAAAAAGTATTTTACCAATGGAATCTAAATGCGGGTGATATAACGGCTATCCGCGCTTCGAAAGTTTTGTTAAATGAATATGCTGATACTGGCATGGTTCAGTGGAATGTTTACCAGCATCATATTCTTGCTCCTGATGGAAAAATATATATCCCTGTAACTAGTGACTATCAAGGTCCCAACATCGATAATTATTATACGCGGCATCTTGATGTGATAGAAAACCCGGATGTTCCGGGAATTGGCTGCAATTACGTTAGACAAGGGTTTGATTTAGGCAATCATTTTATTGGCGGGGATTTACCAAACATTCCTCATTTTGGTTTGGGAGCTGTTACGGCAAGTATATGTGATAGCCTTACCGGAGTTCAAAGTTTGGAAGCTCAAAGTTTAAGGTTAGAGGTGTATCCGAATCCCTCACAGGGAATATTTTCATTGTCATCAAAAGATAAAACAGATAAAATTGTTTCGGCGAAAGTGGAAGACATTTTAGGAAATGAAATTCTTTCAGTCAAAAATTTTTCATCGGTGATTGACATCGGTGATCAGCCGGCAGGAATTTATTTTGTTCATGCTGTCACTCAAAAGAAAAAAATGTTCGTGGTGAAAGTGGTGAAGGAGTGACGTCGATTGTCGTTGCGGCGGGAAGGGCGATTGTTTGAGATTCCTCGCTTCGCTCGGAATGCGGGGTGCGTCAGTTGGGAGATTCCTCATTCCGCTGCGCTCCATTCGGAATGACAGCGTTGTAGTTGTCATTCCTCGCTGCGCTCGGAATCAATTCGTCTCCAACACTTTCAGCAACTCATCCAACTTCGGAGTGAGGATAATTTCTGTTCTCCGGTTTTTCTTTTTTGCTTCGGGTGAACTTCCGGTTTCAACGGGAAGATAAGGTCCTCTTCCTGCAGCCGTTAATCTGCCCGGAGTCACGGTTGAATTTTTAGTAATGATTCTTACAACCGAAGTTGCACGCAGCACGCTCAACTCCCAATTATCCTTTGCTCCACTTGGCAACGTTCCGGAAATCGGAACATCATCGGTATGTCCTTCCACCAATACATTGATGTCCTTATTTTTTTCGAGCACGGTTGCCAGTTGCTTCAACGCCTGCTCTCCTTTCTTCTCCACGATCGTGCTTCCCGAAGCAAACAGCAATTGTTCTTCGAGCGACACGTACACTTTACCATTCTTTTGTGTAATCGTTAAGCCGTTGTTTTCAAAACCAAGCAAGGCATCGGTCACTGTTTTTTTCAACGCTGCCACAGCAGAATCCTTTTGACTCAACACAGATTGCAGTTCAGTCACTCGCGCTTCACGATCCTTCAAACTACTTTTCAATTCATTCAACCGCGTTTCACTATCAGAAAGACTTTGCTGGTCTCTTTTCAACTGGTCTTCTTTCTTTTGCAGATCTTCTTTCGTCTGGTTCAATTGAGCAATCAGTTTTTTTGTTTCCTCGGTATTGCCTGCCAATAACTTTTCATTGTTGCCCAAAAGTTTGTCATACGATTTCATCAACTCGTTGTAAAGGTCTGTCAATCTCCGGTGTGCGTTTCCTCCTTCGGTGGTGTCTTTCTGCAAATTGGAAACTCTTTTTTGTAAATCATCAATGGATGCAGCCAGTTCCGTATTTTTTGTTTTGAGATCAAGATTGTCCGATTTCATTTTCGTGTTTTCATCGCGGCAATCCTTTTCACTCTTTTGTAGATTTTCAAATTTCTGCGCAGGTACACAAGCCGTGAGATATATGCTGATGCCAAAAACTGTAAGAATCAAACGTGATGTTATTGATTTTGCTTTCATTGTTTTGTATATTTGATACTCAATCGATTTATTCAACGAAATTAATTTAAAACGGAAGTGTGACGGATGTGATGAGATCAATGTTTTCAACAACCTTATGAGAAACATTTTGAACTATTTTCCGTTCACAGATCAGGATTTCTCTGTCTGCTAACAACTATGGAATCACTCAGCAAAAACTGGATCACGGAAAGTCACATCGACTTTGAATACAAGAAGTATATTCTGCTTGCTTATTTGCAACACGTCAGTGATAACTTTACCGAACATCGTTTGTATCCTTTTTTGTCTGACCTCGTGGAACATTACCGCAACCTCAAAGTTTTAAAAGACAACAAGAAAAATTTATTTGAAAGTTTTCCGAGCCGCGCAAAAACGGTTGACTTCGAAGAATTCAAAATCATTTATGAGAAGCTTGCGGAAGACGACAGCCTCATCCAGGAAATTGAAAGTATCATTGATTATTCAATTCCTCAACTGGAATATTACCTGAAAGAAGGAAAAAAGATTTATGACCTGATCGAAGAAAACCTGAAAATATTTTCTGTCGGTATTGTTCCTCTCAACAATGAAAACGGATATTTATTTCTGAAACAAGGCATGAATGCAGACACAAAAGTGTATGAATTTCATATCAGCATTTTTGAAAATCCATCCGAACGCTATCGTGGCATTCATGTTCAATATGTGACCAGCTATGAAAAGAGTTTGCTGAATACATTTGAATCCATCAAATCCGATTTGCTGGTCTACAACAAGCATCTTCCGAATCCTGCAACGTACGTTATCGAAACGGAGATGCTGATTCCTTTTGAAGAGACTTTTCTTCCGCTCGCGAAACGCGCGTTAGTGAAGCGTGTTGCGGGTTTTGCCTGATCACCACTACAATAAACACTCTCAGAATTTTCTTTTCACCGCGAAGACGCCAAGACGCGAAGAAGGATGGTTGCTTTTTCTTTGCGTCTTTCCTCCTTGGCGGTAATTCTTATTCTCTATTTTGTTTCCCGCAGTTGAATACTCCATTGTAATCCTATAAAACAACTTCCGCCTTTTACCGTTCATATTTTCATTGTTGAGCGGCATTCACCTCATCGTTATTCGTTTTACATTTACAACGAACCATCAAGTCACCTCTTTCATGCGGAAACTTTTTTTACCGCTGTTGTTTTTTTTATTCAGTCTTATTTCTTCTGCGCAAAATTACAGCAACCTGCGTGTGAAAACGGTTTCATTGAAGAGTGACACCATCGGTCTTGATTCCGTCAGCCTGGTTCCGAATTCCTTTTTTATCATGGACAGCCATAATCAAATCATTGACACGTCTCTTTATACGATTGATGCAGTCAATGCAAAACTGACCTGGAAAAAAAAATCTGCGACATTCGCGTCCCTCAAAGAGGATAGTTTAAAAATTACATACCGTGTGTTTCCCTTTTTGTTCAGCCGTTCATTTCAGCATAAAGATTATGCGAAGCTAAAAGGTTCTTCCGCCGCGTCCAATCCATTTTATTATTCTTCGTCGCTCGACAATCCTGAACTGTTCAAGTTTGAAGGACTCACCAAGTCCGGAAGCATTTCGCGTGGAATTACTTTCGGGAACAACCAGGATGTATATGTAAACTCCAGCCTCAACCTACAACTGGCCGGAAAAATAAGTGACGATGTGGAAATCCTTGCAGCCATCACCGATGAAAATGTTCCGATTCAACCGGAAGGAAATACGCAACAACTCCAAGACTTCGATAAAGTTTTTATCCAGTTGTCGAACGAGAAAAGCAAACTGATTGCAGGAGATTTTGATTTGAAACGACCGGACAGTTACTTCATGAATTTTCAAAAGAAAGGACAGGGAGGATTGTTCTCCACCAAATTCAATTTGGGAAAAAGTGATGATCCGAAAAAACAATCTGTGATGCATGTCACGGCAAGCGGTGCTGTATCGAAAGGAAAATCTGCACGGCAGGTTGTTCCGGCTATCGAAGGAAATCAAGGTCCTTACCGGCTTTCAGGCAGCAATGGTGAAACGTATATTATTATTTTAGCCGGATCAGAAAAAATTTTCATCGACGGACAACGGTTGACAAGAGGGTCACAATATGATTACATCATTGATTACAACACATCGCAAATTACATTCACGGCAAAACGGTTGGTCACGAAGGATTCACGCATCATTGCAGAATTTGAATACTCGGAAAAAAGTTATGCGCGATCACTTCTTTTTTTCAATGATGAATTTGAAAAAGACAAACTGAAAATAAAATTCAACCTGTATTCAGAACAAGACAGCAAGAATCAACCGTTACAAATTCAACTCGACAGCGCAAAAAAAGCATTGATGAATTCCGTCGGTGATCACATTGACCAGGCTGTTTATCCGACATCCGACAGTGTTGCATTTAACTCGAACCAAATCCTCTATCAGAAAATGGATACAACGATTGGTGCGATCACGTATCCCGGAATTTTTGTGTACTCAACCAGCGCCGACAGTGCTCATTGGGCGCTGACATTTTCAATTGTCGGGCAAGGCAACGGAGATTATGTGCAGGACATCAATTCTGCCAACGGAAGAGTCTATCGATGGATTGCGCCTGTCGGAGGAACCAGGCAAGGATCCTATGCGCCTGTTGCATTGCTCATCACACCTAAGCGACAACAACTTTTCACATTTGGCAGCGATTATACTTTTTCAAAAAATGACAAAGCGATGGTTGAACTTGCGATGAGCAACAACGACATCAATCTTTTTTCTTCAAAAGATAAAGCAAATAATGCAGGCTATGCTGCAAAAGTGATGTACGAAAATATTTCTGCGCTGAACGCTGACACACTTCATGGATTAAAATTAAAATCGTCACTTAATTATGAATATGTCAATGAGAATTTCAAACCGCTCGAACGGTTTCGTCCGGTTGAATTTGAGCGCGACTGGAATGTAGGAGGAATTACAACGGTCTCCGATGAACACATTGCTTCCTTCCAAACAGCTTTATTGAAACCAACGTTGGGTTCTGTGAATTATCAATTGAAATCATATTTGCGCGGAACTGCTTACAAAGGATTGATGAATTCGGCAGGAATGAATATGACAGCGAAAAAATTTACACTTCTCGGAAACGGAAGCTACCTGAACACAAACGGAACCATCAACAAGACGCAATACTACAAACACAACTTCGATCTTTCGCGACCGGTTTGGAAACTGGTGATCGGTGGACGAGAGAACACGGAACACAATGAATTTTTAAAACCATCTTCCGATTCACTTTTCGCAAACAGTTTTTACTTCCGCGAATTCCAGGGGTATGTTTCAACGGTGGATACTTCAAAGACAAAAGCTTCACTGAGCTACAAACAACGTTACGATTATTCACCTGTGATTACACAATTTAAAACGGCAACGGTTGCCGATGAAATTAATCTCACCGTTGAGTTATTAAAAAATCCGAACAACCAATTAAGAACAACATCTACGTATCGCAAACTTACTATTCGCGATACAACACTTACGCAACAACAAGCCGCAAAAACATTTCTTAATCGCATGGATCACAATCTTACTTTATGGAAAGGTGTTGTAAGTGCTTCCACCTATTACGAAGTAGGAGGAGGACAGGAACGCAAACTAGAATATTCTTTTGTTCTGGTTGCTCCAGGCCAGGGAACATACTGGTGGGAAGACTATAATCATGATGGCGTAAAACAGTTAAATGAATTTGAAGTAACTACTTTTACTGACCAACAAATCTACATCAAGGTCTTCACTCCAACGGATCAATACATCAGTACGCGCACCAATTCATTCAATGAAGTATTTACGCTCTCTCCTGCTGCGGGTATGCAATCCATCCAGGGAAAACAGAAATTAATTACACGCTTTTCAAACCAGCTTTCGGTAAGGCTCGACAAAAAAACACAAAACGAAGAATTGGTTTCATCGCTGAATCCATTCAATCAAAACGTAAATGACACAGCCTTGGTATCCAACAATTCCAATTTCAGAAATACCTTTTTCTTTAATCGCAGCAATTCTATTTTCGGTATGGATGCGACCTGGCAACAAAATAAATCGAAGTCGCTGTTGACAAACGGTTTTGAATCACGCGTTCAAACCTTGCGCGAAATAAATGTGCGCTGGAATTTCACGCACTCCTTTTTGTTCAATACAAATTATCAAAACGGAGACAAGCAAAACAGCTCCGAATTTTTTTCCAGACGCGATTATCACATCCGGTCAAATGAAACAGAACCGAAACTCAGCTTTCAGCCAACATCCTCTTTCAGGGCAACACTTTCCTATAAATATTCGCTGAAGAAAAATGTTGAAGGCATCCTCGGTGAACAGTCGCTCAGTAATAAATTCGGTATCGAAATAAAATACAACGCGATCCGTTCAGGAAGTCTAACTGCGAAGTTCAACTTCATTGCCATTGCATTTAATGCTGCTGAAAACTCTTCTCTTGCGTATGACATGCTGGAAGGGTTGCACAATGGGAAAAATGCTACCTGGAACGTTTCCTTTCAACGAAATCTTTCCAACTCCATGCAACTCAGCCTGAATTATGATGGCCGCAAATCAGCAGGAACAAACATTGTTCATACGGGAGGAGTTCAGTTCAGGGCATTTTTCTGAGACCGGTGTTGAAAAGATTGTCTTTCTTCAAGAAAAAATCATTCAGGAAAACAATTATGTAATATTTTTGTGACGCATAGAAACTGTTAAGAAAACAATACCACATGAAGATCATCGGCATTATCCCGGCCCGCTACGGCTCCACACGTTTTCCCGGCAAACCGTTGGTGGATATTGACGGTAAGAGCATGATCCAGCGTGTGTACGAACAAAGTTCGAAATCAAATTTACTTTCTCATGTTGTGATTGCTACCGATGACGAACGCATCATGAATCACGTTCGCGATTTTGGTGGAAATGTAATGATGACTTCACCGCAACATATGAGTGGCACTGATCGTTGTGCCGAGATTATTCTCCTGGATGCAAAAAACAAATGGGATGTAGCCGTGAATATTCAAGGTGACGAGCCGTACATTCAACCGGAACAGATTGATTTGCTGTGCAAGTGTTTTGAATCAGATGAAACTTCTATCGGAACACTTGTGAAAGAGATAAAATCGAGCGATGAACTTTTCAATCACAACCATGTGAAAGTGATCCTCAATAAAAACAGTGAAGCGATTTATTTCAGCCGTTCACCGATTCCTTATTGCCGCAATTATCCTGAACAGGAATGGATTCGTCATCATACGTATTTCAAACACATTGGAATTTACGCGTATCGCACCGATGTGTTGTTGGAAATTTCACAGCTTCCGAAAACAAAACTGGAAATCACGGAATCGCTCGAACAATTACGATGGATTGAGAACGGTTATAAAATCAGGGCACAGATAACTTCCATTGAAAGTATCGCCATCGACACACCGGATGATTTGCTGAAGATAAAATCAGGAGTCTGATTTTATTTATTTCTTAGTTTTAAAAATGTTTTAAATTCCAACCCAAGAATATTTATAGGAATTATTTCTTTACGAATCTTTGCGATTTTCGCAGCGTCCTT
The DNA here is from genome assembly GCA_043787975.1 of Bacteroidota bacterium. GTDB lineage: Bacteria > Bacteroidota > Bacteroidia > AKYH767-A > 2013-40CM-41-45 > JAPLDA01. The sequence goes on from JAYVUK010000093.1 coordinate 12,162, forward strand.
TGCGGTTCCATTTTTTTGAAACCGCAAAGAGCGCAAAGTATACGCAAAGAAGCGCGAAGAATCTAAGGGTGAAATGTTTTGAAAAATATCAACCATGCTTTTAGTAACTGTTTAAATTTTATTCAATAATAATCTTAAGGAAGCCAAATAAATCATGGCTTGACTGGATTCCAATAAGTACTCAAAATCTCTACTT
>JAYVUK010000094.1:0-20352 GCA_043787975.1 Bacteroidota bacterium
ATTAAGTAGAGATTTTGAGTACTTATTGGAATCCAGTCAAGCCATGATTTATTTGGCTTCCTTAAGATTATTATTGAATAAAATTTAAACAGTTACTGAATTAATTAAATATTCATTAGTCATTAGAATTTAGAAATTAGGATTTCATTTAAAATAAGGATCTCTGAATCTCCTGTCATGAAGAAACTCCTGGTCTGTAAGCGTCAATAAGAATGCTGTAAGATCAACCTTTTCATTTGAGGTAAGAACAATTGGTTTTTTTAATTTTTCAGAAAGTGTATTGCTCTGTTGAATTCCCGTTATATAGTGATTCAATACATCTGATAAATGCTTGAACCTTCCATCGTGCATGTAAGGAAATGAAAATTCAATGTTGCGAAGCGTTGGCACTTTAAATTTTAATGAATCGGTTGGATTTTTTGTAACAGAAGTTCTTCCATAGTCATGGAGTGTGGTATCAACCGGCAAACCATTATTTTCAAATTGAAGATTTGTAAACAACGGTTCTGTATGACAGGAAGAGCAGTTTTGTTTAAACAGTTTGTATCCATTATTTTCCTGTACTGTAAATTGAGTTTGCTTTCTCATCACGCTATCATATTTCGAATTGGCGCTTATCAACGTAAGCATGAATTGAGAAATCACTTTTAATGTATGTTCACCCGTGATGATGCTATCATCAAATGCTTTGTAAAATAAGGAAGGGTAATTTTGAGTTTGCTGTAATTTCTTCACCACGCTGTCGATCTTGCTATCCATTTCACTTGCATTGCTGATTGGCGCCAGCGGTTGCATGTCCAGGTGATTGACGGCTCCATCCCACATAAAAGTTTTTTGCCATGCAAGATTCGTAAGTGCAGGCGCATTTCGTGTTCCGATCTTATTGTCAATTCCATGGCTCAACGCATGATCGACATGCGCAAACGCAGTATAAGAAGAATGACAACTGTTACAGGAAGTACTGTTATTTCTGGAAAGTATAGGATCATAAAACAAAGTTCTGCCCAACTCAATTTTTTCTTTTGTGAGCGGATTTTTAGAAAAGTCATATTCAGGTTTAGGCCATTTATCCGGAATACTAAAAAGGGTTTCCTTCACCGTTGTGTGTGCTGACAAAGCCACATACAAAATCACGAAAAGAAAAATTATTTTTTTCATTATTCTTTGACACTAAAAATACCTGCCGCTTTTTGAGAAAGCAACACTGCTTCTTTGCCCGGAGTCATGATTTGATTTTCATTGACCAAATCAATGTTATTCATTAATTTTTCTGTATGAATATGAATGGTTGTATTTTTATCCATGGAAGAATTTAAGATGATTGCCCGGCAGGAACTAAACGGAGATTGATATCCACCCAGGTGAAATTGAAATTCATTGTTTCTGGTCTTGCACAGGTTGCTTTTACCTTCCAGCTTAAAATTGATGTAACCACTTTGCCAGGTCCAATACATTCCTTTGATTGGATCCAAATCACCACCCATCGCGCCGGAAACATTCGTGACGCTGTCAATTCCTAAATTGAATTTGATTTTATTAAATGAAACGTTTGGAACAGCAGGCAATGAAAAGCTCAATGATTTTTCATCTGAAACATCGATCAAATGAAAACTCTTTTCTTCCTTCCAAACGGATTTATCCTGATCTAAAAATTCAATTCCGGAAATATAAAACTTGAACGTTTCAAACCGGAGGCTATCGCCACTGTTTAATTTGTAAACGGAATCATTTAAGACTAAGCGCGAATTGTCAAACACGGGAGCGAATACAAGTGTCCTGCTAATCATTTGCGCGCAAAGTGTTTGGACGCAAAAAATAGAAAACAAAAGCAGAACGCTGTATCGGACTCTCATCACAAACTATTTTTTCAAAATTACAGATCGTTCAGCACTAGCAAAACAAAGTGCTATCAATTATTTTAAAAGAACTATTTTCTTGCTAAACGTTTTTGCACCGTTTGAAATATGAACCAGATATTCTCCGCTGTACAATCGTCTTGTATCGAAATAAGCAATGGTACTTCCCTGGTACAACATGGTGCTGTCAACTAATTTTCCTGTGAGGTCAAATAAAGAAACGGGTATATTCTCTTTTGTTAATCCGTTTACCTGAATGACGATCAAATCACTGGCGGAAACAGGGAATATTTTAAAATCAGAATCAGTATTCACATTTTCATTAATCGCTGTTGCAGGAATGTAAACAGTTACGGGTTCAGTGATGGAAGTTACTTTAGCAGCTGTTCTTATGCCATAAAAAGTCGGTCCAACAACATAAGGATATGCAGAGTTCCAGACTGAGTCTACCGTTGCAAAGTAGCAATAAATACCAGCAGGATATTCAGGCGTCACGCAGAATCTTCCATTGTGCTCATCCAGGTAATCAGGAGTAGAAACAGATGTAGGAATGTATTCATAGTCCTCCCTGAAATAGCCGACAGGATAGGTCGCACTGACAGGAGGACCCGGAGTTACACTGCTTCCATCAGCATACTGTGTTCTCACAGTAATATTTCTTTTTCTGTAACTTGATTTCATCCGAACAATGTTTCCCGTACCATTTACATTCTGATAGGCATACGCTCCGTAAATAGGAAAACCATCGTACGCAAAACCAATCAGAGGTGAATGCTCAGTGCTATCAATTACATACAGTCCGTCTGCATCATACAAATTGCAAACAGTTGAAATAACATTCAGGTCCAATTTAAAAGCGCTTGGGTTTTGATGATGATGATAGTTACCCATGGCAGGATGTCCTTTCGAACAATCGAATCCGAGGCGTTCACCAACCACTGCATCCCTGTTCCAGACACCATCACCTGTGCATGACATAATTGGACCGCCACACAACTGACTTGAAGAATTATTCCAGGATACTCCGTCCCGGTAATCAAACAGCGCAACACCATTGATGAACAAACCAATGTTGCCACCGGTTGTTGCAGTAAGTGTTCCGGAATTCTGAACCGGAGTTAACGGCATTTTAAAAATTGCATTTTGCGTTGTTGCAATCGATGGGTTGCCATCTAAAAAAGGACCTGTCGGATATGCTGGAATTCCGTTTGCTCTTACATAGGCCCAGTTAGCCGAATACAAAACAGTTTTTATGTTCGAAGAATCTGTTCCAACGATAGGTGTTGAATTCCCGGATACATAATGACTGCCAACTATTCCGGTTGTATTTCTGATCCAGTCAATGATGACAGGATTGGTTTGCGCATTTGTAAACATGCAACTCAGGAGAAACAAAAGCAGGATGTTAATTCTTTTCATCTTTTGTGATTTAATTTTAGTGTGTATGATTTGTAAATATTTTTTTTATTCGTTAATCAATCAGTTATGTTTGAAATCGTAGCTTGTTGTTGCACTCAAGGTCACCGGTAATTTGCTCCACGTCTCAACTGCGTTTCGATGTTTCACCGCAACGTAATATGAATTTCCTGTTCGTTGAGAAGAGAAATTCACTGTAGAAGTTCCGTCTGTTTTTAAAATTCCTTTCGCACTTTCCACAAGTGAATATGGAGAAGTACTCTGATGCAATTCCACGGTGATGGTATCCACCAGCAAGGCATTGATGCTTCTTCCTGAATTCTTCAATGAAGGACGCATCGTTCCGCCAGTGATGTAAAATCCCTCGATAAATAACTGAAGATTCAGTGCTGTTGTCACCGAAGGTGTGTAGGTGGTAACCGTTTCACCGATGGAAGTAACCTTCGCTGCTGTTACATTTCCGTAAAAAGTCGGACCCACTATATACGGGTAAGTAGAATTCCAGTTTGCGTCTACTGTAGCAAAGTAGCAATAGATTCCATTCGGATATTCAGGAGTCACACAAAACCTTCCATTGTGTGCATCCAGGTAATCAGGTGTTGCTGCTGAAGTAGAATTGTATTGATAGTCTTCTCTGAAATATCCGAGAGGATACGTGGTGCTGACAACAGGCCCGGGAGTCACATTCGTTCCGTTTGCATATTGAGTTCTGACTGTAATATTTCTTTTTGCATAACTCGATTTCATCCGTACGATACCACCCGAACCATCGATATTTTTATATCCGTACGCACCATAAATCGGAAAACCATCATATGCAAAACCAAGTAAAGGAGAATGTTGAGTACTGTCAATGACATACAATCCATCAGACGTATACAAATTACAAACAGTTGAGATCACAACCAGATCCAACCTGAATGCGCTTGGGTTTTGATGATGGTGATAATTGCCCATGGCAGGGTGACCCTTTGAGCAATCAAACCCGGTACGTTCGGCAACAATTGCATCACGGTTCCATACACCGTCACCGGTACAAGGTGGTGATATTGGTCCTCCACACAATGAACTTGTAGAATTTTTCCAGGAGACGCCATCACGATAATCAAACAATGCAACACCGTTAATAAAAATTCCGATGTTCCCTCCCGTTGTTGCAGTTGCTGTTCCTGTATTTTGTGACGGACTTAATGGAAATTTGAAGATTGCATTTTGTGATGTTGCAACCGAAGGATTTCCATCTAAGTAAGGACCCGTGATGTAAGAAGGAATACCGTTCGTATTGATGTAAACCCAGTTCGTAGAGTACCGGACAGTTTGAACATTCGCCAGCACATTGTCGTTGATGGGTGTTGAATTCCCGCTCACATAGTGACGACCCATAATATTTGTAGTATTCCGCAGCCAGGATGTGATGGCGGGATTGGTTTGTGCAAACGCAGTTTGCAAATACACAACCATTAGTATCGAAGTAAAATGTTTTTTCATCGTACTCATTTTTACTGCTGATGTGAAAGTTTGACCATCGTATTTTGCTGATCCGTTATCATTCGCAAAAAATAAATTCCATTTGACAAGGTGGAGAAATTTTGTGTTTCGATTTCGTGACCCTTATAAATAACTTCTCCTAAACAATTCAATAATTCAAAAGATACATTTTCCTTTTTTGATGCACTATGTAGTTGGCTGAAAAAAGGATTTGGATAGACTGCTGAACTAAAATCAGTATTCGTTTCTTTTATTCCCGTAAACATCGAACATGTATAAGGCAACGGATTCAATTCAATCGGACTACCGGAGACCAGCGTTTGACCGGCAAATCCGGAATACGTCGGTTCATACAATGAACAACGAAACGCTAAGTTTTGTGTTGCCGCAGAACCCTGCGTGATGGCGCCAGCCTGGTTCACCGGATTCACATAACGCCACACTGTATTTTTCGCTGAATCAATTTCAAAAAAAGTTCCTTGCGGTCCTTCACAAATGATGGTGTTGCCGTTTGATAACCGCTGAGCACCTGAAATGTTGGTTGAATAAAAATCTGTCGGAACCAGAGCCACATACGTCCACCACACAGTATCGGGTTGATATGCCTGCACGGATGGAAGCGAATAATTTCCGGATCCATCAATCGGGGGATTGATCACATCAATGGATGAGTAATTTCCACCCGGCCTTCCCATTCCGTTATTGAAGATCATAATTTTTCCGGCATCTGTCATCCCGTTTTCAATCCAATGTGCGTTATGTTGTCCGAATAATTGTTTGTCACCTCCCGTCCCGCGGTTATACGCCATAGGATTTCCCCAGCGGTACAACAGGTCTCCCCCTTTTCCGTGAGTTCCGCCGGCATGAGTTGCCGCTTCAGCAGTCGTTGTGCTATGATCTACAACCCAGATTTCATTCAGGTTGTGAGAGCTGATCATGACCTGGTCCAGTTCTTCGTTATAGTCGATCGAATTGCAATGCAACCAATCTACATTCGTTCCGGTAACGGGATAGTTGAGGTTAATGAGTTCGGCATGTTGCGACACATTTCCATAATTTAATTTTGTCACATCGAATTCCTGCACGAGATGATCCCACACATGCCATTCCCATACAATGTTTGCGGAATTTGTTCCGACAGGTTGCAGTTCAACAATTTTTTCAGACCATAATGTAGTTCCGAGTGTTGCAGGATTTCTACCTGCTGCAGTTGCTTCCGCAGCCGTTTTTAATTCCCATACAATTGCCAATACATTTCCACTCGGCAATTGTTTTATATCATGATGCTGACATTCTGTTGCAGAAGAAATTGTATAAGACCAAAGCAAGGAACTGTTCCATCCAAATTTTTCTATGATGCCTCCATTTCCTCCGGACGTAAACACGGTATTTCCGGTACTTCCGGGACGGAGCAACGTTCCGTCTTCAAGCAAATAAACAGATTGACCAGGATGATGTGAACTGCTCCAGGTATGAACCAGGTATCCGCATTTATCAATGAGGTATATATTGTTTGATGAGATCGGGGAAAATAAAACATAGCCGGCAAGCGAGCCTGGATCTTGTATAAACAGACCCACAGTCTGTGCGTTTGCATGCAAGACAAAATTTATTAGACTCACTAAGAGAAAAATTTTTCTCATCGTTAATTTCTAAAATGTATTTGGCAACCGAGCGATTTGGTTTCTTTCGTTTCAACTTCCTTTCCATGTAACAATGCGTCCACCGCTTTCTCGATATAATGCTCCTTTACTTTATCGGGATCTGCGCCGTTGTCATCAATGGCTCCATTGTACTTAATCGTGTACTCCCCTTTTTCTTTCCAGATCACAAAGGCATGTGGAGTTTTTTGTGCACCAAAATTCTTTGCAACGGATTGTGTGTTGTCAGATACGTAAGGGAAATTAAATTTTTCATCGTTCGAACGTTTGATCATTTCAGTAAATGAATCCTCTTCGTAGACCAGTGTATCGGTGCTGCTGATGGCAATCAGCGGAACATCCAGCGATTTGTATTTTGCATTTAATTTATTCAACCGTTGAGGATACAACTTTGCAAACGGGCAATGATTACAGGTGAAGACAATGATAAATCCTTTTGCATGCGGATAGTTTTTCAACGAGACATTTTTACCGTCTGTATTTTTTAAACTGAAATCGTTCAGCATCTTTTCTGACGGATTTGTAAACGCATTCAGAAAAAATGATGCTGTCAATAAGAAGAAAAAAAGTGTGAGGTATCTTCTCATCTTACTGTTTAATAAATTTTTTAGAGACTCGTTGTTTATTTTTACTGTCTGTCAGCGTCAAAATATAATTGCCCGGAGCAAATTTGCTAATGTCAATTCCATTTTGAGTTTGCGGTTCCGGCAACATCAACAGCGTTTTACCAAGTATGTTACTGATCGTGATGTAGTAAATTGAATTGCTCGCATCATCCATCTGAACAAACAATTTATCGTTTGCGGGATTCGGATAAACAGTAAAGTCAGCATTTGCAACTTCATCAATTCCTGTCGCTGACTCACCCACTACAAATTGTCCCATCATGCCTGCATCTTCGTGCGGCGATATGTGGCAATGAAACATATACGGATGAATCGTATCAGAGAAATCAGAAAACTGTGCAATGAACCGAACCGTTTCACCGCCTCTTACAAACACCACATCTTTCCATCCCTGTTCTGCAGCAGGAGGAGCGACACCATTCCTGGTGAGGATATGAAATTGCACATCGTGAATATGAAAGGGATGACTGAACGTGCTTGTACTGGTGAGCTGCCAGATTTCAATGTTATCAATCGGAACATTGTAATCAATGTGATTAAGGTTAAACAACTGGTGGTTGATAATAAATGTGGGACCCGGGCCGGCACCGATAAGAGAATCAGATATCGTCACCACTCGTGTAAGCTGCGCTGACGAAGCGTTATAAAATGTATTGGTTGTAAGCGCTGAAGGAATTGTAGTGATCGGGTTAATTGTCTGGGCTCCGATCGTCATGTGAAGAATATTAAAGTCAATAGCTCCCAATGCATTTCCAAAAGGCGGAGCGAACGTGATCGGCTCATCACCCGGCGTTCCGGGAGGCAATCCTGAATTGTATGCTTTCAGATCAAGCGACTGTCCTTGTTGTCCTGTGAAGTCAACCAATATTTCTATTCGCTCTCCGACCGATAAAAAATAACGTGTCACAGCCACCGGTGCATTCAGCAATCCTCCATCGGAAGTAATCACATAGAATGTTCTGTTATCACTGAAACCAAGATTGTAGGAACGCTCAAGGGCTGCATCTAAAATCCGGAAACGTACAACCTGCGAAGGAACAGAAACCTGTGGCCGAATGGTTCCATTCACCATCATCGAATCACCATAAGGCGCATCCACCAATTGATTGTTTGCAGTAAACCGTCTGTCAGTTAATGCGAGTGGAAAATCATCCACTCCATATTTTCTAGGAAGAGCGAGTGCGCTTTCAATTGGATCGCGAACGATGATCATCCCTCCTAACCCTTGCGTAATCTGGTGCAACGATTCCATGTGTAGATGTGGATGATACCAATACAAGCCTGCATTGTTGGTGACTTTCCAATACGGTTGCCAGGTTGTATTCGGTGGAATGACCTGGTGCGGACCACCATCCATCACAGCCGGCAAATGAAAGCCATGCCAGTGAACCGTTGAGCTGTCATTCAAATAACTATGAACGTTCATGTGAACGGTATCACCTTGCTGGAAAATTAATGTCGGTCCCCAGAAATTTCCATTCACACCTGCAGTAATGGTTTGTTGTCCAGGAAAAATCTGCTTCATGGTATCCTTCAGATCCAAATTAAATTGAGTTCCTGATAGCGTATCCGGGATCAAGAGCGTGTTGTACTGAGCTTTTGCGGAAAAGCAAATACAGCATAAAATAGTAAGGGAAGCAAGTGTGTTTTTCATCGAGTGATTTGTGGGTTTATAGTATTTGGTAAAAAAAATTTCGCTGGAAATTATCTTCTTGGTGGTCCTCCCGGTCCGGGAGGTTTGGGAGCCATCATGCGCATCGCTTCATCAATCACTTCATCAAATTTTTTCTTTTGTTCGGCAGTGCACAATTTTCTTACATCACTGAAATGATTGAATGTGACCATTTCAATTTCTTTCTGCTTTTGTGCCATGGCTTCAGCGATTGAATTTACTTTTCCAGAATCATTAACATCCGATTTCATCAGGTCGAAAAATTCTTTATGAAGGTCATGTATAGCATCCTGGATTTTTTCCACTTGCTCGTGATGAGCGCTTTTCAGGACATCAAATTTTTTAATCTGCTCATCTGAAAAACTCAATTCATGAATGAGGAAGCCGGCAACATTTCCTCCGTGCATTTCATGTCCGTTTTCATGATCGCGAGGCGGATGATGAAACCAGATGAGAGCAAGTGTAAAAAAATTCAGGACGAGCAACGCAATAACGGCTGTCCATAAAAGTTTTGATTTATCAGCGTTCATTTTTTAATAGTTGTAATTGTAAGAGAAGTCATATTCACTTAAAACGGATGTTTGAGTTAAATGCCCACTTCTACCTGACCTGTATTGTTTGATCGAAAGAAGATTCAGAACAAGCAGTAAAACGAAGCCAAGCGATAATCTCAGGATTATTCTCTTTGTAAAGACCACTTCCTTGGATTCAGTAGCCTGCATCCTGTTTAGTATCTTTTCATATAAGAACGGGTTCGCTTCTGCCGGCTTTACACGATCGGCAGAATTCATTACATCATCAATCCAATTATTCTTTTTCATCTCATTCATTGTTTAGTTAGATGTTAGTTGTTTTAAAAACTTGCGGTCACTTTTCATTTTCTTCATAATATTTTGATAAAAGCTTCTGAAGGTTCTGTTTTGCACGAAACATCAGCGATTCTACTGAGGGCAACGAAATCTTCATCACATCGGTGATTTCTTCATAGCTCAGGTTTTCAATTTTGGCAAGAACAAATGCTATTTTTTGTTTCTCTGGAAGCTGATCAATAGCTTTAAATAAAATGGCGGATCGCTCCTTATTCTCCAACTGGACGCCTGGATGATAAAAATGAGCATGATCTTTTGAAGGAAGAACACTTTCCATTCCGAACAGGCTCTGGACAAAAGCAAAACGCTTTTTTCTTTTTTTGCTTCTCAGAAATTCCAGTGACTTGGTAACAGCAATGCGATAAATCCAGGTAGCAAGTTTCGCTTCACCTTTAAACTGATGAATGGATTGAAACACTTCGATAAAAACTTCCTGTGAAACATCTTCTGCATCTTCTGCATTCTGTAAAATGCCGAGCGAAGTATTATAAACCCTGCCGCCAAACAAATTGAGCAGCTCCTTAAAAGCAGCCTGATTTTTTTCTTTGAGAAGATCAATTAAATTTTCTTCGTTCACGTAATTATAAATTATGAATTATAAGTTATAATCCGTTCAGATAACGTTCTTCTTCTTGATTCCTGATTCTAATATCTTGGTTCTAATGTTCACGTCAGCATTCCACCATCCACGTTAAGGACTTGTCCTGTGATGTATGCTGAGAGACCGGAAGCAAGAAATAAAACGCCGTTGGCAACATCTTCAGGAGTACCGCCACGTTTCAGTGGAATTGCTTCACGCCATTGTTTCACCGTATCCTGGTTCAGCACTTCTGTCATTTCTGTTTCAATAAATCCGGGAGCGATTGCATTGCAACGGATATTCCTTGATCCTAATTCAAGTGCAACTGATTTTGTAAAACCGATGATGCCTGCTTTGGATGCTGCATAGTTTGCCTGTCCGGCATTTCCCTTCACTCCCACTACGCTGCTGATGTTGATAATGCTTCCGCTTCGTTGTTTCAGCATCGGGCGTTGCACGGCTTTCGTAATATTAAAAACTGAATTGAGATTGGTCCTGATCACTTCATTGAATTGCTCTTCGCTCATACGCATCAGCAAACCATCGCGCGTGATGCCGGCATTGTTCACCACGATGTCAATGGTTCCGAAATCTTTCACCACATCATTTACCAAATCATCAGCAGCTTTGAAATCGGCTGCATCACTTCTGTAGCCTTTTGCTTTCACCATGAACTTTTGCAACTCAGCTTCCAGTTGCTGTCCTTTTTCGACAGACGATAAATACGTGAAAGCGACATTGGCTCCTGCTTCTGCAAGCTTCAATGCAATTCCTCTTCCGATTCCTTTGGATGCTCCCGTTACAAGAGCTGTTTTACCTGCGAGAAGTTTTTCCATTTTTCTGATTTGTTAATTCGTTGATTTGCTGATTAGCAAATGAAATGATGCAAAATCCGGATGATGTCCTTTCATCATCACATTATCACATTATCAAATTACTCTTTGCCAGCAAACCTACATGAATTCGCTGAAATCACCAACAGTGAATTTCGGTCATTAAAAATCTTTTATATTCGCATCACGCGAATTTCTAAAACATTTTATCATGCGCACACTACTCTTATCGTTATTGATTTGCATTTCCTGTTCTTCTTTCTCTCAGAGTTTCAAGTACCGATCATATAAGTATTCATGGTCACCGAGAAGACCGGAAGCAATTCCTGTCGTAGAACAATTTAAAAACGAAGACGCTGTTATTCTTGACGAACATTGTATTTACAATGCATCAGGTAATAAGGTTCCTCTCTTTTATTATTTCAACAAGGTTGCGAATTACTATTACTTCGAAGAATCCACTCAGGGCTCTAATCCGGTGGTGCAAAAACATCTGCGTATAAAATTTCTCAGCAAGAACGGAATTAAAAAATATTCAAAAATAGTGTTACCAGAAAGTTTTGATCCCGAAGGTGATCAGAATTCAGTGAAGCTTGAATACCGTGATTCAATCTATCGTCCGAAAGGAGAGTTTGAATGCATCCGTTATTTTGCTGCGAGAATTATTAAGGCGGACGGGCGAATCGAAAATGCTGTGGTGGATGAAAGCATTCAGACAGATGTTCAGCGTATAAATAAAATTGAAAATAAATTTTACAGTTGGATCTTCCGGATCATCAACCTTGAAGAAGGTGATGAACTTGAATTGGATTATTCCTATGAAGGAGCATGGAACCTTCATCCTTCTCAACGTATTTTTTTCAATGGCGAACTTCCAAAACAAAATTTTGATCTTACATTCAGATGCTTCGCAAAATCTTCATTTTTCTTTTCATATTATAACGAGGCCGAACCCTCCGGTTCCACGATGGAAACTTTGAATGCTCCGCATTATACAGAATATTATTTTTCAAAGAAAAATTTAACCGGTGGGATTTGTGAAGCCGGAGCAAGGCCTCAGCTTCAATTGCCCTATTTTACTTATTACAAACACTTGCTTGATTACGGCCTGGATAACCCGAAGGCGTCCGGAAGTTTAATGCCGCAAGCCTACCCTTGGTCTTATACATTGATACCCTTTGTCGGATATCAATACGATGATTTAAAACTTCGGCTTGAAAAAAGGGATCAAACAACAGTGTCACTTAATCAATTTTTGGAAACTGAAAAGCAGAAAGTACATGATACTTCCTATGCCGGGATTTCTTCATCCATACAGCACACTCTTGCGGAAGAATTCGGCTTCAAAAAGGATGCAGCGAGTGAACTTGCAGGTGATGCTGAATTGGAACACCTCGGCAAATATGTTTCTGACAAAATATTGAGAGAAACAAGCAGGTTGAGAATTTACAAGGAAATTCTCAGCCGGTTTGACAGAGAGTACTATCTCGTGGCGCTCACCGACAAAAGAATTTCAGAAATAAATATTAAGCAATATGAACCTCTTCCTGCAATGGACAGTGCTTTTGCAATTCCTACCCAACATAATTTTCTCTTTCTCTATCCCAAGGCATATCGTTTCGGCTATGAAGCAAATGAATTACCTTTTTATTACGAAGATGTAAATACAATCCTGATCCCCCAGCACGAACCGAGTTTTAAGAGACGCGAATATATTCCGCAGGTAGATTATATTTTTCTTAAAACTCCATTCAGCAGTGTAAAAGAAAATGTGAGGACAACCAATGCCATGCTGAATGTTTCACTCGACTCATTAAAAATGTCCTACAGCGGAAAAATAAAATTAGCCGGGCAATTTTCCACGCTCATCCGGGGATATTATATCTATGGCGACAGGGATACAACCGTCAATCCGAATTACTATCATTCCATTACAGCCCTTGCCGATGGCAAAGCAGACTTAAAAGTTGTGAATGTAAATCGTCAGTTTCCTTTTGATGCTTCATTCAATACAAGCTTTACAAATCACCGGAATATTAACAAGGAGCGGGATGGAATTTACTCGGTTGAGCTAATAGATTTTTTCAACGAGGTAGTTGATGACAAGTTCACTTCCGATCACCGTCACCTGGATTACTATCCTGACTTTCAGTTCCAGGATTCCTACAAATACATGATGAAGTTTGACAGGAAAATTAAGTTGGAGAACGTTGATTCACTTCAGAAAAATATTCACAACTCGTTTGCAGATTATATTTTGAAAACCACTCAAGTGGATGATCAAAGTGTTTTGATTGAAATAAGTTACGTGGTAAAACCGGAATTTGTGCTGGCATCTTTAGCACGGGATGTTTCGGATGTGTTTGATGAAATAAAAAAAGTGAACAACGCCAGTCTTATACTAAAAATTCAGTAAACTGAATTTGATGATTAGCTAATTTGATCATGTGACAATGGAAAAACCAGAATGATGTCCTTTCATTATCACAGGATCAAATCATCACATGATCAAATTAATTAAGCAACCACTTTTTTCAACACATCAGCCATCGTAATTCCAATCACTGCCGGCGATTCACACACATGAATTCCACACTCACGCATGATTTTCATTTTTGCCGCCGCTGTATCATCTGCTCCACCAACGATGGCTCCTGCATGTCCCATCCGTCTTCCCGGAGGTGCTGTTTGCCCCGCGATAAATCCAACCACAGGTTTTTTATGATTCGCCTTAATCCATCGCGCCGCTTCTGCTTCCAGTCCGCCGCCAATTTCCCCGATCATCACGATGCCTTCCGTGTCGGGATCATTCATAAATAATTCAACTGCTTCTTTGGTCGTGGTTCCGATAATCGGATCACCACCAATTCCAATCGCTGTTGAAATTCCAAGTCCGGCCTTTACAACCTGGTCGGCTGCTTCATAAGTAAGCGTTCCTGATTTTGAAACGATGCCGATTTTTCCCGGCTTGAAAACAAAACCCGGCATAATACCAACCTTGCATTCTCCTGCCGTAATTACTCCCGGACAATTCGGACCGATCAAACGTGTCTTTCTATCTTTCAGATATTCTTTCACAGTGATCATGTCCTTCGTTGGAATTCCTTCCGTGATGCAAACGATCAAACCGATTCCTGCTTCAGCAGCTTCCATGATGGCGTCGGCTGCAAATGCCGGCGGAACAAATACGATGGAAACATTCGCTCCGGTTTCTTTCACGGCTTGCGCAACGGTATTGAAGACCGGTTTCTCAAGATGTTTCGTTCCACCTTTTCCGGGCGTAACTCCACCAACTACATTGGTTCCGTATTCAATCATTTGTGTAGCATGAAAAGTTCCTTCACCACCGGTGAAGCCCTGCACGATGATTTTGCTGCTCTTATTTACTAATACGCTCATTTTTTAGTTCTTGATTGTTAGTTCAAAGTTCCTTCTTGATTCCGGAATCCTGATTCCTGATCCCTTCCTTGCTCGCGAAAGTAATTTTTTTATTACGTTTGAAAAAATAATCTTAAAAAAGCATCGAATTACGAATTAATTACGAAACTACGAATCAGGCGATATTCGTAGTTTCGTAATTAATTCGTAATTCGTTGGTACTTTATAATATGGCTATGAAATCATCCCCACCGATTCGCCTGGCGATCAAGGTTCTTGCATTTACCATCGCCTGGATTGCCTTTGAACATCTCATGGGCTGGAACACGACAAAACATGAGATCGGGCAGTTTGCACGCCTTGTTCCTGCATTCGTCTTTTGGACTTCAGTATTTATTGTCGTAAGAAATGAAAAAAGAAAAGCTGAAGGAGTCACATTCGTCGAAGGCTGGAGAGCCGGAGTGCTTACATCGTTTGTTTACTCAGTCGGTTTCACACTCGTCATTATCATTTACCAACGCTTTATCAATCCTGAATTTTATGAAACATTAAAAACGTTTACACTTCAGCAACTTCAACTCCACCAGGCTTCGCAGGAACAAATAGACTCCTCCATGAAAGAACTTGAAATGAGTTTCAACGGTTCAAAAGGATCCTACTCCATGCTCTTCGGATTCTCATTTATCTGGGGAATTTTATTATCAGCGATTGCTTCATTGGTTTTCAAAACAAATCAAGTCCAAAGTAGTCCAACTAATTACGAATAAGTACGAAACTACGAAGATTACGTAATTCGTAGTTTCGTACTTATTCGTATTTCGGTGATTAACTAATGAACCAATAAACTATTGAACTAACTCAATGCTTCTCTTCTCTCAACAAGATACAATTACCGCCCTCGCCACTCCTCCCGGAATTGGCGCCATTGCTTTGATTCGTCTTTCGGGAAAAGATTCAATCTCAATTGCTGATTCAGTTTTTAAGAGCAAGAACAAATCCCTGAAACTTATTGAAAGTAAAAGCCACACGATTCATTTCGGGAACATCGTGGATGGTGATCACGTGATTGACGAAGTGCTGGTTTCTGTTTTTAAAAATCCACATTCGTTCACGGGACAGGATTCCATTGAAATATCCTGTCACGGTTCTGTATTTATCCAGCAACAGATTATTCAGTTGCTTATTCTCAAAGGAGCACGATTGGCTCAACCCGGAGAATTTACGTTACGTGCTTTTTTAAGTGGCAAGTTTGATTTATCTCAGGCTGAAGCGGTTGCTGATCTCATTGCATCCGATTCTTCAGCATCGCATGATCTCGCCATGCAACAAATGCGCGGAGGTTTTTCGAGCGAGATAAAAAATCTCAGGCAACAGCTTATTCATTTTGCATCGATGATCGAGCTTGAACTGGACTTTGCCGAAGAAGATGTTGAGTTCGCCAACCGTGATCAACTCAAATCGCTTATCTTGACTCTTGATTCTCATCTCTTGAATCTTATTTCATCCTTCGACCTCGGCAACGTTATCAAACATGGAATCCCTGTCGTGATAGCAGGAAAACCGAATGTCGGCAAGTCAACCCTTCTGAATGCATTGCTGAATGAAGAACGCTCCATCGTAAGCGAGATTGCCGGAACCACGCGAGACACCATTGAAGAAGAAATTACCTTAGGTGGAATCAAATTCCGTTTTATTGATACGGCAGGAATTCGTGAGACGACCGATACGATTGAGAAAATAGGTGTGAGCAGAACGATGGAGAAAATCCAGCAAAGTCCTGTACTCATTTATCTTTTTGATGTGGATGAATCGGGAGCCGGAGACGTTGGGAAAGAGATTCAAGAGATGAGAATCAAGATTCAAGATGAGAAGTTCATTATTCTTCCGCTTGCAAATAAAATTGACCGCCACAACATGGATGAATTGAAAAAGAAATTTGCAAGTCTTGAAGGAGTTCTTTTCATCTCGGCAAAAGAAAAAATAAATATTGATCAGATCATCGCTCTCCTCCTGTCAAAAATAAATTTAGCAGGTTTGGCAAAACGAAATGTAATTGTAAGCAATGCACGACACGTAGAAGCGCTTACAAGAACACAAGAAACACTAGCGACTGCTTATGAAGGTCTGCAAACCAACCGCTCAACCGATTTAATTGCAAGCGATATAAAATATGCTTTGCATTTTCTTGGTCAAATAACAGGAGAAATCACAACAGATGATTTGCTTGAAAATATATTTTCAAAATTCTGTATCGGAAAATAACGGTCGTTTTTGATGCTTATTGATTCTTATTTATAGTTATGAAAATCAACAATTTATGTTGATCATTTTGTTTAAAACTTTACGTCACTTTTCCTCATTTTATCAAATTTTTGTTGCTGATTTGTTACTTCAAAACTTGAGTAACAAAAAAACAACAAATGAGAGTCACACTTCGCAAAAGAAAATCTACTTCAGGTAACGAAAACCTGTACTTAGACATTTACAGAAACGGTAAAAGAGAATATGAATTCCTGAACCTTAAACTTATTACCCCCAAACTACCGAGTGATCGAAAAGCCAATAAGGAAACTCTACAGCTTGCGGAAGCGATAAGAGGACAACGACAGGTTGAATTACAAAACGGCACATACGGGTTCAAGAAATTTGGAGCGAATGCCAACATGGATTTTTTAGCCTACTTCAAAAAACTTACCGATGAACGCTACAACAGTATTGGCAACTTCGGCAACTGGCAATGTTCTCTAAAACATTTTAGTGCCTATACAAAAAACAATTGCCTGCTTAAAGACATTGATGAAAACTTGATAGAGGGATTCCGTTATTACTTACTCAATGAAAGGCTTACTAAGAGCAAAACAAAACTCTCCCAAAACTCTGCCCTCTCCTACTTCAATAAATTGCGAGCTGCAATTAACAAGGCGTTTGATATGCGACTTATAGAAGATAATCCGGTAAGGAGAGTAAAATCCATTCCACAAGAAGAAACTACCAGACAGTATTTAAGTTTTGAAGAAGTAAAAAAACTTTCAGAAACCGAATGCCGTTACCCATATCTCAAAACCGCTTTTTTGTTTAGCGTACTTACCGGCTTGCGTTGGTCAGACATTAATAAATTAGTTTGGTCAGAAATCCATCATTCGGATAAAGACGGTTGGAGTATTATTTTCAGGCAGAAGAAAACAAAAGAACAAGAATATTTACCGATGACTGAACAGGCAAGAGAGCTTTTAGGAGTCGAAGAAAATCCTGATGCAAGGGTTTTCGTTGGTTTAAAATATTCAGCCTATATGAACGTAGAATTATCCCGATGGATAATGAAAGCCGGAATTACAAAGAACATTACTTTTCATTGTGCAAGACATACACATGCAACTCTCTTACTTTCTAACGGTGTTGATATTTATACAGTTTCAAAATTACTCGGGCACAAACATGTTAAAACTACTCAGGTATATGGAAAAATAATTGATCAAAAGAAGATTGAAGCAGTTAATAAGTTGCCCAAGTTCTAATCCTAGCTTGAGAAAATAACAACTTTCTGATGTTTAAAATCATATAATTGAATAAACAAGATTTTGATTAGGTTTGCCTATTCTATATTTTGTTATCTTAAAGATTGATAAAATCATTATTACCAGCTTCAACAGTATGAAAACGAAGGAAAAATATATTCATTCAGGCTTTACTACTGAACCAGTTTCCTTTCAAGAATATGAAAATAGATTCTTCGATCCTACTTACACAATTCCGGTTGATAGAACTGTAAACAAGGATGCTTTAGATCGTGCTTGGAAGAATAGAGATTTTGAAATTGATCTGTACTGGAAAAGGGCGACTTATTTCTGGACATTTATAGCTGCTACGCTTGTTGGTTATTTCTCTTTATACTCTTCAAACATTATTAAGGAATTTCACCAAATAGAATTCATACTAATATGCCTTGGTTTTTTTCTTTCAGTAATTTGGGTACTTGCCAATAAAGCAAGCAAATTTTGGATTGAGAATTGGGAATATCATATTGATATGCTCGAGGACTTTTCTACTGGACCTTTGTACAAAACAGTAAAGATAAATCCTAAATATTCAGTTACGCGCCTGAACTCGTTAATTAATTTTTTTATGGTTGTTATTTGGATTTCGTTAGGAATACATTATTCAGTTAAATATAACCTTTGGGAAATGCCTACTCCATTTATTTGGTATAAAAATCTCGATTGGTATTCACTAACCAGCTTTCTATTTACAATAATACTAACTGTGAAAGCATTCTTCACTAAAAGTCGAAGGCGAGATTCAGAAAAAACAGGCTTCACATTTCGTAAGCGCATATTTGAAAAATAAGAATTATTAAAATTAATCCTAATACATATGGCTAAGCAACAAGAAATAATTGATCCTAAGTTAGTACATGGCGATCCAACAAAAGATTTTTTTATAAGCATGTTAATAAAGGATATTACTCTCCGAGATGCAATTGGAGATTTGGTTGACAATTCTGTTGATGCGATTAAAGCAAAGGCAACCAACCCAGACAAATTAAAAGGTAATACAATCAATATAAAAGTAGATGGAAATCAATTTACAATTTCAGACAACGGAAGCGGCATCGAAGAAGAAGTTGCAAGAGAATACGCATTCAAGTTGGGTAAGCCTCACAAGCACAAACTTATTGATCATTCAATAGGAAGATTTGGCATAGGAATGAAAAGAGCATTTTTTAAATTAGGTGATACTATTTCCGTCAAATCCAAAGCTCCAACATCAAGTTTCAACATTATTATTCCTGTTAGCACTTGGAAGAAAGATGAAGATAACTGGGATTTCCAATTCGACGTAGTTAAAACCAAGCAAAAAAATGATTCAAGCAATACTGGAACTACTATAGAAATTAAGAATTTGACACCAGATGCAAAGGAGAGTTTTAGAAAAGCACAGTTTGAAAATGAATTGAAACAGGAAATTGCAACTGAACAAATATTAAATATCAACAAAGGACTTATTATAAAAATCAATGGTGAATCCATTAAAGCACCTTTGATGACAATAAAGTTGGAAAAAG
The DNA here is from genome assembly GCA_043787975.1 of Bacteroidota bacterium. Taxonomy (GTDB): domain Bacteria; phylum Bacteroidota; class Bacteroidia; order AKYH767-A; family 2013-40CM-41-45; genus JAPLDA01. Next base: position 19,442 of record JAYVUK010000094.1, read on the forward strand.
AATTAGTTCCTGCTTACTGGAAGCATATATTTAAACATAAGGAGGGTGAACTCGAAGTTGAGATTTATGCAGGTGTTTCTGATGAAATAGAAGTTGAGGGTGGTTGGAATATTTTCTGCAACGATAGATTAATTCTTTCTCGTGACACATCTTACACCACTGGGTGGACAGGTCAAGATGGCGATGGAGTTGCAAAGTATCATCAACAGTTTTGGGGATTTAGAGGTTATGTATTCTTTAACTCAAAAAAATCCTCGTCACTTCCATGGAATACAACTAAAACTGGAATTGATCCTGATTCATCCGACTATTTAGCTGTTAGAAAAAAAATGATTGAAATAATGAAAGATGTCTTTCTACTTTTAAATAGACAAAAAAAAGAAAGAGAAAAGGACAATCCAGTTAAAAACCAATCATTAAATAAAAGAATAGCAAATGCAAAAGCAATTTCAATTATTGAAATCATCAAGAAAAAGAAAAAATCAGAAATGAAATTTCAATTCCCTCAAGTGTTGAATGCAATAAGAGAATCTGATCTGAAAACCATCCGTTATCAAGTCCCAATTATTCAATTCAATAAGGTTAAAAAACATATTGTTGCTTCTAACCCTTCCGATGTTGGAAGTAAAACCTTTGATTATTATTTTGAAAACGAAATTGGAGATTAATCATGGCAAAGGGTAAAGAAATAAAACTTCGCAATGATGAAATGATGAACTATTTGTTTCGTCCGGCAAAAAGTATTGAAAGAAAAATGATTTGCGAAGCATTAAGTAGATTATCCGTTATATCTGACGTGAAGAATTATCAGTATGTAGGATTTGGTTCAGTATATTTTGTTGATTTCACATTGTTTCATAAGCAGCTCGGTATTCAAAAGCTAATTACTATTGAAAGCGAGCTTGATATGG
>JAYVUK010000095.1:0-55332 GCA_043787975.1 Bacteroidota bacterium
ACCTTGAACTTAACCACTAAACATGTATCAAAATGGCATCTGAAAACCGGTGGTCAATTTGCTCCGAAAAGTGGTGGTCAATTACACCGAAAATTCCAAGATATGCTCCTTTTGCCTTCACCGAACAAGGTGTTGCCATGCTCTCAAGTGTGCTGAAAAGCAAAAAAGCGATTGAAGTGAATATCGCCATCATGAGAGCATTCGTATTTGTGAGGCAGTATGCACTTTCGCACAAGGACTTAACAGACAAACTAAAAAAAATGGAACGCAAATACAACAGGAAGTTTGCCGATGTATATGAAGCAATCAATTACCTGCTCAACAAGGATAAGCTGGAAATTCAACAAAAGAAAAGAAAACGAATTGGTTACAAATAAGTACTATTTTTCCGTGCCATTGGGCGTTTCCACACGATCCTAGAAATTTCAATTACCATCACACATTTACCTTCTTCCATTTTCCTTTCCTGAAAAAATACCATGCTGCCATGGCAATTCCCATTTCAGCAACGGGAACTGCAATAAAAGCACCCAGTGGACCCAGGTGATACGTTTTAGCTAATACGAATGCAAACGGAACCTGGAAGAACCAGAAACCAACTAGATTTATCCAGGTCGGTGTACGTGTATCACCTGCTCCATTGAGCGCCTGCATCATCACCATGGCGATGCCGTAAAAAATATACCCGCTTCCAATAACTTTCAGCGCCAGTGTACCGATACGATGGACTTCGCTGTTGTCGGTAAAAATATGGATGACAGAAGAAGCAAACAGCAGAAAAAAAAGTGTGATTGCCGTCATGAAAACGGCATTGTATTTCGCAGTAAGCATCACACTGCGTTCTGCACGTTCCGGTTGACCGGCTCCAAGATTTTGTCCCACCAGCGTAGCTGCAGCATTGCTCAAACCCCAGGCAGGTAAAATAAAAAATACAATGTTCCGGATGGCGATCTGGTAGCCGGCCGTTGCTTCCGTTCCTCCAGTTCTTGCAACGAGAATACCCATGACAATCCAACTTCCTGACTGAATAATAAACTGGAACGTAGCTGGCCATGCAACTTTCACAAGTGTTTTGATAACGGGAATATCCCACTTAAAATGCGACGCTTTAATTTTTATAATGCCTTTGCCCCTGTACAAGTGATAGCATTGATACAGTACGCCAATGCCTCTGCCGATGGTGGTTGCAATAGCTGCACCTTTTAATCCAAGTTCAGGAAAGGGGCCGTAGCCGTTTATCAGCATCGGACACAGAATGATATTCAGCAAACTGGAAACCCATAAACTTTTCATGGCCATCGCAGCATCTCCTGCGCCACGGTAAATACCATTGATAAGAAAGAGTAAAATAATTACGATGCTTCCACCGAGCATGATACGCGTGAATGTTGCTCCTTCGCGCACTACCTCAGGACTTGCTCCCATGATGCGAAGTAAATCCGGTGCAAAGACTATTCCGCATACGCTGATGATGGCGGTAATGATGAATGCGATCAGGAGTGATTGCATTCCTGCATGAGCAGCAGCATCCGGATCTTTTTCGCCGATTCTTCTCGCAACGATTGCTGTTGCTGCAGTACTTAAGCCGATTGCAATTGAATACACCATCGTAATGGATAGCTCGGTTAATCCCACTGTTGCAATTGCGTTCGGGCCAAGACGCCCGACAAAAAAAATATCCACCACGGCGAATACGCTTTCCAAACTCAGTTCCAATATCATCGGAATGGCGAGCAAAACAATCGCAGCCCTTAAACTGCCGCGGGTGTAATCGTGTTCAATACCGCGAAGTGATTGTTTTACGAGTAAAAAGAATTGAGATACTTTGTTTACGGAAGTCTCCTGGGACACAACAGATAGTTTTTAGAAATTAAAAAAAATACCACTGACTTTTTTTCAACGAGTCAGCAAAACAACACTTTTTTTTGTGAATAAAATCTCCCGCTGCCAGAATTTGTAACCCTATTATTTAGTTCAAAGTTGCTGCGTTGATTTCACTTCAAAAAATTTGACACAATGAAATCATGCCAACAGTGAGTTACCAAGCAATAGCGGTTGAGAACACAAGAGAGTAAAACATAATATCGGAGTTCATATAAGTGTTCTCAAGCCGCGGTTTATTCTGTGAGGAACGAACAGAATAAAATTGCATAGGTAACGCACGATTCGTTGCCTGTCCCGATCCTTATCGGGAATTACTTTTCCTCTAAAGAAAAGTGACAGAAAATAAAAGTTGAATTACCGATAAATTTGACACAATGAAATCATGGCGACAGTACGTTACCAAGCAATAGCGGCTGAGAACACATAAAAGTCGGATAATACTATCGGTTTACTTGTTTCTTATTATATTAGCAACATGGATTTTGTCATCAGGAACAAAACAGTGCTGCTTTACGGAACATGCATGGCCACCTTACTGTTTCTTCTCAAGTGGCTTGAATTACGCTTCGTAATTTTTGATCATGCACTTGAAATTTATGCAGGAGCGATTGCCGTTATTTTTACTTCACTCGGCATCTGGTTGTCGCTTCGCCTGGCGAAACCAAAAATTAAAACAGTAGTAATTGAGAGACAAGTTCGTGTCGACCCTTCGGAATCATTTGTCATAAATGACGAGGAATTAAAAAGAACCGGTCTGAGCAAACGTGAACTGGAAGTGCTGGAGTTCATGGCGCGCGGTTTAAGCAATAAGGAAATTGCAGACAGCATGTTTGTTTCTGAAAACACAATCAAGACACATGCTTCGCGTCTTTTTGAAAAACTGGATGTAAAGCGAAGAACCCAGGCTGTTGAAAAAGCCAAACGGCTGATAATCATTCCGTAGTACGTATACTACTTTCAGGTGAAATCGTTTTGTTTTAATAAAATCATTCGAAAGTATGATGATAAAAACCCGGCTCGCAACTACATTCGCAGCGAAAATCTAAAACCATAAATCAAAATGAAAAGAAATGTAATTGTCTTCGGACTAATCTCAGGACTGATTATCTCAACCATCATGGGAATTTTAATGGTTGTTTACAGGAACAATCCGGATCTCGAAGGAAGTATGATGGTCGGCTATATTGCCATGATCGTTGCTTTCTCTTTCGTTTTTATCGGGACAAAAAATTATCGCGATAAATACAATGACGGCGTCATTACGTTTGGAAAAGCGTTCAGGCTTGGTCTGTATATTACGCTGATTGCTTCAACGATGTATGTGATGATGTGGTTAATTGAATATTATGTATTCATGCCCGACTTTATGGATAAATATTCGGAACACATCATTAAAGGATTGCATGAAAGCGGAGCAACGCAGGCTGTCATCGACCAAAAAATCCTGGAGATGGGCACGTATAAAGAAATGTATAAGAACCCGTTGTTCGTTGTTTTACTCACCTATGCTGAAATACTTCCCATCGGAATTTTAATTACGTTGATCAGTGCATTCATCTTGAAGAAAAAGCCGGCTGTCGGTGAAGTGAAAATTGCCTAAACTCCAAATTTTAAAAAAAATAATATGGAAGATCAAAAAAAACAAACAGATAACTCAACTTCACCTGTTGATACAACACCCAAGGTGACAGGAATTGGTGGCATTTTCTTTTGTTCCGACAATCTGAAGGAAACGAAAGAATGGTACACCAAAAATTTAGGTATTGAAATAAATGATTGGGGTTCTTCGGGTTTTGAATCCAGAAATGTTAACAGACCTGACGAGATAAATTCTCTCCAATGGAAGCCTTTCAAAAAAGGGGATGAATATTTTTCTCCCTCCAAAAAAGATTTTATGATTAATTACCAGGTTCAGAATATGGAAGGACTCGTAAACAAACTCAAAGAAAACGGAGTAACTATACTAGATAACATAGCAACGTACGACTTCGGAAAATTTGTACACATTATGGATTCCGAAGGCAACAAGATTGAATTATGGGAGCCTTGTTGAAGGACAGCGAAACAACCAAACAGTAGCGGCTGAGAACATATTAAGTTTAAAGTTCAAAGTTACCGCCTTGATTAAATCGGAAAAGTTTATTCGATTATCCCGAGCAATAAAGAATTTGCAAATTCAATTCTTCTTGAATGTAACCGGACCACCGCAACCCGCTTCCATGATACCGGATCCGGTTTCTCCGAAAGACTTTGCCATGTCCGGTGTAAACCTGTGCCAGTAATCATTTTCCTGGTCGCAGGTAATTTGGCAGGAAATAATTTCCATTTCGTTGAAAATAAAAATGACCGGATCGGTATTTACGCTTTGCATAGGAACATCCCATTTAATTTTCACACAATCCTTACCAAAACAGTTTAACAACGAATCCATGGCAGCTTTGCATTGCTTGTTGTCATTAAACCGGTAAAAAGAAAAATAAAGCCTCAGGTTTGTTGTCACTCCTTTTTTATCCTGGATGGTTGCTTTACTAACCAGCGCAGCTCTCCTGCTCCATGCTAATGAAGCAATCTTATCCGGCAAAAATTGTTTTCCTGTTCCCGTAATTTTTTCGTTGCTGATGTCGAAGTTGGCTGAATACAATTTCAGGTAGTTGTCAACCTTTGTTTCGAATGCAGATTTCGTATCCGTTTGTCCGTATATAAGGTTTGTATTGGCAAAGATCATTAGTCCCAGGAGAACAGCTAATTTTCCTTGAACGATGGATGTATTTTTTCGTGATTTCATTTAGGATACTGGTATTTTGTAGTTAACAAAGATCAATAAAAAAATTAATATTTGCTTAATCAACACGACGGTGTAGTACTCTTCTTAAAAGAAAGGTAATAAGAAAAAAAAAGTAGTACTTCGTAGAGAAGGAATGGAAAAACAATTCGACATCTTACTAACTCGTAGAACAGGAAACCTCATTGCTCTGTCGATGATATTATTTTTTGTGGTTTTGTCAATCATCCGATTATATCCCTTTCAAAATTCCATTAACGACATTCTCAACAGCACAGATGACTGGGGCCGTTATGCCCGCTTTGCAATGGATGTAAAACACAACGGAATCTCGATGCCATCAATGAAAGAGAATTACTTTGCTCCTGCAGGTTTTCTTTATATCTATTTTGTCGCACTGTGCTTTTACCTGTTTGGAGAAAATACCGTTCCCATCCTTATCATTCAAAACCTGCTGTTGGGAATTTCCATTGCTTTCATTTACTTTTCCTTCCGCGATAAAATGAAAAGTTCAACGTCTCTTATATTTCTTATTACGCTATTCCTGTTTGCTTTGCTTGATGTGAGTAAATATTATTCGTTCCGTTTACTCAGTGAGAACCTCGCCCTGTTTACTGTGTCTGCATTTTTCTTTTGCTTTATAATGGGAACAGAAAAAAATAAATTGTCGTTGCAATTACTTGCAGGTGCTTTGTTGGGACTATCCATTTTAATCCGCCCAAATTTATTTCCGTTTGCATTTATCTTACCGGCCATTGTACCTTCTTATTATCTGAAACAAAAGAAAGGGATGCTAAAATTCTTTTTATTTATCCTGGTGCTGTTATTGAGTTCTTCATTGCTCGCACTACGGAATTATGTTGCTTGCAGAAGCTGGACATTTTTACCGGCAGAAGGTGTTTCATTTGGCAATCATTTCCTACATCTTCCCTCCCGTTCCTTGACCTACTATTTCAATAAAATAATTTTCTTCTTAGGTTTCTTATCTAGCCTGGAACCCAATTGTCAATGGCGGCCTCACTGGACCCTAATGTGGATCGGATATGTTGCCTACTTATTCTTCCGCGCAAAAATCAAAACAAAATTTGAACTTTGGGAAGTGATTACGCACGCATATATTTTCTGTTACTATGCTTTAATGCTTTTCATTGCTCCCCAGGTTAGTTCGTATGGATTCCGACTTCTTGTACCTGTCCTATTTTTTGTGTTGCCATTTTCATGTATGGCGTTTGATAAATTTGCACCACAAAAAAATAAAGCAAATGCTTCCTGAGGTAACAATTTTTTGGTTCCGCCGAGATCTTCGGTTAAATGATAATCATGGTCTGTACCGGGCGTTGAAAAATTCCAATACTGTCTTACCTGTTTTCATTTTTGACAAGGCAATCCTGAAAAAACTTTCCGATAAAAAAGATAAACGGGTTTCATTTATTCATCAAACGGTAGAGCAGTTGAATACTATATTGAAGAAGCAAGGCTCGTCCCTGCTTGCAATTTACGATGAACCGTTACATGCATTTGAAAAAATTTGCAAATTGTTCACCGTCAAATCAGTTTATACAAATCACGATTACGAACCGTACGCGACAGATCGTGATTTTCAAATTTCAGAATTTCTAAAGACAAAAAATGTTTCATTTCATTCTTTCAAAGACCAGGTACTGTTTGAAAAATCAGACGTGATGAAGAAAGACGGAACACCCTACACCATCTTCACTCCGTATTCGAAAATCTGGAAACAGAAATTATCTGAACAAAAAATAAAAACATTTCAGAGTGAAAAACTACTCGCTAATTTTTTTAAGACAAGACCATTTTATTTTCCTTCTATTCAAGAAATACGATTTGAGCCCATTGAAATGGACATCCCCTCTCATGTCCCGGATAAAAAAATTATTCGTACGTATCATCTCACCAGGAATCTTCCTGCAGTGAACGGGACAAGCCTGTTAAGTGCTCACCTCAGATTTGGAACAGTGAGTGTTCGCGAACTTGTGAAAGTTGCTGTCCTTTTAAATGAGCAGTGGTTGAATGAATTGATCTGGCGGGAGTTTTTCATGATGATACTTTTTCATTTTCCCAGTGTGGTTACAACCTGTTTCAAAAGTAAATACGAACACATTCGCTGGAGAAATAATGAAAGTGAATTTGAATTGTGGTGCAAAGGCAAAACCGGTTATCCGATTGTGGATGCAGGAATGCGTGAACTGAATGAAACAGGTTTTATGCACAACCGTGTGCGGATGATCGTTGCAAGTTTCCTTACCAAGCATCTGCTGATCGACTGGCGGTGGGGCGAAGCTTACTTTGCGGAAAAACTCCTTGACTACGAACTTTCGTCCAACAATGGAAACTGGCAATGGGCTGCAGGCTGTGGCTGTGACGCCGCTCCTTACTTCAGAATTTTTAATCCGGCAGAGCAGACAAAAAAATTTGATCCCGAAATGATGTACATAAAAAAATGGATCAAAAATTATCGCCCCGATTATTTGCAGCCCATTGTTGAACACCAATTTGCCCGGGAAAGAGCATTGAAGGTATTTAAACAAGCTTTATTGTAAACGCTGCGAACCGTTTCTCCATATCGCTCCTGCTTGTGGTTTCATTGGTGAATCTTATCTTTATAAAAATTTAAACAGGTGTTACGGGAATCGGAATGAATAGAATAGTAACCGGTCTTTGCATGTTGATTTCATCGGCATGCTATAGCCAGGCAAATAATTTTATATTTCAGACGGAAGAAATCGCGGCCATGGAGATGAAAGCCAACAACAGCGTAATTCAATCTTCACTCTCACTTGTCCCTGATAATTACGATTTGAAATATCACCGGTTTAACTGGATCGTTGATCCGGCAGTGAATTATATCAAGGGTTCCGTTACTTCATACTTTAAACCGGTGACCGCAGGATTCAACCAAATCAGTTTTGACCTGAGCCTGCAGATGAATGTTGACTCTATAAAATACCACGGTTTGTTACTTTCATTCGTGCACAATGCAAATGATCTGTTGCAGATCACGTTGCCTTTCACAATTCCTGTCAACACGCTGGACTCAATTGTTGTTCATTACCAAGGCGCCCCGGTGGGCAGCGGACTTGGCTCATTTGCAAAAACAACACACAGCGGTGTTCCGGTCTTGTGGACCTTGTCTGAATCGTTTGGTGCAAAGGATTGGTGGCCTTGTAAACAAAAGTTGAATGACAAGATCGATTCGATTGATGTAATTGTCAGCACACCTTCTGCCTATCGTGTGGCAAGTAATGGTGTACTCATTTCAGAAACGTTGAGTGATGCAAATAAAATTTATCATTGGCAAAGTCATTACCCGATAGAAACATACCTGGTCGCCATTGGCGTTACGAATTATTCGGTTTACACAGACCGTTTGCCGTTAACATATCCTGACACACTTAAGATTCTCAATTATGTTTACCCGGAAGACACAACGACTGCGAAGTCACAAACTCCTGTCATGCTGAACGTCATTTCGTTGTATGATAGCCTGGTTGGCCTTTATCCGTTTGCCAATGAAAAGTACGGGCATTGCGAATTTGGCTGGGGCGGCGGAATGGAACACCAGACAATGAGCTTCGTCGTTAATTTCTCTCAACCCTTAATTGCACACGAATGCGCTCACCAGTGGTTCGGTGATAAGGTAACGTGTGGAAGTTGGGAAGACATTTGGCTGAATGAAGGTTTTGCAACCTACATGGAAGGGCTCACTCAGCAATATCTTTTTCCCGCCAACTGGAACAGTTGGAAAATATCCAAAGTCAACGACATCACAAGCTCAGCAGGCGGTTCTGTTCTTTGTTCAGATACGACCGATGAAAACAGGATTTTTAATGGCCGGCTCTCTTATAGCAAAGGAGCTTATCTTCTTCACATGCTACGATGGAAACTTGGCGATGCACTGTTTTTTCAATCGCTAAGGAATTACTTGAATGATCCTGCTTTGGCTTTCAGTTATGCGAAGACACCTGACCTGAAACGAAATCTTGAAAATACCAGCGGGCAGAACCTGACCAATTTTTTTGATCAATGGTATTACAAACAGGGCTACCCATCTTACCAAGTGAGATGGAACCAGGCGGGAAGTAATGTGATCGTCAAAATCGGCCAGACACAATCACATACCTCAGTATCTTTTTTTGAAATGCCGGTGCCCATAAGATTTCAATCAACCGGGCATGACACGACTTTGGTATTTAATCATACTTTTTCAGGACAGGTATTTACAGCGACCTTGAACTTCACAGCTACTACTGTTACGTTCGACCCTAATCTTTGGATACTTTCAAAAAACAATACTGTTACTAATGACGCACTACTCAATGGAAAGGACACGTTGAATTTGAAAGTTTTTATAGAAGGCTTTTATGGAGGTACAAATCACATGGTCGCCGTGATTGATCCCATTACACAACCATTGGTATGTGATTCAATACGTGTAGAGTTTCGCGATTTTATTTCTCCTTATGAAGTTGCTTATTCTGTGAAAGGTATTATTAAGACTGATGGGAACGGTATTTTCAATTTTCCGGATGCATTGAGAAACAATCGATATTACCTGGCTGTTCGTCACAGGAATTCAATAAGCACATGGAGTAAAATACCGCTCTTGTTAAATAACAAAACGATGAACTTTGATTTTACGAGTCCTTAACATGTCACCCAAAATAGTTTTACTTGCTCTCTTTTCTGTAATTGGCGTGACAAGCAGTAAAGCTCAGCGTCTCGACCGGTTTGGATCGGCAAACAGGATCTCATATGCTAAAATAGTTTCCTGGTTTGGTTATGCTGATTCATTATCAAAGCCTGATTTAATTCTGAATGACACTGCTTATTACAGCTTGTACTTTTGGTTGAGTGATTCTGCTTCCGAAATCGGCGCACGAATTATTTCTCCTGTTCCAGAGGTGGTCATGCCCGACAGAGGCGATCTTGTTTCAGAGAATTATTATGCCAGCGAAAAAGACAAGACCAATTATTTTGATACATGGATTTCTCTTGAGCTTGCAAAAGAAATATCAGTCCCGGAAGAAATTGGCCGAACAAAAACTGCAACATGGATTCCGTTAGGATACAATGATGATTCGTCCGAATTGTTTCCGCAACCTTCCGGAAATTCTTATAATTCTTTAATGAGAATTAAAAGCAAACAAGATACTTCCGAAAAACATTTATCAGCAGGATTGTATAGGATTCGTTTTACTTCTTATAAGAAAGGAAAAGTACGCGGAAGTTATTTGATCCAGGTTGGGACTACAAACTTTCAACCGTCACTCAGGCTGGTAAAAAATCCGGAAGAGCTGAACGATTAAATTTGGAGTAAGTTGTCATTCCGAACTTGTTTTGGAATCTCTTCAAATAAAGAGATGATGAAACATGTTCACCATGTCAGGATTTTCAATTTAATGTTTGATCGTTACAAAAGTTCCGGCATCAACATCCTGATCACTATCCTTGATTTCAACATTTTTAATCCGGGCATACTTTCCGGGTACGGTATCTAAAACTCCATGAGGCAACGTACTCTGAGAATGAAGACCAGGAAAGGGATTCTTCTCATCTAAAATCAGTAGTTAGGTGAATAGATAATCTTGATGCTCTGTTTGAAATTTTCTGAAACGAATTCAAGCAAATACATTCCGGCAGGGAGATTTGATTTCGACAAATTAACAGAGGCTACATGATTGCCCTGGGAATATGAATTACCGTTTGTATTGATCTCGCTTATTTCATTTCCAAGCATGGAGAAAAGTTTCAATGAAATCCTGGAGATTTCAGGCAACGTAAATTGAATGATCACTTCACCACTGGTAACAGTTGGATACGCCGAAACAATTGGTGTTTTAATTGGAATTAATTCAGGCACTCCGACAATGGTCGTATTGAAGTGCGCAATAATCGTATCCGAGTTTGTCAGGTTCACAGTAGATGTAACAGATGAATCATTTGGAGTGAAAGTCTGGCTGTTCGCACTCCAGTTTACAAATTCAAAATCGGGATTTGCAACCGCTTCCAGGTTGTTGTTAATTCCTCCGAAATAATTTCCTGTCCATGGAAGCGTAGTAAGAGTAAGCGAATTAAAATTAACTGTCCCCGCTCCAACCGGATCAGCATTGATTGTAACACTGTGCGGACCGGTAACGCTGTAACACGTTTGCCAACCATGAACAAGCGAATCACATCTGCGGATAATATAGTTTCGAAGTTGCAATACATTGTGCTGCCACTCACTGTATGTTCCTGCCCACCGTGCAGCATGCTGAGTCATCTCAGGATCTATCAGGTTAGCCGTACTGTCAAGTTCAGGAATCATGTTGTTGCAACTGAAAACAGTATTCCACAAATCAAACTGACGGGTAATATAATATTGATTGAACGCCGGGTTTTGTCGGAGTCTTAGTAAAACTCCGATGTGATCCTCCGGATCATTGGAGCCATCGATGCTCTCCGGATAGCAAGGCAACGCTGACGCTGAAGTATCCGGAATGTGTGTGTAGTTAATGTAGTGACCGAAGGTGGCATCGTTGTCCCATAAAATATATCCCCATTTTAAATGCGTGCCTGTACTATCAGTTCCGCGCCACCATGCAGTATTCCAATTCAGCCAGTCTGAACAAACTGAAAACATATTTGCCAATACATAATCCGTTAGGCTTTTAACATCTAAGCGGTCTGAGACATGTTGATAATTTGACGGGACAGATAAATCGTTCGCCATGATGAAGCTTCGCAATGCACTCCAATCAGCCAGTGCTGCAGCACCGCCGTATTGTGCCCACGTGCTTCCCCAGGTTTCGATGTAATACAAATGAAATTTATCCTGTCCGTAATAATAATCGGTGTTGTCATGGTCATCCGGATTATCCCTTAAATCGTAGACTCCCCAGTACGCACCATTCAGGTAGACAATACACTTGGAACCTCTACGGACATCTACATCCAATCCTCCGTGAAGAGCAAGATTATGAACGTATGCATCTCTTACATGTGCACTTCCTGCATTCGATGCATGATGATCTGCAGGATAATTATCATCGCCTGCGGCTCTTAAAATTACACGTTGATAGCTACTGCGTGGAGACGTATTGAACAGCACTTCTTTTACAGCATCATTGTATCCCATTTCATCGCGTGAAACAAAATCAAGACTACGCTGGCTGTTCGCCCAGGAGTCCTGGCCATGACGATTAAATTCTCCATAAGTATGAGCTGTGAGTTGTTTATTCACATTAAAATATTCAAAAGAACCAAAAGGTACAATGCTTCCGCTTCCATTGGCAAGAGTTGTCAATTGAGTTGCGGAGACAGATACAACCGGCAACGTGTGCGAGACATTTATAAAATAAGTTTGATACCGGATAAAGCTTGGCAGAATATCAACATTCGAACTGAATGTAATCGCTTTTAAAACTGTCGTGGAAGAAATCGTTATCGGTGTTGTGTACAAGGCCGATGTGGATGTTGGTAATGTTCCATCCAGTGTATAACGAATTTGTGAACTCGGTTCAGTGGTTGTGATCGTAACTGTTTGCGCTGAAGGATAAAATCCTGCAGGTACACTGAAGTCAGGTTTGTAAGCATAATTCAAATAAGGATATGCTGTATTGTTCGAAAGATTAAAAGTAGGGTTCTTGAAAATTGCCCATGACGCACCTCCATCATGAACACGGCCTATGGAATGACCGAGCTGAGTTCTCGTTGCAACCTCGTGTGCATCCACAATACTTCCTGATGGACTCGAAAGCACTACCCACTCATTTGTATTCTTACATTGCTTCAGTTTAAAATTAGTATGATAAGAAGTCCCCGTAACCTCATTTCGTCCGGAAGCCCAGAACCGTAAAAAACCATTTGCCGCTATGGTAATGCCTGCAGGCATTTGCCATTGAGTCGGGTTCAGTGTGTCATCACTTAAGTACCATCCTGCCAGGTCAACCGGTGAAGCCGTTGTATTATACAATTCTATCCAGTCTTCGTAGTCACTGTGATTGTCTACATATTGCGACAAGTTAGAGCATGAATACTCGTTGATCACAACCTGGGCATTCACTAAGTCAACGCGGGCGAACTGTATCAAGGCAATAACTAGAAAGAGTATAGTTTTTTTCATCATCAATAAATTAGCGTGAGGGCCAAATCCATTTTCAGGATGCAAAGTAAAAAAAAATTGAACATTACCTAACTTGGAGGAAAGAAAGCCCGGCTTCATTGACACACTATTCATACGGAATCCAACATGTAAAAGGTGGATGCTTTTTCGTGAAAGCTTCTCAGGAACGAAAAATTCCGAATACACAAATCAGAATGTCTTATAAATAAAAAAAGACCGGGAAAAAATCCTGGTCTCTTTGAATAAGTTACTGAGAACTTATTTTTTCTTTTTAGCTGCCTTTTTTTTCTTTGCAGCTTTCTTTGCTTTTGCCATTGTGTTTTTGTGTTTTATATTTTATGAGTTGTTTAACTGATGTAAACAAGAAAAGGTTACAGTTTATAAAATCGCCCTTCTTTTTAGCACCTAAAACTTGTATCACAAAAAAGCAGCTGATACTTTTTACCAACTGCTTTTTGTTTTGCAAGGAAGGAAATGTATTTATCTCAAGTCGACTACTTCTGCTCCCAAATATTTTGAAGCGCTGTATGAGAAAAGTGATTCATCGTTAATAGAATCAGGAGAAAATTTGTCCACTGAAATGGTTTGAATGCTTCCATTCTTATTCAGAATTTTTGCTGTCGTTACAAACTTATCGTTTTTGTTAATCGTCAGCTTCACTTTGAAAATGTTTTTCTTTTTCGGATCGACAGGAGTCAGTTCTACCAACTGGTAAATCATTCCCTTTTCTATTTGCTCTCCATTGAATTTAAACAACCAGCCTTTTTCATACATTGTAAATATGTTCGCAGGAGTAATGGAGTTTTCATCCGTCTTTACATTATCGATCTGGACTTCGTTTGCATCCTTCACATAGGTCCACCTTGTTTTGCCATCCGAAATAATATCCTGACCGGCGATTTCGAGTTTGTATTTAGTTCCTTTCAGGTAGATAGTCCCCTTTTGAACATCGCTTGTTTTCTCTTTCGGGTTTTCTATATTAATGACAAAAGTCGCCTTTACCGATTTATATGATTTGTATTTAGCGCTGACTCCGTGTAAGATATCTTCAGCTTTCTTATCTGTTTGTTCAGATTGAGAAAAAGTAAAAAAACCTGTTAAAAGAAGGGCTGTAAATGCTATTTTGAATTTAGTTTTCATTTTAATTTAAATTAGTCGGCAGCGTTAGACAATTTCCATTCCACTTTCAAATCAACTCATTCGATTTCTCAAACCCGTTAGAATTTGCTCCAACGTCATCGGGTCCTTCACGAGGACCTCACGGGCTTTGCTGCCTTCAAAATGCCCAATAATTTTGGCGGCCTCCAGCTGATCAATAATTCTTCCTGCACGGTTGTAACCAAGTTTCAATCTGCGTTGGAGTAACGAAGCAGAACCTTGCTGATGCTGTACGATGATCTGTGCTGCTTCTTCAAATAACGGATCGCGATCATCCGGATCAAATTCCTTCGAGCCCTCACCACTTTCATCCACATATTCAGGAAGAAGATGTGCATCAGAATAACCGCGTTGAGAGCCGATAAATTCAGTAATCTTTTCGACTTCAGGTGTGTCAACAAATGCGCATTGCAAACGAATCACATCTGCTCCCGTAGATAAAAGCATGTCTCCCCTTCCAATCAACTGGTCGGCTCCTCCTGTATCAAGAATAGTTCGTGAATCAATTTTTGATGTTACCCTGAATGCAAGCCTGGCCGGGAAATTTGCCTTGATGGTTCCTGTAATAATATTTACCGAAGGTCGTTGTGTGGCAATGATGAGATGAATACCAATCGCGCGGGCAAGCTGTGCAAGACGGGCAATCGGAGCCTCAATTTCTTTTCCGGCCGTCATAATTAGGTCAGCAAATTCATCCACAACAAGAATAATGTATGGAAGAAATTTATGTCCGTTGTTCGGATTTAATTTACGTGCTACAAACTTTGCATTGTACTCCTTGATGTTCCTTACCTGTGCATCCTTCAACAGATCATACCGCTGATCCATTTCTATACAAAGCGAATTCAGTGTATTCACTACTTTCTTTGTGTCGGTGATGATTGCTTCTGCTTCTCCGGGCAGCTTAGCAAGAAAATGCCGTTCAATGGTTTTGAAAAGTGTCAGCTCGACTTTTTTCGGATCAACGAGAATAAATTTAACCTGAGCTGGATGTTTCTTATAAAGAAGAGAAACAAGCACAGCGTTCAATCCGACCGATTTCCCCTGACCGGTTGCTCCTGCCATCAGCAAGTGAGGCATCTTTGCGAGATCAGCAACATATACTTCGTTGGAAATCGTTTTACCCAAACCAATTGGCAATTCGAAATCGCTGTTCACAAATTTTTCGGAACCAAGTACCGTTTTCATCGGAACAATTTCAGGTTTCTGATTCGGCACTTCAATACCGATCGTTCCCTTGCCCGGAATCGGTGCGATGATTCGGATACCAAGTGCAGAAAGACTTAAAGCGATATCATCTTCTAAGTTCTTAATTTTCGAAATACGAATTCCGGCCTGCGGAACAATTTCAAAAAGTGTAACTGTTGGACCGATCGTAGCTTTGATCTTATCAATGGCGATGTTGTAATGGCTCAGCGTTTCAACAATCTTATTTTTATTTGCTTCGAGTTCTTCCTTGTTGACTTCGATTTTTTTGTCGCCGTAATTTTCCAGCAGGTCGAGTGTCGGATATTGATAACCGGAAAGATCCAGTGTCGGATCATATTCTCCCAACGCCTGGACTAAATCATCACTTGAAATTTCACCGTTGGCTCCTACAGCAATATGATCCTGAGCAACCGGCTCTACTTCCATCGGAATATCTCCATCAACATCTTCAACTTCCTCTTCCTGCTCTTCATCTTCATTCACAATTTCTTCAATGACCTCTTCCTCTTCTTCTTCCTGTTCCTCTTCATTGCCAAGCTCAAGCTCGATGGTGCGAGGAACATCTTCTGTTTTGATGATCACATTTTCCATCGGCACATGTTCCTGAACAATTTCCGGTTGAGGTGAGGCTTCTTCAAACACCTCTTGGAGTTTTCGTTTGAATGAAATGTTGAACGCAACCACCAAGAATCCGACAAACGTAAACACCAGCAAAGCGCCTGAACCAATGAAGCCAAGAAGGTTATTCAATGTCTGGCTCAACTCGTAACCGTATCCGCCGGCAAGCACAATAAGAGAAGACGAATGGAAAATGTAACCGAGAAAAGCTGACAACCAGATGAGACCAAAGAATGAATAACGAATTGTTTTCCCGAACGGCAGTAAGGTCACCTCAAACAATATCCTAACGCCTGTGAGAAAAATGAAGAATGGAAATACAAAAGCACAAATGCCAAACCAGTGATTGATAAATTGTAGGGAAACGATGGCACCAATTTTTCCCAACCAGTTTTCAACCTGTAAATCATTTCTGAAAAGCAGCTGCCACATGGAATCTGCGCCAGCCACCGCCTGGTCTTCCTGCCAGGTAAACAAATTGGAAACAAAAGCAACGAGCAGGAAAAAGGAAAGCAACAGCAACAACAAGCCACCGATTTTATGTGTACGCTCATCGGCCAAAAAATTTCTGAATGCTTTCAGTCGTCCTTTGGAAGCCTTGCCCTTCTTAGGTTTTTCTTTCTCTTCGGTGTCTTCCGACTTTAAACGATTTGCTTTTGAAGCCATGAATGCCTTGATTGATGCAGGAAGTAAAATTAATATTTCGCGAAAGCGTGATGCAGTAAGTGTTTCAAAAGATATGAACAGGGTTTTCAAGAAGTAAAGAGCTGCAAAACAATTATTTCGAGTACGAAAAAATTAATATTTATTCAGTTAAAATTTCATAAGAGTCTGATACATATCAATAAAACCAGAACCTAACGATGTAAGTGTTTACATTTCATTCAGGTATTTCCCTACAAACCATATGGTCCGTCGCCCTCTCCCACTGCTGAAGAGATTCCAGCCATTGCAGCAAAGCGGACATCGCCGGAAGCAAAAACTCCGGGTTGAGTTCCTCTAGTTCATGAAAATACATTTTATGCATCCGGAAGAACGCAGCTTACCGACAGCAATCGAAGTGCCAGGAGAGATTTTCATTCTTGAATAGGAAGTAAACCTTTACTCCACCCGTTGGAATGTCATTGGCAAAATCAAAATAGTGGACTCGTGTTCTACCCTAGTTCATGTAAATGGTTCAGGGTTGCATGAGTTCATAAAAAATAAGATAACGAAAGAGTGATTTTGTATTCTACAGGATTGAAGATTCTACTTTGTCGAAGTGAAGTCTAATAGTATTCTATCTTTCTCTCAAGAATGGAGATGGGTTTGTCATTTCTGCATTTAGTTTTTTGAATCCAATTCAAATTGGTATCATACGCATAGCTGTAAGTCCATTTCACGGATGCCTTTCCATTTTCCTTGCAGATGTCATACTCAATACAATTGCCATTGCTATCATAGCTATATATATACTTACTTAGAAACTTTGTTCCTTTAGTATACAGGGTTTCTTCAACTATTTTCCCGCTACTATCCACTTTGTATATACTCCTGAAATCACTAACCCATATTATCTTGTGTTCAATCATTTCTGAAACATTTCCTTCATCATCATATTTCCATGTTTTTTTTTCGTCACAGACTCCATCTTCAAGGTACGAATCCATTTCAAGTAAATTCCCGGTACTATCATACTTATAAGTTGCTTTACCATTCCTCCTACCATCAGCTTGGAGATGTATTTTTTCAGTTTTATTTCCATCATCATCATACTCAAAGGCGGATTTTTCACTATGAGTCATATTCTCTTTGGCATCAAATGTATTTTCTTCAATAATATTCAACATATTATCACGCATGTATTTCTTTTTTTTAGAAAGGCTCCCGTCCGTGTTGTAACTGCTATATTCAATCAAAAATCCTTGGTCATCAAATACAATATACCATTCCTTTTCTAAAATACTTTTTTTCGTCTTTTTGATTTCCCCGGATTTTTTAATTGCTTTAGAATAAATTTCAGTTACCGATTTCACATTGGATTTAAAACCATATGAATATAAATCGTTACACTTTTGATCCTGAGCAAATGAAGATTGAAATGCCGCAAAAATGAACAGTTGAGAAAGCAGTAGTAGACTTTTCATTTGCTAAAAATTGTTTATAGAGTTGATCAGGACCTACAACGAAATCACTTTAGTTAACCGGTATTTTCTTTTCGTGGATAGTTTTTTCACCAACACCAAAAGCAAATGTAAATTAAAAACTCAAAAAAATTAAGAAGCATTCAAGTCATTTTTCTCCTCATCTTTGCATCGTGCGGGAAGAAAATCAACTGAAGATTATTTGTAAAATTATTGAAGGCTATCAGCTCAATGAGCCACTAAACAGGTATTTAAAGGGTTTCTTTAAAACTCATCCGCAAATGGGCTCGCGCGACAGGCGCCTGGCTTCCGGTTTTGCTTACAATTACTTCCGGCTTGGAAAGGCGTTGGCAGATTTGAGAATGATTGAGCGGTTGACCATTGCAAATTTCCTGTGTTCAGCGCATGCTGATCCACTCCTTGCTTATTGTTTAGAAAAGTTCTCCACGCTGAAAGCGGAAGACATGGATCTTTCGCTTGACAAAAAAATTGAACAGATCAAAAATGTCTACTCCTATTTTAATCCGGAATCAATTTTTCCTTTCTCTAACCATCTCAGCGATCTGATTGACAAAGGGAAATTCATACAATCCTTTTATCGTCAACCAAAGCTCTGGATACGCATCCGGAAGGATTTTGCGGAGAACGTCTTTGAAGAATTAAAAACAAAAAACATTTCTTTTGAAGAAGATGTAAACAATCCTTTGTCTGTTTCCCTGCTGAATGCAACATCGCTGGAGAAAACAGATTCCTTTATGAAAGGATATTTTGAAATCCAGGATTGGTCATCACAGCAAACGCTAAACTTTATTCAACCACAACCGAAAGAATCCTGGTGGGATACCTGCGCCGGTTCAGGCGGAAAAAGCCTGATGCTATTTGATGCCGAACCATCTCTTAAAATTTTTGCAACAGATAAGCGATCTTCTATGCTGAAAAACCTGGAGGAGCGTTTTGAAAAGATCGGACTGAAGGATTTTAAAGCGATGGAGATTGATTTAGCTTTCCATCCGATGGAAAAGCCTGTCTTAAATCTCCTGTCTCAATTCTCACATCTACAAAATGCTGTCCTCGCCGATGTTCCCTGTTCAGGTTCCGGTACGTGGGCAAGAACGCCGGAATGGCTTTCCATGTTCCATGAAAATTCCATCGATCAATTTGTTTTGCTTCAGCGAACTATTGTTTCTACGCTTGCAAAAATTCTACGAAGCGGATCGCCTTTGATCTACATCACGTGTTCAGTTTTTAAAGAAGAAAATGAAATGAATGTTGACTGGATTGTGAAAAATTCCAATCTTGCTCTTCAAAATTCAGGTTATATTGAAGGAACAAATCATGGAGCGGATACCATGTTTGTTGCAAGGTTCATTAAAAGTTAAAAGATCATTGCATGAAATTCATCGGCAAGCAAAATAGTTAATAACATATTGTTTGCAGTCAAAAAAAAATCCTGATTTTGCCGTATAATTGCCGCTTAATTTACTGACTTGTGAGAGTGTCAATACGAACTGCTTTTTTAAGCAGATGTTTTCTTTTTATTGTGGTGTATGTAATTTCCGCCGGAGCGATCTATGCGCAAAAATCTCCATCATCGGAAGCTGATTTAAAAAAGCAGGCGGAAAGGCAATTCAACCAACATAATTATGCGAATGCTACTCCTTTGTATTCACAGTTGTTGAGTCTCTATCCTAAAAGTCCTGACTACAATTACCGTTACGGAGTTTGCATGTTGTTATCCAGTAAAGATAAAGTCACCTCCGTTTCCTATCTTGAAAATGCATCGACCAACCCAAAAACGGAAGAGGAAGTTTTTTTCTATCTCGGCAAAGCTTACATGCTTACCAATAATTACAATGCTGCATTAACTGCTTTTGAAAAATTTAAAAAGCAAGCAGCAGCCAAGGCTAAAAAACTTGAAGTGGATTTGTTCATTGATAATTGTGTGAATGCGAAAGAGCTCGCAAAAAATAAACGGAATGTGGTGATCATCAACCAGCAGCAGGTAAACATTGGTTCATTTTACACGTCGTATGTTTTAGAAAATACCTCCGGAAAAATACTAGTTACTCCTGAACGTTTTCTCACTTCGCTTGACAAAGAAAAAATTATCAGTCCGGTGATGTTTCTTACCAATGACGGACAGACGATCTATTATTCAAGCTATGGAAAGCGTGTTGAAAGAGGCAAAGATATTTACTCGATTAAAAAATTGCCTGACGGAACCTGGGGACAACCTGTGGAACTTGGAGATGTTATCAACTCAGATCACGATGAGGATTTTCCATTCCTTGACCAGGATGGAAAAACGCTTTACTTCTCCAGCAAAGGCCATAACAACATGGGAGGTTATGATATTTTCAAATCCGTTTATGATGCTGTTTCCGGAAACTGGTCATCGCCTGAAAATTTAGGCATTCCTATCAACACGCCGGATGATGACCTTTTATATGTTCAATCTTCCAAAGGAGATTATGCGCAGTATGCTTCCAGCATTGAATCGGAGCAGGGAAAAATTGGCGTACGAAAAATAAAGTTGGGTGATTTGGTAGAAAAGCTGACCACCATCAACGGACATTATTTTTCACAGGATCAGCCACAACGAAGAGATGCAAAAATTTCCGTGATCCGGGTTAAAGACAATGGCTTAGTTACTACTGTAAGAACGGATCCGCGCAACGGTACCTATCACCTGGAAGTTCCTCCGGGAGAAGATTACACCCTGGTTGTTGAAGCAGGCGGATACCTTGCCCATGCGGAAAATTTCATATTACCTGCAGGCCCGAACGAGTTCGATCTAAAGCAGGAAGTTCAGCTCACTAAAAATTCAGATGTTGAACGCCTCACGTTGAGCAACTATTTCAGCGTTGACAAAAATTTACCTGCCACCGTTTCAAACGAACCAACCTCTGTTGTATCGAATGAATACCGCTTACGTGATGGCGATCAAAGTAAGTTGAAACCAATTGACATCAACGGAAGAACAGTGTATGTAACTCCCCCGAAAAATTCAAGTGTTGATGAAACTTCTTCCATAGATGATTCTCCAAAAAAGCAGGATGTTATTTCCCCCGAAAAGAAAGATGCGAGTTCGACTCCTATTGACAAACCAACTGAAACACAACAAGCACAGGTAACCAAAAAGAATGGAGTTGATGAATCAAAGCCTGTACCTGTTACAGAAAACAAACCAGTGGTAAAAGGCAGCAGTGTTAGAGAAACTCCTGTAAAATCTCCAGGAGCTGCTCAGCCGGTGAACGCTAAACCTGCAACAGAAACAGTTTCTTTAAATGATTCGAAGAAGAAGGATTCGGAAACAAAAAATGTTAAAGAAGTTCCGGTAAATTCTCAAGCTGCAAAGCAACCAGTGAATGAGAAAAAAGTTACAACACTAACTCCAACAGCTGAATCAGGAAAAAAAGATTCACCAAAATCGATTGATGCAAAAAATGATTCGCCGGTATCAAGTGAAACGAATTATAAGTCCATTGATGAAAAAATAATTTCCGAAAACGTTTCCAACAAAGAGTTGGTTAAAATGGCTTTTGAAGATGCAAAGTCACAAAAAGAAGAAGCATCCGTACTTATAACGAATGCAGAGAACACCAAACAGCTTGCACAGGAGCAGGACAGTCTTTCGAAATCTCAACTGAGGGAAGCACAGGAATTATTGAAATCAACAACTCCTGAAAACAGGGAGAAGTCAAAACAGTTATTGAAAGATGCCGAGGACAATAAGAAACAAGCTGATGCACGTTTTGTAAAAGCGAAGGATTTGGAAGATGAAGCAAAAAAGAAAAATGAGGATGCTGATGAATCGCTTGCTGAAGCTACGTTGCTGATGACAAAAAATAAAATTGATACTTCTTCCTCAAAAATAAAAGCTCAACCATTGGCTCCAAAAATAGCTTCTGCTGAAAAGCACGATGGCGTTGTTAATCATGCCGAAGGTAATTTGAAGGAATCATCGTCCATAGCGAATAAACAATCTTCAACTGATCCAAAATCAAAAGCAGGAGAAAATCAGGCACAGACAAAACAGACCGATAAAAAAGAAACTGCAGGTGATGCTAAACAAACTGCTTCGACAAAAAATAACTCCATAGGAAAAGAAAATCAGACTGACAAATCAGGAATGGAGACATACTCCTCTAGCAAGACATCGGATCCTGAAAATGTCGGTGATACTAAATCCACTGCTGCAAATTCAGAAAAAGACAAACCGGGAGTTTCTGAAACATCCACTCAACCTTCTTCTTCCAAACCTTCAATAGCGGATGCTGAAAATAACAATCAGCACTCCACTTCATCTTCAGAAAAAAATAAGCCGGGAGTTGCAGAAAAGTCAGATCATTCTTCCTCCACTAAGCCTTCGACTCCGAATAATGGAAACATTGATCAGCAATCCACTCCTTCGCTATCCGGAAACAACAAACCCGGAGTGAAAGAAAAAACAGGTCAACCATCTTCCTCTAAACCGGCAACAACGGATGCTGAAAACAAGGAACAGATCTCCACTCCCACAACTTCAGAAAATAACAAACCCGGAGTTAAAGAAAAAACAGGTCAACCATCTTCTTCTAAACCTTCAACAACGGATACTGAAAACAATAACGAGCACTCCACTCCTTCAGCTTCAGAAAATAACAAACCGGGAGTAAAAGAAAAAGAAGGTCAACCATCTTCTTCTAAACCGGCAACATCGGAAGTTGAAAATAATAATCAGAGCTCCACTCCTTCTGCTTCCGGAAATACGAAAACAGACACGAAAGGAAAATCCGTTCCACCATCGACTTCAATCAGCCCAGCACTTGTTGTTTCCGAAAAAGCTAAACAGCCTTATGTGGAGCACAAAAAACTCTTGAGTGAATCGAAAGCTGCATCTGCAGAAGCAGAAGATCTACAGGGCAAAGTGAATTTCATGCCTGAATCGAAACAGCGTGATAGCTTGATTTCAAGATCGAACGATCTGAATGTTCTTTCAATTAAGAAATGGCAGGATGCTCAGACGAAATTAAGTGAAGCGAAAAAAAATGATCCTGATGTCGAAGAAAAAATGCTGACCATCGAAAAAAATAGCCCTTCCGAAAATGATGATGACAACCTTGTAGAGAGTCAGCCTAAACCAATTACACCGGTAAAAGAAACAGCTTCTCAAAAAAATAATGTTACGTCAACAGTCAACAGTCAAAAGTCAACGCTCGACAATAAAAATTCTGCGAAGCCTGTTTCCAAACCATCTTCTGTTGTTAATCCTTCTGAAAACAAGACAGAGACAAAAGCTCCTGAAACTCCAATTGACACTACCAGTCCGGTTTATCCCGAATATGCTGCAACGAGAAATCAGATTGTAACAAAGCAAACGGAAACCATCAACGTGTTTGCTGAAGCAATTCGTTTTAACAAACTGGCACAGCAAAAGAAAGAGGAAGAAATTACGATTCGCGATAAAGCGGTTGTCAATAAAGACTCAAAAGAAAAATTTATGCAGCTGAAAGAAGCGGATGCGACAAAGAAAACAGCCGATTCATTGACCGGTCTTTCGCAGGAAAAATTCAGAGCTGCGCAAAAAATCACCAATGAAGTTGGAGGACTAAATACAAAGGCTTCTGTGCTCAGGGAAAAAATGAATCCTGCAAGTACTACACAACCTAAACAAACTGAAACAGCACTTGCAAAACCTGAATTAAAAACAGCGCAACAGGATAAAGTTGTCGCTCCTGCAAAAGGTGATACGGCTAAAAAACCGGACTTAATTGCATGGGAAAATAAGCCTTCCACAAAAGCAACAGCAAAAGTTGAATCAAAGGAACCTTCTACCAATAACATTGTTCAGCCGAAAAATTCTGATTTAGCTTCCACTCCTAAAAATACTACCTCAGAAAAGACAGTTGAACAAAAAGTAATCAGCGCAGCACAAGAAAAAAATTCCAAATCTGAAGAAAAGGAAATTGTAAAATCGAAAGAAGTTCCTTCAAAGAAAAAGGAAGAACCGAAGACTGAACCGATCGCTGCGACCACTATTTCGCCGGATAAAATAAATCCTGCTATCACCAAAGAGTATGTAACTCTTCAGAAGGAAAAAATTTTCAACCTCTCTCCTGCTCCTGTTTACAATCCGGCAAATCCGATTCCGATGGATCCTACACTTCCTGACGGATTGGTATTTAAAGTTCAGATTGGTGCATTTCACGATCCGCTTCCATACAGCACGTTTAAAAATGTTCAACCTGTTACAGGAGAAACAACACGCCCGGGTTGGATTCGGTATTGTGTAGGACTTTTCAAAGCATTTGAGCCGGCAAATATCGTGAAGGCAGAAATGAAAAGCATGGGTTATAAAGATGCTTACGTGGTGGCTTATTACAATGGAAAAAGAATTGAATTATCGGAAGCCTATTCGCTGATAAGGAAGTCAGGCACAGCAGAAAAGGAATTGTATGCAAGTAACGCTACAAAAGAAACATCGCTTTTGCATTCGTTAAAAATTAACGCTTCGAAAGTCAATGATAGAAATGATTTAGATGCAAATTCATTTTACAATGCTTCACCGAATGCTTCAGGTGATAACACAGGAGCAACTGAATATGCTGTCCAGGTTGGTGTTTATAAATCTGCCAAAGTTCCGAGGGCCTTGATTCCATTGATGCCGCTTCATTCTGAATTGACTCAAAAAGGATTGTACCGGTTTTTAACAGGCCGTTATTCTGCCTATGCATCCGCGGATTCCACAAAGAGAATGGCGATCACTACGGGAGTGAAAGATGCATTCATAGTGAAATACAACACCGGTAACGGCTCTGCTGTTAGCCAGGTTAGCAGGGAGAAAAAAGAAAATGCAAGTACTCTTCCTGTTGATGTGAAATCACCGGATGCTCCAAGCACATCGATCAAATCAGAAAATAAATCTGCATCCGTAATTTCAGGACTCGTATATAAAGTTCAGATCGGAGCTTTTCGTCAGAAGCTCACCGAAAGTGCGTTGGATAATTTTCAAAAAATAAGTTCGAACACCATCTCCAATGAAACTATGTCTTCCGGCTTGCAACTTTATTACTCAGGATCATTCACAGATTTAAACGCAGCGATGTTTTCAAAAAATATCATCGCAGCAAACGGAATTAAAGATGCTTTTGTAGTAGCTTTTTCAAACGGAAAAAAGATTCCGGTGAACACTTCAAAATTGGCTTCAAAGAAATAATCCTGACCAGTTAAATTATTAAGATTCCTCGCTTCGCTCGGAATCAACACAAACCATTTATGTTAAGGCGGGCTTAAGCCCGCCAACTGCGCAATAACCTAGAATGTTCATTCCGAGCGAAGCGAGGAATCCTTTCAAGTAAATCTCCTGTTTCAAAAAAATAGTTATTCATTTTTTTTGTAATTTTACAGCCTTATAACACTGTAAACAATCTTACAATGAATTTGAACAACGATACCGAAACTCTTGTCGATCCGGTTATTGAGGATGAAACGGAAGTGGTTGCCCTTCGGGAATTGGTTTTATTTAATGACGATTACCATTCATTTGATTTTGTAATTAATTCCCTGGTTGAAGTTTGCAACCACGATGTGTTGCAAGCTGAGCAATGCACCCACATCATCCATTACAATGGAAAATGTGCCGTAAAAAACGGAACATACGATAACCTCAATCCCTTACGAGTCGCTTTGGTTGATCGCGGCTTATCAGCTGTGGTTGAATAATTACCGGTCGCCCGGAATATCGTCCAGAAACACTCATTAAATTCCACTCTAAAATCTTCCACCATGAATTTTAAAATCATCCGAGTACTTACGTTGGTACTTCTTTTTTCAGCGTGTGCAAAAGTTCCGATCACAAAACGTAAGCAAATGAACCTGCTTCCTGAAAGCACGCTGATCTCAATGAGCCTTACTAATTACCATGACTTTCTTCAGCAACATCCTGCTGTGCTCAGCGGGAGCGAGGCTGCGATGATAAAAAATGTAGGAGCAAAAATTCAATCTGCGGTAACTCAATACATGAATCAGAATGGTTATGCATCCCGTATCCAGGGATACAAATGGGAATTCAACCTGGTGAATTCACCGGAAGTGAATGCGTGGTGCATGCCCGGTGGAAAAGTAGTTGTGTATTCCGGCTTGTTACCTGTTACGATGGATGAATCAAGTCTTGCTATTGTAATGGGACATGAAATTGCGCACGCTGTGGCGCGTCATGGAAATGAACGCATGAGCCAGATGATGGTTGCAGCCGGACTCGGAATGGGATTGGATGTTGCACTCTCTCAAAAATCAACGGAGACGAGAACCATTTTTCTTTCTGCATATGGAGTTGGTGCAGGACTTGGCACGCTGGCTTTCTCACGCACGCATGAAAGCGAAGCAGATAAATTAGGGTTGGTGTTTGCCGCGATGGCAGGTTATGATCCGAACAAAGCCGTAGCATTTTGGGAACGTATGGCTGCAAAAGGCGGATCAAAAGTTCCAGAGCTATTAAGCACACATCCAAGCGATGCCAGGCGGATCGCTGACATCAAAGCATATATGCCGCAGGCGATGAAGTTTTACCACCCCGGCTAAAAGGAATTATAAATTCTAAATTATAAATTAGCTCAAAGTCATCGTCAGGAGTTGAACTTTCAAAGTTCGATTTGATGTTTGTAAAATTCGTTTATCTTTGCCGCCCTTTAGAAAAAGTTCTTAGTTCTTAGTTCTTAGTTCTTAGTTCTTAGTTCTTAGTTCTTAGTTCTTAGTTCATTGGTTTGTGGGTTGTTGATTATTTAGAATCCATGAATGGTTAATACGCATCCAATCAATTTACAATTTAGAATTTAGAATTTCCAATTTCAAAAGGTCCCGTAGCTTAATTGAATAAAGCATCTGACTACGGATCAGAAGACTCGGGGTTTGAATCCCTGCGGGATCACAGGTAAAAACCGAATCAGAGATGGTTCGGTTTTTTTGTGTCAGAAAGATATTGATGTTAGAGGCTGGATGATAAACTACCTCGCCGCAGATCGGACGAAGTATTGTATGAGCACTCTTTCCTATCTCGGCATAGCGGCAGGGAACTAACCCCGGAGAGATTAGAAGCTGGGAAATGATTACACACACGATAGCAAAAAACTATGCAGTAAATTATTATTTAGGTCTTGAAATCTCAATACGCGTGCTATCTTTAGACAGGCTCACATTACTTTTTTTCGAACCATCTTTACTTTCAATGCTGACTCCCTGGTCATTCATTTTAATAGTTGTACCGTCTTCCTGTTTCTTGGCGGCAGGCACTGCAGCTTTTTCAGCCGGAGGTGGTGTGGTCTGTTCAGGAGGAGTTGTTGTGTTCACAGGTTCCTTTTGATCAGAGTTGCTGTTACAGGAAGTCATCGTGAGGATTGCCAAGACTCCGGCGAAAAAGATATTTTTTCTCATTTGTATATTTTTTTAGTAATCAGGTAATTTATCAACCGAAATTTGAAAAATGCTTGTGCAATAGTAGTGGTAATATTCTTTGAAACCTTTCATAATAACCAAACGGAAATCTACAAACCCTGCTTCTGTGGCTCTCGGGTAAGAGATTTAGGATAGAAATTTATACAAGTACCCTAATTTGCTTTTACAGTAACTGCAAACACATTTCCCTTCTGTCTTACCAGGTTAATTATTGACATACCCTTCAAAGAAGAAATTAAATAATTTTCAACCATATCCATTTCTTCATCGGTTGATTCTCCCGCTCCGCGGGATTTGCAATCCTGCGGCTCT
Organism: Bacteroidota bacterium; assembly: GCA_043787975.1. Classification (GTDB taxonomy): domain Bacteria; phylum Bacteroidota; class Bacteroidia; order AKYH767-A; family 2013-40CM-41-45; genus JAPLDA01. The sequence goes on from JAYVUK010000095.1 coordinate 27,644, forward strand.
AAACAAAAGCCTTAATCTACTTTTACAGTAACCGCAAACACATTTCCTTTCTGTCTTACCAAATTAATTATTGACATACCCTTCAAAGAAGAAATTAAATAATTTTCAACGGCATCTCTTTCTTCATCATTCGCATCGTCAATTTCAATATTACGAATTGCATTTGCTTCAAAATCATTTCCAGGTGTTAGTTCTATTTCAACAAACCATGTATCGTTTCCCAAAGATTCCTTGCTAAGAGTTTTGTGATTCATTTTGTAAACGTAAAACATTCGACGTTCATTTAGAAATCATTGTTCACTTCTACTCTTGCTGTCATTCTAAAACCTCCCGACTATGAATCCCGGAAAAATACTTATGACAAGCTGTGTTTTGCTTTGCACTTTCTTTCAGGGACAAGCAAAAGAAAAAGACTTTTTAGAAGAATGCAAGAAAAAGCAAATCGGGTCACTGGATCAGGAATTCCTGGCTCTTACCATTGATGAAACAAGAAACACATTGTACCACAGTTTTGAACCGTGGCAGTATTATATGAGGAAAACAAATGGAACTGTTTTCATTAACAGCAACCGGTTTTTAAAAATTGATACACTGAACTCAAAGAAAGGTAAGCGCATTTCCAAAACGCAATATGGCCCTGAAGAATTATTGCTACTTGATTTTGGCGATACATTACTATCAGATGTAACGAAAAATGATTTCTCAGAACAGTCACTCGGAAATTCACGGTATTCTCCCATTACATTAATTCAGTATTTCTATTCGCATGGAGCAAAGGAAGAGAAAGAGAATCCGGATAACGGATTTGCGGTTTATAAATTAAACATGAACAAAACAATTGTTAAACTTTTCATCAACAGAACTTCATGCATCCTTGACAAGATAACCACACTAAACGATGATGATTTGTATGGTGATGTGCTGAACACTATTTATTACAAAGATTATTCTTCGGAAAGCGGAATTGATTTTCCGAAAACGATTTTTATTGAAAAGAAAAACGGGAAGGCAAAAGACACGGTTGTTGTTTCATCTGCGCACATCGTACATGAAGTTACTCCTCTTCTCATAAAACCTGCTGGCTTTAAATGGACCGAAGAAAAAAAAGAAATGCCAGAGGAATATGTGGTGGAAAAATTCAACGACCACATACATTTCCTGAATTTTAAAAATGCTGATTCAAAAGTTATGATCGTTGAGTTCAGCGATTTCTTAGTCGTTGCAGAAGCTCCTCTCAATAGTAAAAACGGTGAAATGATCATACAAGAAGCAAAAAAGATAGCTTCTTCTAAACCGATTAGGTATTTTGTGTTCGGTCATTTTCATCCCTGGTATCTTGGAGGAGTACGGCCATTTATTCACATTGAGACAACCATCCTTTCAACTCATGAGGATATTCCTTACGTAGATTATTTAGCGAATGCTCCACATACTTTGACACCCGACAATCTTCAACTTGAGCCAAAAAAATTAAAGATTGAAGAACTAAAAGACAGTCTTACAATTTCAGATGGAAAGTTTGAAATGCAAATATTTGTTATCGGTAAAAAGTCTGACCATACCAGTGATTATAAAATCTACTATTTCCGTTCGGAAAAATTATTGTTTGAAGATGATCTTGCGTGGATTAAGAAAGAATGTGTATTACAAAAGGCGGGAAGCCGGCAAGCAGGCTTGTATAATTCAATGAAGGAATTAAACTTAAAGGTTGATACCATCATTCAATCCTGGCCGATTGGAGAACAGTACAACATAAAATCTGTAATACCATTTCATGAACTTGAAGAATCAATAAGCATCAAATGAATCATTCATTAATCTTCTTCAGCTCGTAGTTCTGGTACTTACAAAAAGAGATGTAATGATTTTCAAGGAGCGAATTTTCGGAAGAGTTTTCAAATTTGTATGAACTGTACATTCCGTTGTATGTATTGTCAGCTAGATGCTCGGTAAATTTGGTTCCGGACTTCAACAGGTTATTTCCAAGCAACATCATGATGTCAAATCCTTCAAAGGCAACATCGGTCGGTTCAATGTTGTAACTGTCGTAAAAATTTTTCCTGAAATTAATCGCTGACGGATAATTGTAGCGAACAAAAGCAGACGTGAAAATGTGTACATCCAGCAACTCCAGCAACAGCGGATCAATCGTTTCAAAATACTGCCATGTTGGAAGCCCGATTAATGTGATCCTGTATTCTTCCGACAATTCCTTTAGATCATTCACCAAAGAAGAAACAAAATCTTCGCTGGCAGAAGGTACGAAAATCATGTTGTTCAGTTTCGTTGACATGCTTGCCTTCAGCTTATCAATCGAACTGATCGTGTAATCAATTTCCTTTGTTTTTTTCTCCGTTGCCGCATTCCATCCTTTTTTAAAAGCAATGCTTCGTTCATTTTCCTTCGTGAGAGATGTTTTAAGAACAATGGCGTTGTAGTCGCCGAATCGTTCGGCTGCAATCCTTCCCGCTTCTTTACATTGCGTTAAGGAGGATGGATACATGGCGATCGCTTCCTTGTTTCCGCCCACAACATCAGCAGCATTTAAGACGGATGTTGCAAATTTTACATGATCCTTTTTTGAAAACTCATTGATCAGTTTTGTGATCGCAGCGTTTCCGTTACTGATAATCAAATCCATCTTCTTCAATTCCGGATTCTTTAACAGTCCCGTTGTCTTTAAAGAATCACCTTCTGTGTCATACAGATAGAGATGTACTTTCAACTTTAATGTTGAGAGCGAATCAATTGCCCTCAAAGCGCCTTCATAATACTCCAGGTTGGCAATCGTTTCCTCCGATATGCTTTCACCAACAACATTTGAATCAACAAGGGAAGGATCGAGAGAAATATTTTTAGGAACGCTGAGATTAATCATGAAAGCAATTTGATACGTGACATCTTCTGCTTTTACTTCTTTCTCTTTTACTTTCACTTCTTCCTTTTTCAGATAAGAAGCAGCAGGAATCCACAATTTCATTTTTAGCTTCAATCCTTCCTTTAATTCGGAGTTGAACTCGTTTATTTCTTCTTGCGGAACATTAAATTTTTTTGAAATGGAATAGAGTGTTTCTCCTTTGTCAACTTTGTAAATAAAAAATTTCCGCTCGTTTAGAAAACGAACATCAGCAGTGTCCTTGGGAGAGATTGAATAATCCTGGGCGAAAAGAAAACTTGAAAATTGAAAATTGAAAATTAAAAAAAGAAACAGAAAATTAAGGGTTGCTGATACCCGGGAAATATCTTTAGAGAAGAAAAAAATACCCCGGAGGCACAAAGAAGCACGGAGCATATTAAAACTCATTCTCAATTTATAATTCATAATTTATAATTTATACACTGAGCGAAGTCGAAATGCTCACTCCCACTCTATTGTTGCCGGCGGCTTTGAGCTGATATCATACACCACTCTATTCACACCTTTTACGCGATTGATGATCTCGCTTGAAACCTTGGCAAGAAATTCATACGGAAGTTTGCACCAGTCGGCTGTCATTCCATCCAGTGAAGTAACTGCTCTCAATGCAACTACATTTTCGTAGGTTCTTTCGTCTCCCATCACTCCTACTGTTTGAACAGGAAGCAAAATTGTCGCTGCCTGCCATACTTCGTCATACAAATTATGTTCCTTCAAAGCATTGATGAAAATAGCATCTGCTTCCTGCAACTTCTGTATTTTCTCCGAAGTTATTTCTCCTAATATTCTGATCGCAAGTCCCGGTCCGGGAAACGGATGACGGTTGAGAATATTCGGATCCATGTTCAACTCTCTTCCCACTTTTCTCACTTCATCTTTGAAAAGTGTATTGAGCGGCTCCACTATTTTCAGATTCATCTTGTCAGGAAGTCCGCCCACGTTGTGATGCGATTTGATGGTCGCCGAAGGTCCTTTCACAGAAACCGATTCGATCACATCCGGGTAAATGGTTCCCTGCGCCAACCACTTTATCCGCCCTATGGCGGACGATTCCGTATCGAAGACATCGATAAATGTTTTACCGATTGCTTTTCTTTTCTTCTCCGGATCAGAAAGTCCTACAAGTGCTGTATAGAATCTTTCTTTCGCATCCACACCTGTCACATTCAAACCGATATGTTTGTATGAATCAAGCACGGAAGCATATTCATCCTTTCGCAGCAATCCGTTGTCGACAAAAATGCAATGAAGATTTTTTCCGATTGCCCGATGCAACAACATCGCTGCCACCGAAGAATCAACTCCTCCTGACAAACCAAGCACAACCTGGTCGTTACCGAGTTTCGTTTTTAGATTCTGAATGGTTTCTTCGATGAACGAAGAAGGAGTCCAGTCACACTTGCATTTACAAATGTCAACAAGAAAATTTTGCAACAATTTTTTTCCGTCAGAAGAATGAGTAACCTCGGGATGAAACTGAATTCCATAGGTCGGTTCGTCTTTTATTTTGAAAGCTGCAATTTTGACATCGGACGTTCCGGCAACAATTTCGAAGTTGTTCGGTATTTTTGAAATGGTATCAGCATGCGACATCCAAACGGTTGAATCAACAGGAATGCCTTTCATCAATTCATTCTTTTCAATGGATTTGAGATGCGCACGACCATATTCACGGATGCGCGAAGCTGTCACTTCTCCTCCGTTCTGCTGAGCAAGTAATTGTGCTCCGTAACAAACGCCAAGCAGTGGAACCTGTGAACGAATTTTTTTCAAGTCAATAGCCGGAGCATTTTCATCCCGTACGGAAGAAGGACTTCCGCTCAGGATCACACCTTTAATATTTGGAGTAAGTTCCGGTACATGATTGAAGGGATGAATTTCGCAATACACATTCAGCTCCCTTACTCTTCGTGCAATCAGTTGCGTGTATTGGGAACCGAAATCAATGATTAATATGGCCTCGTGCATGAGCGCAAAAGTAAGATTTAATAAAGAATTGCTTTCAAAACTATTAACAGGTTTTCAACAAATGAACCTTCTTTTTTAAACGATATTGAAAAGAAAAATAATTATGAACAGGATGTTGAAAAGAGTCTAAACTATTCCGGGATGCCCTATTCTAAAGTTTCAAAACTTTAAATACACGTTTGGAGTTATTCGAATTCACTGTTAAAAAATAAATACCGGCGGGCAACTCTTTCAGGACAAATTGAATTTCATCTGAATTCTTTTTAGAATTAAATTCTTTCTCCTTGAGAATTTGTCCAAATGTATTTGCCAGGATTATTTTGAAACTCTCATCCGGGTGATCCGTAATTTTTATATTCAATAAATCATTTGCCGGGTTCGGATAAACCGAAATATTATTTGTTGAATTGCCGATGAGTGATAACCCGCTATGAGGTGAGCAGGGAATTGAGATGTCGTCAATAAACACATATGGAACAGATGGAAAGTTTACGGGAGTCAGGCTCAGCGTTAAATAATTTGCATGAGGACTGCCAGCAACCGGATTATAAGTAAACGGAATGGTAAATTGGTGCCAACCGGAACCCGAATCAGAAACCATTTGCGTAGTAATGAGTGTATAATCATAAGGCGTTACCGAACCATTACAATCATTGGAACCTGTAAAATTAATAGCTCCTGATCCGGGCATGCAAGGAGCATATTCACTTGTATAAAAATTTATTTCTCCCCAACATGATGCTATAACCGTGGCTGCATGGAACTTTAAGGTATATTGATTTCCTGGAATTAACGGGTCACATAACCTGAAACTCATTCCTTCTACATTTTGAGTGGTAACACCTGCCATGCCTCCGTACCGGTTGTTACCGATACCATTCCATGAAGGTAGCACAGCAATACTAGATCCGTTACAACCGACTCCCCATGTCGTAGATGGCCACGCAGTTGGATACACCACCCAATTGGAACCATTCCATCCAAACAAATCCGGAGAATTACTATCCGTAATTCTGAAGTTGCTCATGGGCATCAGGTAAGAATTATTGATCGCTTCAAAATCGCCAAACTCCACAATGTTGCAAGCAGAGTCACAATCAGAACAAGGCATAGTAAGTATATAAATGTATGTGAGATTTCCTCTCTGCCCGTTTGATCCTACCGGAATATACCTGATAACAGACCAACCATTAAATCCGGGTACGGTATGGTAATCAAAGGAAGTGGCCGTAGTATTCGTAATGATACCATTGCCTGCCATTATTGCCAGGCAATCATACGAAACAGGATTGTTTCCCGCGCTGCTTTCATCCTCATCGTTATGAAGAAAATCATTCATTGAGATAGGTGCTTGTCCCGGACAATCTGTGTATGTGTACAAGTTAGGTGTTCCATAATGGAAGATGTCATTAACACCTGCAACCCTGTTTCCGCAAGCGATGTAAGTATTCATATAATTATCAAACCCGGAACCAGGCAGACCATAGGTGCTTGTGATATGATAATGCAAATCGCACAGCGCATATACGTCTTCCTGAACAGGATGTCTTCGGGTTGTGCCGGGAGGTCCACCGTTACACATAACATAAGGAATTCCGGGAGGACAATTTTCTTCAAAATGCAAAAAACTCTGACCTGCACTATAAGGATTACCGGCCGTTACCGGTTCGTTTGTAGTTCCGACATAACGTGTATTGCATCCTATAGGAAATGTTACACCACTGTATGTTACGCTGTCGCAACTTTGAGGATTGTTTATAATAGGAACCAATGTTCCCGAACTATCAATGTTTAAATGAGAATCATATCTTGTATAAAAATTTGATCCCGCCAATGTACTTGTTCCGGTTGCAGAAAGAAACGAAGCAAAGCCGAGCATGTGAATTGCTTCATGCAAAACGACCGTATATAAATCCACGTCAGTGGCCGGTGTTGGAATTGAATAATCTAAATTCCAGGTGAACCCGGGATTAAAATTGACAACAACTTCACCATGATAAAATTGATCATAGGTGAAATAATTTGTATGCGCTAAATAAGAATCAAAACCTCCGTTAATGGTTTTCCAAACCTCTCCGTCAACCAATCCCTTATTGAAACCTGGGGCGTTCAACGGATAATTTTGCTCGTTATAATAACTGGTTCCCAAACCGGCTATTAAAGGATTGGAGCCATAGTACATATGCAAATTAATGTTTACGAACGGCGCTGTGTTTGGCAAACCCGTGTAAGGGTTATTGGCAGGAATCAATAATTGAGACAGGTCTGAAAAAACTGAGCAGGCAACATTACGGAACAAGCTACCATTAACAGCATTATTAAATCCTGTAGCACCCTGGTCAGTAAACACAAGGTTAAAAAATCCGGCCGTACAAGTAACTGTGCTGTTGCGCTGAAGACCCTGCTTTGTAATTCTGATAGAATCTACAGGGTAATAATTTCCGAACCGGTCAAAAACCTTCATACCATCGGGTTGGGAAAATGAATCAGTGCTGTTCAGAAATCCAAACACCATTAACATCCAACTAAAACAGGTGAACCGTATTTTTTTTCCACTGAAAAAGTCGAAGTCAAATTTTGATTTCCTCATTGAAAATTTATTTACAGTTTAATTCCGGTTTTTAGTTCGCTACCGACTTATTGTTCTTTCATCATCGCATTCAACAATTCCTCTGTAGAAGAAAAATCTTCTTTCGATTTTTTTGCTGCTTCAATACTATGCTTTGCCATGTCAATCGCTTCTTTATTCTTTCCCACTTTATGGAGAATGTTGGCATACGTATCGGTGTTATAATATTCATCTTCCAGCTTTACCGATTGCGCGATCCATTTTTCAGCATCTGCCAAATTCTTTTTGTCATCTACCTTTTGGAAATAGGTCCAGCAAATAGCGTTAAGCATCTTTGCGTCATCAAGGAAGTACTTTGGTACATTAGCATGAGCGAATGTTGTATAACGTTGAATATCTTTTATGTTTTTATAATAGTTGAGCTCTTCCGTTACAGCGGCTTTCAATACCGCAGAATCCTTGACACTGAGAAAATACCTGCGTGCATCTTGAAACATCACTGAATCCTTTTGCTGACCAGCAAACACAAGACTTCTCAGCACCAGGTCATCGAATACCTTTGTTACACTATCCTTACCATATTTTGCATAAAAAGGACGAGGATTTTGTACCATTCTGCCATAAATGGACGTGCTGATATTCGGCGTAAACTTCAGAATCAATTTCCAGTTCCTCTCATTGTAAATTTCTTCTGAAGACTGTGTTTTAAAATATTCATCGATGACATTTTGAGAAGTCAGGTCGAAGGCTGCTGACAAAGCATTCGCATACGAAAGAAGAAACTCCGGATTCCTGTTCCCTGATTCATATTGCTCTTTGAGATAAGCTAGATTTTTCTTTGGATTCATTGCATTGCCGGCAATAGTGAGAAAGTTAGCAGCATCCGTAGAACCAACCGATCGCTGAATCGGTTTCCCCGTTGCATCCATCCAAATATAGGTCGGATAATTTTTTACACCGAACTTTTTAGCGAGGCCGATTCCTTCTCCTTTCTCCATATCGGAAGCAAGACAGATAAAGTTTTTGTTAAAGAAAGCCGCTACGCTATCATTTGTGAAAACATGTGCAGTCATCCATTTGCATGGTCCGCACCAGGTGGTAAAGCAATCAAGGAATAACATTTTTTTCTCCTGTTGTGCCTGAACGAGTGCGTCACCGAATGTGCCGTTGAAGAATTTAATTCCGGTTTCGGCATGTGCATTATACAGGAAGACCTGTACGAATAAAAACAAGATGATTAGCTTTTTCATGGATACTGTTTATTGAGTTGGATATTAAAATATAGCTTAGGAAATTCTACCCGAAGATGCGAAAAATTTTCTGATTAAGACAGGCTTATCCCTTACTTTTCAAAGTCAAGATTAACGGGTTCCTTATAAGGCATCATTTCGCTCTCTCCTTTGCCGGTAACGGAAACCGTGCTGTCAACAATCTCAAAATTTAGATTTCCAAACCAAACTTGACCGGTTCCGTCAAGTAAAGCACCATAGGCAAGCCCTGATGCATTCATCGGAACATCTAAAACAATCTCATACTTTGTCCACTCCGTTGTTCCTTTGATTGATCTGTCCTTTTTACCATTTAGCATATTGTCGAAGCCAATGGAATTTCTTGAACCCTTTTTATCTACACGAAGCCAAAGAGCTGCCCAACCTTTCACATCTTTCGTTTTTACGTAACCCGACATGCGAACTCTCTTGCCACTGTATTTGTCAGATAAACAATCCTGCATCAATGTTCCAAAACCATTAATTTTCTTGTCAAGGGATTTAATGGTTGCAACATTTTTACCACCTGGTCCTGCACCTTTATCAGTACTCATATCGTAGCTTTTCGGTCTACTTCCCGCTTTATACCAGCCCTCCGGTAAATCGAAGGAACAAAAGATGATCGTCATTGCAATAAGCAAGGCACTTCCCAGGTTTTTTTTTATTCTCTTCATTGTCTGCTTTTTTTCGAGTTAATCTTTGTTATTAATGAGCGAGTTTGTAGAATTCGTCTTATCATTTAACGGTTATAATTCCCGCTATTATTATGCTTCCTCATGACTGCCTGTTTTCTTTTCACCATATCTCGACTTGAAATGAAAAACATAAGTAATCATCAATCCTAAGATGCAACCTGCAAGCACAGCAATTACTCGTTCTGTTGCCGTATCCCATAAATGTTTTCCTTCTTCATGCAACATGATAATAATGGTAGCAGCTAAAGCTGAACGAACTGCTGTGTCAAACTTAAAAAAGTAACAGAGTGAAAGTGTGATGGTAAGTGCAATGCTTAGTATCCACATATTCGCAGGAGAAATTAGTAAACATGCGAGACCGACACTTGCTCCAACAAGATTTGCTTTGATCCGTGTAATCGCCAATGAAAGAGCATCTTTACCGTCCGGAGAAAGAACAAGAATTACCGAGATGAGGCACCAGCCAATGTCTTTATAATTCAATAATTCTGAAAGAATAAAGACAACGAAAGTAGCCGTAACACATTTCGCTGAGTAGGTGATAAGGCTTCTGATTCGTTCGGTCATGCATTTAGAAACTGCAAAATAAAAAAAATACTTTCTCTTTTCACTCTTTCGATATTCCTGTAAACTTATATGATTTTGACCCTTGAGAATTTTTCCATGTTGCAGTTCCTTCGATCGAATCACTTTTAATTATTCCTTGCCATTTTATTTGAGAGCCATGGGGGTTTTTGACCGTAGCCTTAAAGCTGACCATACTTTCTGAGGAAGAAGAATCAATTTTTATTTCGCACTTAACGGGAGGAAATTTTTCTTTAGCATACATTATTTTTGACGTAAGCATATTTGCGTTGAAAGAGATTTCATCAACCTCCCAATCCCATTTACCACCTGACCATGTTCCATTCGTTTTAACAAGTTGAATTTCGAATTTCCGGCTGTTAAGTTCCTGCTTATTTCCATTCGCTTGTCCGAAATCTTTAATGGAAAAACAAATGAGCGTTACAAAAATGCAAAAGAGAATATGTTTCATGTGATGTTATTAAAAAATCATTTTAAAATAAAATTTGAATAATGAATACTGCGTGTTGTATTATTTGGACCCGAGCATTTGATGTATTCAAAAAGCACCTTGCTCTCTGCCGGTGCATTTCTGATCGCATCCAGCATGGCCGGAGTTAATTCTCCGTTTACTTCATTGGAAAATTCTTTAGGTGTTGCTCCTTCTTTAGTGACCAAGGTCATTCTGAAAGATGTAACATGATACATTGAAGATGATTTACCACTTAAAGAAAGTCCTTTTGAATGAAGAAGTACTTCCTTTTCGATTTCACCTGACGCTAAACCGGATATCGTTACCCGTTCAGTCAGCAATACTTTATCCGGAAACATCGGTGAGGTTTGAGCAGCGACAATCATTAAACCTGCAAGAGACATCGAGAGAATGAGAATTGTTTTTTTCATTTTTTTTTACATTGATAATTTAAACTACGACTAAGGCAATGTAAGCCAGTTATCAAAAATGGAATTCATCACATCCCAGGATGGATTACCTGAACTGCTAATCGCAGCGCCTGTTGTGTAATTGTAGTTATCCCAAAACATCCAATCATTGTTGGAACCCATGAGAGCTTCCAGGTGAGATGTGGAAAGAGCAACATGTCCGCTTCCATACATGTATCGAACGAGGTTGGCTTTACCAACCGCGGAACTGCCGGCAAAAACTCCTGCCGTGTAAACATGGGATCCTTGTTGTGCATCTGTTGGAATGGTATGGTATCCTCCTCCGTAATACATGACAGGCACATTGCCAAAATTTCCGATGACTGCATCACCGGAATAATTTATAGTCGCCAATGCATAACCGGGCCATGCAACAATGTCGTTGATCGGTCCGACATCAGTTCCTTTATAAACCTGGAGTGGATATGTATAGTTGTGATTGTCCCACTCAATAGAAGACGGTGCATAAAAAGAACCCGCACAAATTCCATAATAGCCGCCGCCGGAGCTAATGAAATTCCGAATGTTACTTTCAAAACCTGCAAGCCCGGTTTTGTAACCATACGCATAACCTCCCGGGAAAGTCACCACTTTAAAATTAGCAAGCGTGAGTTTACCATTTTTTATATCAATGAAACGGATAGCGAGAGGAATATGTCCGCTGTATTCGATACCGCGACCAACAGCTGGCAGTAATCCCGGCCACGCACCACCATCCGACGTATGTTGTGCAACAACAGCTACTCTTGAACCGGCAGGATTTGGTGTTGCATTAATTGTCGGAGCACTTGCATCACCGTTGTTCGCCCAACCAATCATGCGACCTAACATATTCCAAACACCGATCGAATTGACATGCGAATTTCCCATCTCCCAATTATCCCAGATGGTCCAATCGAGTTCAGTATCACCTCTTAACTCAAGAATAAATGAAGTTAAAATAAGCCGGCCGGTTCCGTACACTTGTTTTACGATAACTGCCTGGTTGCTGCTATTCTTTGCAATCACACTTACATTAGAAGGTGGTGTTGGAAAATATCCGCCACCGAATGAGTGCCATGCTTCCTGGGAACCACTACCAAAGAGCGGATCAACAATGGTGAATGTTCGCTTCCCGATTTGGTTCGTAATATTGGTATAGTTGCCGGAATAAATGTCGAGCGTTCCTCCGTTTTGTGAGCAGAAGTATGCGCCTGCTTCTTCAGCAACTACTCCTCCACCACTATTTAAAAAAGTTTTGATTGCATTCTTGGTTGCAATCTGATCGAGTGCGTCGGAGTCGGAATATTTTCCGGAACAACACTTTTTCCCATCTTCTCCCGGAGGAATTATCAGGACATTAAAATTTGATGTCGTAAGTCTGCCACCTACAATATCTGCTTTGGTAATGGCGAATGGAAAATCTCCCATGGATGCAACAGCACGAAAGAGTGCCAGGATGGTTCCTGACTCTGCTCCGGTGCCACTGTAGATCGCGACTTTTATTCCGGATGCAATCCTTGATCCGGTTTGAACAGGATTTGCAGTGCTTGCATTTTTTGTATTCATATCCGATTCTTTGCTGCATGAAATCACGAACAAAGACGTGATGAATAGAATAGAAATTATTTTTTTCATTTTTATTTTTTTTGAATTGACACTAGCTTACGAATGATGCAACGAAATTTAAACGTAGAGTTTTTTTCTATCAACTATCTCCCTCTCCTTCCTGCGCCTCTTTTGTTTTTTGATCTTCCGCTTTGTGATCGCTCATTTCTCTTTTCGGGACCTTTTTTTCTGAAACGATTACGCTTGTCAGGATTTGCCGGGGCAGCGGATTTTTTCTCCTTCGTAAATTCTCCTCTTTTCGCTTTTGAATTTCTATCCGTCGAGGAGGAATGTCTTCCGCTCTTGCGCCCTTCCGCACCGTCTTCTGATGAAGAATCTTCCACCATCTTATTGATGATTCGCATTTCCTGATCCGTCAGTTCACGCCAATCACCCACTGGAAGTCCTTTCAAACTCACATTCATGATTCGCACTCGTTCTAACTTCGTGACTTCATAACCGAAGTGTTCACACATTCTCCGTATTTGCCTGTTCAATCCCTGGATGAGAACGATACGGAAAACAAAAGCGGCCTCCTTCTTCACCACACATTTTTTTGTAGTACCACCTAGCATTGGCACTCCATTCTCCATGGATTGAATAAACTGATCCGTGACAGGTTTGTCAACGGTCACCACATATTCCTTCTCATGCGAATTTCCTGCACGCAGTATTTTATTTACAATGTCGCCATCGTTGGTGAGAAAAATAAGTCCTTGCGAATCCTTATCAAGGCGACCAATGGGAAAAATCCGATCGCTGTGATTTACATAATCAATGATGTTACCTCGCACGTTCAATTCGGTTGTTGAGGTTACTCCGGGAGGTTTATTGAGCGCGATGAAAATTAAACTCTTCGCTTCTTTCGGTTCAAGTTCATGACCGTTCACCATTACTCTATTACCTGCAAAAACCCGGTCACCAATGCTCGCTTTTTTACCGTTGATAAAAACGTGTCCCTCTTCAATGTAGCGATCAGCCTGTCGCCTTGAACACAAGCCGCTTTCACTGATGAATTTATTTAATCGTGTAGAAGAATGTTTTTCCATGTGTTGATTTGCAGAACTCGGTTAGCTTGCATTTTGTAAAACTCCTTTCCGGAGTATTGACTTCCTTTCTCTTCTCTCTATTATTGCTTTACCCAAATTCTGAAACGGTATTTCAATTAAATTATAAGATATGGTTGATACCAAAATAGTCAATGTGGAAACGATTAAAAAACGGGTAACATAATTTAGTACTCCATTCTCAAAATAATCAATGAAATTAAAAAACACAAGCCAATGTAAAATCTCAAAGTGTACTAAATACATGCTGAAACTAATTTTTCCAATGTAATTAATAAGCGGGTTGACAATTAATTTAAACCTGTTAACACTTAGAAAAACGCCAAGTATTAAAAAACCAATCCCAAAAAGAATGTGACTTGGAAATAGCGCCGGAATCCCGGTAGCAAACCGAGCTATGACTAATCCAATAAACACGAACAGGGATCCGCGCGAAATTTTAGTAAGGCTTTCACCCTCGATCACTATAAAATACATCAGCACTCCCAGGATGAATACAGGTAACTGACTCGGAAAATAGAAGAACAGAAAATCATTCCACAACCTTTCGTCACCAATTAAATGAAATCTTTTAAAAATCGCATGAAGAACTAATTTAAGAATCAAGCTTACGAGAAAAAAATTAAACGCCTGCGTGATGTTCTTAATTTTTGAAAATAAAAATGGTAACACAGCATAAAATATCATTTCAACTCCGATTGACCATCCGCCGGGAACTACACTATTAATCCAATACGGATTAAAAGCGTGAAGGAATGTGAAATTAGAAAGGATGTTTAAAACCGTAATGTGTGTTTCGTCACCGAGCGCATATCTCGGACCCAAACCTTCCTGGATCAGGTAATAGCAAATACCAAGATAGTACATCGGAGCAATTCTGAAAAACCTCCGTAGAAAAAAATTCCGGATTGGAAATGTTTCTTTCGCGAAACGGTTTTTAAAAGACAGGAATAAAGTGAATGCACTTGCCAGGTAAAACAACTGCACACCTCTTGGACCCTGTCCTGTGATTTTACCAACAAAACCCGGAACATGAAAACTTCCAGACTGTGTCGTATGAATCATAATGACCGCTAAAATAGCAAGCCCTCTAAGCGCATCTACATAATCTAATTTCTTCATACAGAAACATGCTTCAAACCAAGCATATTAATTTCAATGCTTTGTTTCAAGGATTGTCAACTACAAATCTATTAAAACTTTTATGTTGTATGAATTCAGAAAACATCCTGTATCAAATTCTTTTCTACCTTCGGAAAAAATAATCGTTATGGCACTCTTTATTATTGGTCTCCTACTCTTCCTATTTGCCAAAAGTGTGGCAGAGCTACTTCCTCATCTTCCGCCGGTTCATCGCATCGTACGTTTCGTTGGCGTGGCTTTTATGATTGTCGGAGTCATCACCTCATCCGTCAAACAAATTGATGCCGGACATGTTGGTGTTCAATCCTTGTTTGGGAAAGTACAGGACCAGGTTCTCACCAGCGGTTTGAATTTAATCAATCCGCTTGTTGAAGTTCATCCGTTTGATATCAAGACGCAAAATTATACGATGTCTTCCATTTCTACCGAAGGAGATAAAACCGGTGATGATGCAATTCGTGTACTTTCTGCCGATGGGTTGGAAGTCGTGATTGATCTGACCATTCTTTACAGCATCATTCCTTCAAAAGCTCCGAGCATCTACCGTGAAATAGGAATTGATTATAAGAATGTGATCGTGCGACCGATTACCCGAACAAAAATTCGTGACAACGCGGTTTACTACGATGCTGTTGCGCTTTATTCCAAACAGCGTGACGAATTCCAGGCAAAAATTTCACAGAGTATTGAAAAAGATTTCAAAGCACGCGGACTTGTACTCGAACAATTATTGGTGAGGAACATCACACTGCCGCTTTCTGTGAAGGCTGCCATCGAATCCAAAATTAATGCTGAACAGGACGCACAGAAAATGCAATTCGTTCTTCAAAAGGAAAAACAGGAAGCAGAACGCAAGCGTGTGGAAGCGCAGGGAATTGCCGATTACCAGCGTATCATCAACAGTGAAATTACCGACAAACTTTTGCAGTATGAAAGCATCAAAGCACAAAAAGAAATTGCACTTTCTCCGAATTCAAAAGTAATTATCATGGGGAAAGGAAGTGGTTCTGTGCTTATCAGTGATAAGTAACCGGTGGATAAATTGCCCTTAACTAATAACTAATAACTAATAACTTTCTCCTATCTTTATAAATTGCTACCAATACGCCACATGAAAAAAAAACTACTTCTTCTTACCGTAAGTTTCCTGGGCTTCCTAAGCTATTCCGTTGCAGAAGATCACGTTCCCAATCAACTGATCGTTGAGCTCGGTTCCGGGAAACAAATACAAGATGTGATCCGGGAGCAAACGTTCGTAAACAATTCTCCGCTTCAGCTCACTGTCAATCGGCAGCTTGCATTCAGCATGAATATCTGGTTGTTGAATTTTAACAGCTCAGCAGATGAAAAAGATGTTCTTGAAACAATACGCAGAGATGCTAATGTGAAGATTGCACAGTTCAATCATTACCCGCATGAACGCGCTGTTCCCAATGATGCTTTGTTCGCCAATCAATGGGATATGAATAACACCGGCCAAAGCAGCGGAACTCCCGGTGATGATGTAGACGCGGAACTTGCCTGGGATATTACTACGGGCGGACTTACCGTGCAAGGTGATTCGATCGTAGTGGCAGTCATTGACTGCGGCTTTTCTCTTACGCATGAAGATTTAAATTTCTGGAAAAATTATGCAGAGATTCCCAACAACGGAATTGACGATGACAACAACGGATACATTGATGATTATGACGGATGGAATTCGCTGACGAATACCGGTGTTATCACGTCATGCGCGCATGGTACACATGTGAGCGGAACCATTGGAGCAAAAGGTAACAACGGAATCGGAGTGGCCGGTATAAACTGGAATGTAAAGGTGATGCCTGTGATGGGTTCAGATGGTACAGAAGCCCAGGTAGCAGCCGCTTACAGTTATGTCTATGAGATGAGAAAAAAATACAACCTGACGAACGGAGTACAAGGTGCGTTTGTTGTCTCCACCAATTCTTCTTTCGGTGTTGATTACGGACATCCTGTCGATTACCCGCTGTGGTGCGCCATGTACGATTCACTGGGAAGCGTTGGAATATTGAGTGCCGGAGCCGGCCCCAACCTGGCTATCGACATTGATGTGCAGGGAGACATTCCAACGACCTGTGCAAGCGACTGGCTCATTGCTGTTACAAATACGACACGCACAGATCATCTGAATAGCGGCGCCGGCTGGGGTTTGATTAACATGGATATTGGTGCTCCGGGAACAAGCATATGGAGTACTGTTCCCACCAATAATTATTCAGGGACATACACAGGAACTTCGATGGCAACCCCACATGTTGCCGGTGCTGTTGCGTTGATGTGGGCCGCGGCATGCGGCAAGATGGTTTCGGATTACAAAGCCGATCCGGCTGCACTGGCCCAGGTCATAAAAAATGACATGCTGATAAGTGTTGATACCATTGCAGCATTAAACAATGTTACAGTTTCAGGAGGACGATTGAATCTTTACAAGAGCTTGCTTGCCGTGCAGAATTATGATTGCGTTGCTTCTTCCACCGGCGATGAGAACAATGAAATGAAAAACCTCTTGGTGTTTCCAAATCCTGCGCACGATGAAATTAAAATTGGTTTTGCATCTTCTTCTGAAAAGCATTTTCAACTTGACATAAGCAATGTGTTAGGTGAACATGTACTTTCTAAATCGCTTGAAGTCACGCCCGGAAAATATGCTCTCTGTCACGTTGATGTTTCTTCTTTAAAACAGGGAGTTTATTTTGTCGCGATGAACTCAGGTAACGAACAGAAAAATTTCAAGGTGGTGATTGAGTAATAGTTAAAGTTTCATTCAATTAGCGGTTATTCAAAAAGCAGCTATATTTATTCTATAAAATATATATATTTGTCCTATAAAACCGAAAAAATGATGAAAAAACTACTACTCACATGTATCAATCTTGTGCTGTGCGGAATTGGCATGGCGCAGTTGCCGGTAAGCACTTCGGCTCAAAATAAAAAAGTTATCCTAGAAGAATTGACAGGCATTCATTGCCAATATTGTCCTGACGGGCACAGTCGCGCAGACCAGATTGTTGCAGCGCACCCCGGAAATGCATTTGTTATTAATGTTCATGTCGGAAGTTACTCTACCCCGGGTGCCGGTGAACCGGATTTCAGAACTCCGTTTGGATCCTTGCTCGCAAACCAAACTACCCTTACCGGATACCCTGCAGGTACCGTTAACAGGCACTATTGGGGTCACAGCCAAACTACAGGCGGAACAGCAGAAAGTCGCAGCTATTGGTCAACCGATGCGAGTTCGGTATTACTTCAGCCGAGTTATTTGAATGTTGCCCTGGAGGGAACGATCGATATAGCGAGCAGGTTATTGACGGTGGATGTGGAAGTATATTATACGGGTAACAGTTCTCAGGCAACAAACTTTCTGAATGTAGTTTTAGTTCAGGATAGTGTAATGGGTCCTCAAACAGCCGGATCCACATGGTACCCGGCTATGGTTCATGACGGCGCTTATCAGCACAATAAGATTCTTCGTTACATGCTTACGGGCCAATGGGGCGATAGCATTTTAACAACAACCGTTGGGACAACAATTCACAGGCAGTACACCTATACAATTCCTTCGCAATTGCCTTTAACGGTTAGCGGTACCACAATAAAGACTGATGTACTACTTCAAAAATGCAGGGTGATTGCTTTTGTTACAGAATCACACCAGGAAATTGCATCAGGAAATTCAGGACCTGTTGTCGTGGGTAACTTCACCGGAATAAATTCGATTGCAGACATGAATAAAAATCTATCTGTATATCCGAATCCAACCAACGGATTGTTCACAACTACTTTCACTTCTTCAACTCCCGGTCTTTACACAATAAAAGTTGTGAATGTATTGGGCCAGGCTGTGTACGAAGAAACACTCACTAATTTTATCGGTACCTATTCAAGGGAAATGAATATTGCTTCATTCGGAAAAGGAATTTACCTTGTCGTTGTTTCCGTTGCAGACAAAAAAGAAGTACAGAAATTTGTTGTTTATTAGAAACTGTTTAAATTTATATTGTAAATATGTTTATAGCGAATTTTTGAGTGAGACAACGAAGTGTTTTGAAGCCCTAGTGGAACTAACTACGGCAAGAAACACTGAGGAAGTCGCAACCCAAAAGACGCATAAACAAATTATAAGATAAATTTTAAACAGTTTCTTAAGTAACCTCATTTTCTTCATAAGATTTTATGATGTCGGGTGATTGCCTCACCCGGCATTTTTTATTTGTTAACTCCCGAATAAAATATTTCGACTTTGCAAATTGATTGCTACATTTATCGCATCAATCCAATGCCATGAAACAAGTTTTACTTTCAGCAGTCTTTCTTCTGTGCATCGTTTTCACTCTTCCGGCAGCAGACAATTATCCTGTCGGCGCACGCTCTGCAGGAGTTGCAAACGCATCGGTAACCTACTCTGATGCCTGGTCGGCTTTTCACAACCAGGCCGGTCTTGCAAATATCAAGAATCCAATGGCCGGAGTTTATTATGAAAATAAATTCCTGGTTGCTGATTTAAGTTTGAAAAGTTTTGCCGTAGCAGTGCCAACTCCTAAAGTGGGAACCTTCTCGGTGTCAGCAACCCAATTTGGAGGTAGCTTGTACAATGAAAAAAAGATAGGTGTTGGTTACGGAAAAAAACTCGGAGAAAAATTTTCAGCGGGTGTACAGCTTGATTATCTTTCAACATTTATTGCAGAAGATTACGGAACACGCAATTCGTTCGCAGTCGAGTTGGGTTTTATTGCCGAACCAATTAAGAATTTAAAACTGGGAGGACATGTTTTCAATCCGAACAAAGCGAAAGTTGCCGCGTACGCAGACGAACGTATTCCTGTGATCATGCGTTTTGGCGGTTCGTATAAATTTTCTGAAAAGATTTTAGTAAGCGCTGAAGAAGAAAAAGACATCGATCAGAAGTCTTCTTTCAAAGCAGGCTTGGAGTATCACATTGTTGAGGTTCTGTATTTACGCGGAGGCATTGCAAGCAATCCTTCTTTGAGCACCTTTGGTTTCGGATTGAAAATAAACCAGTTTGTAGTAGACCTTGCTTCTTCGTGGCACCAGGAACTTGGATTCTCTCCGCAATTTTCTCTCGGCTATGATTTTAAATAACAGATTCTTTATTTCACACACTGTACATTGAAAAAAGAAATACAAAAATATTTTTCCTCCTGCGTAACGAATTGTCTTCGTGCCTTTGTGTCTTTGTGGTTCTTCTTTTCAGCTTTCAATCTCTCCGCTCAAAAAAAAGCTGTAGAGAGTGACGATGCAGTTGAACAAAAAATTGAGAACGTAACGGAATCAATCAACCAGGATGCAGCATCCGATAAGGAAATAGATTACACAACGCTACTTGACAACCTGAATATTTATAAAGAACATCCGCTTGATCTCAACACGGCGACAAAGGACCAGCTTGAGAATTTGACGCTGTTAAATGATTTACAGGTACAAGCTCTGCTTGATCACATTGCAAAAAACGGAAAGCTGATTTCTTTGGAAGAGCTTCAAAGCATTGACGGTTTTGATCTGCAAACGATCTACGACATTCTCCCATTTGTAAAAGTGGATGAAGGAGCCGCAAACACAAAACCGGATTTCAAGAAAATGTTCACACAGGGAAAAAGCATGTTGATGATTCGTTACCAGCAAGTGCTTGAAGAACAAAAAGGATTTTCACCACCCGATACTAGCACCAATGATACACACCGTTACAATGGAAGTCCTGCAAAATTTTACACCCGCTATCGCTACACTTTCAATGATCAGTTCAGCTTTGGTTTAACAGGAGAGAAGGATGCCGGGGAAATGTTTTTTCAACCATCATCAATCAAATTCAATGAGTACAGGTACAATCCGTTTGCAAGCATGGATTTTTATTCAGCTCATTTATTTTATCGAGGAAATGGTTTGCTTAAATCCATTGCTCTTGGCGATTTCCAGGCACAGTACGGCCAAGGGCTTGTACTTTGGTCTGGTGTTGCATTCGGGAAATCTGCCGATGTGATGAACATTAAAAAGAGCGGTCGTGGATTGGTTCCATATACCTCTGTGGATGAAAATCTGTTCATGCGTGGCGGAGCAGTTTCACTTGCTAAAGATAATTTTCAGCTTGATTTATTTTATTCAGCGCATAAACTTGATGCCAATGTTCAGGCATCATCGGATACACTTACACAGGAAGATATCATCTCAGCTTTTGAAACAGACGGAAACCATCGTGATTCTTCTGAACTTGCCAGAAAACATTCCATCCTTAAAACAATGGCAGGCGGGCATCTTCAATACAGCACCCGAAAATTTTCTGTCGGACTTACCGGTTATTCAACGAAGTTCGATCATGATCTTGTAAAAGCATACCAGCCTTATAACACATTTGATTTCAGTGGCAACTACAACTCGAATGTCGGTGTTGATTACAACTATGTACTTGGTAATGCAAATTTTTTCGGAGAAATCGGAAGAAGCGACAACGGTGGAATGGGTTACTTAAACGGAATCCTTGCAAGTCTTGATCAGAATGTTTCTGTTTCCATTTTACATCGCCATTACGATAAAAACTACCAGGCACTTGAAAGCACAGCCTTGTCTGAAAATTCCAATGTTATGAATGAAGACGGTTTGTATTTCGGCATTCTTCTGAAACCGGCGCGAAGTTTTACCTTGAGTGCTTACTATGATCAATTCAAATTTCCGTGGTTGCGATTCAGTGTGGATGGACCCACAGCAGGAAAAGAATACCTCGCACAATTGAATTACGCACCTTCAAAAACATTTGAAGCATACTTCAAAATAAAACAACAGAACAAGCCGAAGAACATTACAGCCGATACACACCCGATCAGCAATCAGAATGATGTGAAGCAGGTAAATTACAGGTTTCACGTAAGCTACAAAGCGACTTCTTCTATTTCATTGGCAAGCCGCGTGGAGTTCGTTACTTATCAAACCGGAAATAACACGCCTGAAAAGGGATATACCGTTTACCAGGATATCAATTTTCAGCCGTTCAAAAGCAAAATAAGTTTTTCCGCTCGCTATGCTTTGTTTGATACGGACACGTATAACACACGTATCTATGTTTACGAGAGTGATGTGCTGTATGCCTATTCAATTCCATCTTACTATTACCGCGGAAGCCGCTTTTACATTACTGCTCACTACCGGATCATGCGCGGAATTGATATGTGGCTGAGATACGGAACCACTGTATATGACAACCAGAAAACTGTCGGCAGTGGTTTGGATGAAATCAACGGCAACCAAAAATCAGAAGTGAAAGCACAGGTGAGGTTCCAGTTTTAATACTTTTGCTTCGAAATTTCTAAATAAGAAAAACATCAGAAATAATAAAATTTCGTTTCTTTGTTCTAAACTTTAACACAGTAAAATTCTTAAATTCAATTCCTATGATACACATTGCCTGTTTGCGCGATCCGTATTCTATTTCTGAAGCTATAACTAAAATGATTGATGACAGGATAAATTTCAATGTTGATGTCGACTCGAATTCCTCGTCTGATCTTTTATACAAAATAAGACAACACCATATAGACCTTGTATTAATCATGCAAGATGATGATGTTGATTCGTTAATGGAAACTATAGTCCGAATTAAAAATGCCCACAGTCATTTACCGATCGCGTATATACAATTCGATCGCGATCGTATGAAAACAGAAGAGATCGAAAAGAGCGGAGTTAAAGTTTTCACTACTCAGTTGACAACATTCCATTTTTTTAATTCACTTGAGACGTTTGTATATAGTCGTTCTCAAGTAATAAAAAACTGAATCCATTTTTTGCCGGGCATCTGACGGACTCCTAATGTTTCCAGGAAAGACAATATGCCTATTCCGAAATCAGAAGTAAAAACTCAGGTGAGATTCCAGTTTTAACTTTCTGTAACTTTAAAACCAACGGATATGAGATCCTCCCAGAATTCCGGATAGGACTTTTTTACCACGTCCGGGTTTTCAATTTCAATTTTCCCAAACATTAAAGCAAGCGGAGCGAAGGAGAGAGCCATTCGGTGATCGCTATAAGTTAGGAGTTCGGAGTTCGGAGTTCGGAGTTCGGAGACCGGAATTGAAAATTGAAAATTGGAGAATTCAGATTCAACGCCAATCTCTTTTAGTTCAGTCTTTAAAGCAAGCAAACGATCTGTTTCTTTGATGTGAAGATTCTTAATTCCGGTGAACTCAGCTTCAACTCCAAGTGCTGCACAGATCACAGCCATTGTCTGAACAAGATCAGGACAGGATTGAAAGTTATACGAGAATTTTTTCTGAAGTTGGAATGAAGATTTCTTTTTAAGTTTAACTCCTTCATTCGTGAATTCTGCTTCAACACCAAATTGCTTCATGATTTCCGTGATCACAGAATCTCCCTGGATGGAATCCTTTTTCAATCCTTGCAAAGTCAAATCAACTTCGTCGGCCAATGCAGCCATCTCAAACCAATACGAAGCAGCGCTCCAGTCGGACTCAACAGAAAAATTCTTCGCAACATAGTTCTGTTCCGGAATTTTAATGGTGCTTCCAGTCCACTCATAATCAATTCCGAATTCACTCATCAGTTTCAAAGTCATCTCCATGTATGACTGTGAAAATAATTCTCCTTTCAATTGTATCGTCAGTCCGTTTTGAAGTGTAGGAGCAATCAGCAATATTGCCGAGATGAACTGGCTGCTGATACTTCCATCCATCTCAATTTCTCCACCACTGATTTTCTTTCCATCGATTTTCAAGGGCGGGAAATTTTCTTTCTCCGCGTAGGAAATCACAGCGCCAAGCTTTCTCAGTGCGTTCACTAAAATCCCAATCGGTCGCTGTTGCATACGTTTAGTTCCGGTAAGTACCCATTCACCTGGTTTTTGAGAAAGATAAGCTGTAAGAAAACGAAAAGTTGTTCCGGCATCTTCAGCATCTAAAACAGAAGAAGAAGAATTTAAAAGTTCCTGAAGAAGCAGCGTATCGTTGGCAGTTGCTAAATTTTTAACCCGGAATTTGTCTTCGCAAAGTGATTGAATAATTAAAATACGGTTGGAAATACTTTTTGAAGAAGTGAGTCGAATGATTCCCTTCAGGGTTTTATCTCTCTTACTGATCCGGTAAATCATCAGCTATGCTGAACAATGGATTTAATTCGTTGCATGGCAAATTCAACAGCTTCCGTAATTAACGCATCACCTGGATTTTGATTGATAACAGGATCACCGATATTTTTGAGCAAAACAAAATTCGTTACGGATTGTTGATTCTTTTTATCGGCATGAATCAAATCTAAGATTTCATTTATATCTACTTCCAGTGAAAAGTGGTCATAGTGTTTTTGAATCAACGAACTAATTTCATCGGCATCTGTCTTAGGAAAATCAAGCATTCTCTGAGAAAGGAAAATTTCACCAATGATTCCTGCAGCAACAGCTTCACCATGTCTCAACGGATCAGCATCGTGTTTCAGAGAATAACTTTCAAGTGCGTGACCGATGGTATGACCAAAATTCAGTGTCTTGCGTTTGTTTTGTTCGTGGTAATCGGCAGCCACAATTTTATTTTTTATATCAAGTGAATTTTCAATAATTTTCATCCAGTTCACATCATTAAGATTTTCAAATTGTTTTATCACATTCCATTTTTCCAGATCAGCAATCAGCGTATGTTTAATCACTTCCGCAAAGCCTGATTTTAATTCCCGTTCGGGAAGTGTTTTTAAAAATAAATCTGAAATAAAAACCGCTTCCGGTTTTGTAAAAGTTCCAACCCGGTTTTTCAATCCTGAAAAATTAATTCCATTCTTCCCTCCTGCCGATGCATCTACCATTGCAAGGAGCGTGGTCGGAATGTTGATGAAATCAATTCCACGCATGTACGTGGCAGCAACAAATCCGCCGATATCAGAAATCATTCCGCCACCGAGATTGATCAGCAACGATTTGCGGTCTGCAGCGTGTTCGGTTAATTCTTGCCAGAGTTTTTCACACGTAGCAAGTGATTTATTTTTTTCACCGCTTTCGATTTCGAGCAGCGTTGCATTTTTCAAAGCAACTACTTTTTCTGAAATCAACGGAAAACATTTTTCTCTTGTATTCTCATCAACAAGAATAAATAGTTTTCTTCCGGAATAATTCTCTGATAAAAATTTCTCCATCTGTAAAAAGATATCATGACCGATAAAAATGCCATTCGAATAAGAGCTGATGATAGGTGGCATACTTGGAAACGTTGAATTGATATGTACTATATTTAAATAGCCGCAGATTTTTAATGACTCTTGTTTTACATTTTGGAATTAAAGAACTTCGTTTCGCAGATTAAAAATTGATACATCCTGTTTTATAAATCTCCAGATCTGCGGCAAGTTTATTTAACAACCTTAACAGATTCTGATTACGTTTTTACAACATCCTTTTCAGCGTCCATGGAATTCATCACATTGGTTTGCTGACGAATGGATTCATCATGAATTAACGCATACAGCTTAACAATGAAATCACCTGTCAATTCTTTGTTCAAGCCAGCTTGTAAACGGGTCGTAAGAATTTCATTCCAACGCTCAACCTGGAGAATGGTCATGTTGTTTTCCTTTTTGTAACGTCCGATTTCGCGCGCAACATTCATCCGCTCGCTGATCATTTCAAGAAGAGCCGTATCCATCACGTCAATCTTATCACGAAGTTCTTCCAGCAGGTTGATGAAAATAATATCATTTGTGGATGGCTGGCGAATGATCAATGATTCTAAAATTTTTCCTAACGCAGCCGGGGTCAACTGCTGTTTTGCATCACTCAATGCGTGGTCAGGATTGATATGAGATTCAATCATCAGTCCGTCGTAGTTGAGATCAAGTGCTGTTTGTGAAACAGACTGAATCATTTCTCTCTTCCCACAAATATGACTTGGATCACAAATGAATGGTAGTTCAGGAAATCTTCTTTTTAACTCAATCGGAATTTGCCAATTGGGAACATTGCGATATTTTGTTTTTTCATAAGTGGAAAAACCACGATGCACGGCGGCGATGCGCTGAACTCCTGTTTTGTAAATTCGTTCAATGGCACCAATCCACAACTCCAGTTCCGGATTGATCGGATTTTTTACCATCACAGGAACGTCCACTCCTTTCAAGGCATCAGCAATTTCCTGCACCAAAAAAGGATTCACTGTTGTGCGCGCACCAATCCATAACACATCAATGCCGGCATGCAATGTTTCTTCAACATGTTTCGGAGAAGCCACTTCCACAGCGACAGGCAAATTATTTTTTCTCCCGGCTTCTTTCAACCAGGTTAATCCTTCGGCTCCGATCCCCTGGAAAGAACCAGGCCGCGTACGCGGTTTCCAGATTCCACCGCGAAGCACATGAACATTATATTTACGTAAAGCTTCCGCTGTTGCATGAATTTGATCTTCCGATTCAACACCACACGGCCCTGAAATAATAAAAGGATGACCGGAACGAAATCCCCACTTGTCTAATGACTGAAAGTTCATTGCTTTTAATAGAGCAGCAAAGATAGGGAAAGTGTGAGAGTGTGAAAGTGACAAGCTTGGAAGGAGAATAGCTAATAACCAATAGCTAATAACTAAGAACTAAGAACTAAGAAGGTGGAACTTAATTACCGGGTCGCACTTTATTTTCTTAGGTGAACTTTTACATTCCGAATGAATCAAGTACGTTTGCGAACTCAATTATGAAGAATTTAATCGTATCGTTTGATAATACGGAGGTCGCATTCGAAAATAAAACCAATGAAGATTTAACAAGAGCGTATTGGCTTTTTAAAATCATCAGTTACAATTGGCTGGTGAAAATAAGTCCACCATTTGTAAACACAGCCATTGCTTTGCATTTGCCGATTAAAGGAATCGTAAAGGCAACTGCTTTCCGTCATTTCTGCGGTGGTGAAACGATTTCAGATTGCGAAAA
Source organism: Bacteroidota bacterium (assembly GCA_043787975.1). Classification (GTDB taxonomy): domain Bacteria; phylum Bacteroidota; class Bacteroidia; order AKYH767-A; family 2013-40CM-41-45; genus JAPLDA01. The sequence continues at coordinate 54,307 of JAYVUK010000095.1, forward strand.
AACCATCGATGAACTTGGTCGATATCACATCGGAACCATTTTAGATTATTCAGTTGAAGGAAAAGAATCCGAAGAAGATTTTGAAGCCGGTTTAAAACAAACGCTTGCCACCATTGAAAAAGCAAAAGGAAATCCGAACATTCCGTTTTGTGTTTTTAAGCCGAGCGGCTTTGTACATTTTGCCTTGCTTGAAAAAATAAATGCAAAGCAATCACTCAGCGAAAACGAACAAAAAGAATTTGAGCTGTTCAAAAGCCGCGTGCGAAAAATTTGCCAGGCAGGTTCAGATTATGACGTTCCGCTTTATGTGGATGCAGAAGAATCGTGGATCCAGGATGTGATTGATAATCTTGTTCAGGAAATGATGATGCTTTACAACCGTGAACGGGTCATGATCTACAATACGATTCAACTCTATCGGATCGACAGGCTTGATTTTCTGAAACGATCCTATGAACATGCGAAACAAAACAACTACATGATCGGGATGAAGGTTGTGCGAGGTGCTTACATAGAAAAGGAAAGGAAACGGGCAATCGAAATGAGATACATCTCTCCTATTCATGCTGATAAAACGTCAACAGATCAGGCATACGATCTTGCGCTTCGGTTTTGTGTTGAACACATCGATCGGATTTCAATTTGTTGCGGTACGCACAATGAGAACAGTGCTCTGCTTCTCACGGAACTCATGCTTCAAAAAAATCTCCCCAACAATCATCCGCATATCTGGTTTTCCCAATTGTACGGAATGAGCGATCACATCAGTTTTAATCTTTCAAAACTCGGGTACAATGTTTCAAAGTACGTTCCTTACGGTCCTGTCACTTCTGTTCTTCCATACCTGATCAGGCGTGCGCAGGAAAACACTTCCGTGAAAGGACAAACAGGACGAGAACTTTCGTTGATCATGACCGAAAAGAAAAGAAGAAAGGTTAAGAACTTGTAAATTTTGATAGTGGTTTAGTTTGGGAAAATCTGAGATTCCTCACTTCGTTCGGAATGACAAATTTTGAAATTCATAGG
>JAYVUK010000096.1:0-13196 GCA_043787975.1 Bacteroidota bacterium
GCAGAGATGGGATACAAAGCCAAGAAAGCGGGAGGATGAGTCTAGTCGACAGTCAACGGTTGACAGTCGACAGCATACAGCCATTGATATTTGAAATGCGAAATTTTCTGCTCTCTATTTCTTTTCTGCTGTTTTCATTTTTTGCATTCGGACAAACTCCACCGGATGAATATTTTATTTTAGTGAAGAAGGCTGACTCACTTTATAAAACAAAAGATTATAGAAATTCTGTTCTAGCCTATTCGTCCGCATTTATAGCCAACGGATGGAAAGGTTATTCAACTGACCGATATAATGCTGCACGCGCATGGGCGAAAGCAGGAATACCTGACAGTGCATTTTTAAACCTTGAACGAATTGCGATAAAAATAAATTTTTCTGATTACGATCAATTGATTTCGGACTCTGATCTCACATCATTGCATTCTGATAAACGATGGACATCTCTTTTGAAGTTAGTTGAAGACAATAAAATAAAAAGCGAAGGCTCAAACCCCTCACTGTCCCATATATTAGATAGCCTTGTGAACGTAGATCAGAAGTGGCGGAGTTATTCAAGAAAATATGATAATAAAGAATTGGTTGACGATACCATTTCAAAAGCGACAATCATCCGCAATTTTGTAATGACCGATAGCTTCAATTATTTTAAGGTGAAAGAGATTTTTGAAAAGTACGGTTTCCCAAACTATGATCTTGTCGGAGAAGAAGGTGCTAAAAACTTTTGGCTCTTGGTTCAGCACCAGGATAGACATCCATCGTTTCAAGACAGTGTTTTGACACTCATGAAAATTGAAGTTGACAGAGGGAAAGCAAGAAAAGAAGATTATGCTTATTTAGTTGACAGAGTAAAAGTAAACACAAATCAATCACAGGTTTACGGAACGCAAATGCAACTGAACAAGGATGGTACTTCTTACGAACCAAGACCTGTGATCGAACCGGAAAAATTAAATGAGCGTAGAAAAAGTGTCGGACTTAACAGCATTGAAGAGTATACCAGCTTTATGAACGAACACTATTTCGGAAGTCTGAAAAAAAAATAATTCGCCTATGCCTTTTGTCTTTTCTTCCTGTACACATTGATCGCAATCATCAGCAACGCGGCAAAAATTACAAGTCCGACTATTCCCCACAACCAGTTACCTTGATCCTTTAGCACTACAATAAAAACAATTGAAACAAGAAAGAGTGTTGCCACCTCATTCCACAAGCGAAGTTTAAAAGAAGAATATTTTATTTCATCGCCCTGAAAGCGTTTAAACATCAGCCCGCATTGCAGATGATACAAGGTCAGGCCGAAAACAAAAGCAAGTTTCATAATCAGCCATCCCGGAAAACTAAATCCGTACAGCTCATACGACATCCAAAACCCGAATACATAGGTTCCGATCATGGATGGCCAGGTGATACCATACCAAAGACGTTTTTCGGCTATCTTAAAATGATTGGTTAAAATACTTTTTTCAGGTTCTGATTTTTTATCTGCCTCAGTATGGTAAACAAAAAGGCGAACTACATAGAATAATCCCGCGAACCAGGTGACGACAAAAATGATATGAAGAGCTTTGAGATAGAGTATGTTCATTTTGTTGGAGCACGCATGCGCGCAAGCCTGTATGAGCGCATGAGAATTATCTGAGTTTGTATTTATCTACAATATACTTAAGCAATCCTTAAGTGAGCGCTTTAGTTTCATCTGTCAGTTTACTGTTTATAAACTGATAGTAAGCAAGTACTCATGCGCGCATGCGCACCTGCACACTTGCGTACTCACTTGCGTGCTTCTTTCACTACTCTCTCGTACATTCTCTCATACATTGGTAGGATGTGCTTGATGTCAAATTTCTTTGCCTGTTCAAGCGCACCGTGTTTGAATTTTGCCAGGCGCTCATCATCTTCCAAAATATGAATTGCATTTTTAGCCATGTCGTCCACGTCACCCACATCACTCATGAATCCGGTTACACCGTTTACGTTCACTTCGGGAATTCCACCCGTATTGGTAGAGATCACAGGAACCTGGCAAGCCATCGCTTCCAGTGCAGCCAAACCAAAGCTTTCCGTTTCTGAAGGCAGAATAAATAAATCAGAAACGGATAAAATTTCTTCCACCGCTTCCTGCTTGCCGAGAAAACGAATGTGATCGCAGGCTTTCGACTCGCGGCATTCTTTTTCAATGTTGGTCCGGTCAGGTCCATCACCGATGAGTAAAAGTTTGGAAGGAATTTTTTCAACCACCTGGTTAAAAATCTTGATCACATCACTGACTCTTTTCACCGGCCTGAAATTGGACGCATGAACAAGCAGCCGTTCATTGTTCGGAGCAATTGCTTTCTTGAAATGTTCCTTCCGCTGTTTATTAAATCTTCGCAGATCAATAAAGTTCGGAATCACTTCAACCTCTTTTGTAATTTTAAAGAAACGATACGTTTCTTCCATCAGGTTTTTCGAAACAGCTGTCACAGCATCACTCATGTTAATAGCAAACGTAACCACGGGAGTGTAACTTGAGTTTTTACCAACCAATGTGATGTCCGTTCCATGCAGCGTAGTAACAAAAGGAATATGATATCCCTGCGCAGCAAGAATTTGTTTGGCCATGTATGCAACCGAAGCATGAGGAATTGCATAATGCACATGAATAATATCCAGCTTCTCGAACAAAGCAACATCCACGAGTTTGCTCGTCAGTGCTGTTTCATACGGAGCATATTCAAAGAGCGGGTAATCCGCAATGCTCACTTCATGGTAGGAAACATTTTCAGAGAAATGTTCCAGGCGAACCGGTTGGCTATAGGTGATAAAATGTATGTGATGACCTTTTTCAGAGAGCGCTTTACCAAGCTCAGTAGCCACTACTCCACTTCCCCCAAAAGTCGGGTAACAAAGAATTCCAATATTCATACTGTACGAATTACGAATTGGCACGAATGTACGAATATTCGAAATGATGAAAATTGCAACACGCGAAACAACCGAGAGAAAATCTATTTCTGATTTCCGGTTTTAGATTTCGGATTTAAAATAGCATCATAAATCACCTGCTGAATATCCGTTCTCACATTCATCTTAACGAGTTTGTCATTGGTCGCATCCGGATTTACCCTGTTGGAGAGAAAAATATAAACCAAATTATATTCTGGATCAACCCACGCGCAAGTACCCGTGAATCCCTGGTGGCCGAAGGTTTTTAATGAAGCATCTTTGCAGGTCGGGCTTTGCTTTTTAGGATCCGGTTCGGGCTTATCAAAAAATAATCCTCTGCGATTTTTGGTAATTGCAAATTGTTGTTTTGTAAATTCATTCACGGTTGTTTGGCTGATATACTGCTTTCCTCCGTAAATTCCTTTGTTAAGATAGAGTTGCATGATCACGGCCAGGTCATTCGCATCCGAAAACAAACCTGCGTTCCCGGAAACTCCTCCCAACATAGCAGCTGCAGGATCGTGCACATCACCGTGAATTAACTGGTGCCGGAAATTCTTATCATCTTCAGTAGGAACAATTTTTTTCAGATCAAACTTATTCATCGGAAGAAATGTAAGGCTCGATAATCCAAGCGGATTATAAAAATTTCGATCCAGGTATTGATCAATCGGAAGTTCGGTTTCCTTTTCAACCAACGACTTCATCAGGATCGGCCCAAAGTCACTGTACACATATTTACCTCTTTCATTCAACGGTGAATCATAAATCCATTGCATGACTGAATCGCGGTAATTGTTACGCATGAATATTCCATCGGCAACACGAACGGAATATCCTTCGGTTTCCTTCCTCACATAAATATCTTCCGACAAAGATCCGGTGGAAGTAATTGTCTGTTTCCAAAATGGAACCCACGATTGCAACCCGGCCTGGTGTGCCAACACATCCCTGATGATAATATTTTTTTTGTTCGTTGCTTTTAAGACCGGAAGATACTTTGACATCGGTTGATTGAGATCGACTTTTTTTTCGTCCACCAACTTCATGGTAGCAAGGCATGTTGCAGCAATTTTTGTTACGGAAGCAATGTCATAGAGATCAGAATTTTTTACGCGCGTAGTATCATCATAACTGTGTGTACCAAACGATTTGTAGTAAATTACTTTCTGATCTTTTGCAACAAGCACCTGGCAACCGGGAGTTGCTCTTGCAGCAATTGCTTTCAACGCAATGGTATCAATGGCTGACAAATCATTGCTGTTGATACCAACATCTTCCGGTAACGTATATTTAAAACGAATCGGAACCGCAGAATTGATCCCTGAATATTTTGGATACGGAGAAACACCATGCATGGCGTCTCCAACAGTAACAGGCATTTTTCCCTGCGAACCAATGCCGCCAAAAAGTAACTGGGCCGCGAGACTGTGTGTCACCGGCATGTCTTCATAAGCAAGAACCAGTGCTTTTAAATTGCCGGACGATTCAATCTTTGATAGCGTATATGCATTTCCAAAATCAACAAAAACTGTTTTGTACTTTTTGATTACTTCGTTGATGAATTTTTTCGAGGACTCCGTCATCCCAAAATCTTTCTGAGCATTCATGGTGGTGTTATGAAGACTCAAAATGATGCAATCATAATTGACAAGAAACTTTTCGACTGCTTCGAAAACACTCCATTGCGCATCTTTCTCAACTGCATAGCAATCAACGTGACCATACAACTGAAGCTGCTGTTGAAATGGATTATTCTTTACATCTCCGACAACGACAGAGGCAATTTTCTTTTCGTCGGATTTAAAAGGGAGAATTGAATCCTTGTTTGATAAAAGCGTGAGCGATTTTTCATATAACTGCTGCTGAAGATGCAGCGCATATCCTGTGTTCAAATCATTGTAAAGATTGCTTGTATCAATCGGCTGATAGTGATTCAAGCCCACCCAATATTTTACCATCAGAATTTTTTTTACGCGCGCGTCAATTTCGTCCTGCGTGATTTCACAATTCTCCACAGCAAGATGGATCTCATCAATCCCTTTGTGAACGTCTTCCGAAAGAAGCAGCATATCATTCCCCGCAAGCAAGGCCAGTTTATCAAGTATTCCCGGTTTGTAACAGGCACTCACACCTTTCATATTCAATGCATCCGTAAACGCAATTCCTTTGAAATGCATTTGCTCTTTCAGTAACCCGGTTACAATTTCTTTGGAAAGTGTGGACGGATTATTCGGAATCGTATCAAATGCAGGAACGCTGAGGTGAGCCACCATCATGCCTCCCATGCCTTCGTCAATTAATTTCCGGAAGGGATACAATTCCAGTGTATCCATTTCACTTTTTGAATTCTTAATCGTCGGCAATACCAAATGAGAATCCATATCCGTATCACCGTGACCCGGAAAATGTTTTCCCGTTGTAAGAATATGATGATCTTCCAACGCATGCATATAAACAACTGCATTTTTTGTAACAGTAATTTTATCATCACTGAATGACCGGCTTCCGATCACCGGATTCATTGGGTTATTATTGATATCAGCATCGGGAGAAAAATTTGTGTGAATGCCCATTCGCTTACACTCTCTCGCAATCTCTTCACCCATTTTATAAATCGCATCTTCATCCTGCATGGCTGAAAGTGTCATCTGTCGCGGGAAACGGACGGTACTGTCAATCCGCATGGCAAGTCCCCATTCTCCATCAATGCCGATGAGCAATGGAATTTTTGATATCGCCTGGAATTGATTTGTCAGCAATGCTTGCCTGACTAATCCACTTTGAAATAAAATCAACCCGCCGATTTCATAATTCGCAATTTGATATTTGACATCGTTTATGTGAGTCGAATCTTTATTGCTCCAGGCACCAATCATAAAAAGCTGACCGATGCGTTGATCAGGAGTAAGTTTCGAAATAATGGAATCTGCCCAATGAGACGCTTCAGGAGAAATAAATGCAGGAAGTTTTTGCTCCGCATGTGCAGATTTACCAAAAAGAAAAAATAAAGACAATAAAGCACCACAAAAAAGCCTGCGCACCTGCGCCCCCACGCACTTTATAACTCCTAAAAACATGCAGTCAAAATTACCTTTATTGAACCGTTGGAAATACTTTTGCGCTTTGCAATTCGTAGAAGTTATGAACGCCACTTGTCAACAGAATAATAAAAACACGTGAACGGATTTTTTCTCAATTGATATAAAATTTGTTACTTCGGCTTTAGAATCAGGGAGAACGAAAGGATGAGTACAGAGGTAAAGCAGAAGGTGCGAAAAATATTTACGGAATACCTTGAACAGAATAGCCAGCGGAAAACAACGGAACGCTTTGCCATCCTGGATGAAATCTATTCCATCAACGAACATTTCGATGTGGATTCACTCTATACGCACTTAAAGAAAAAAAAATATCAGGTAAGCCGTGCAACCGTTTACAATACCATCGAACTCCTGCTTGATTCTAATTTAATCACGCGTCATCAGTTTGGAAAAAATTTAGCGCGCTTTGAAAAATCATACTCGTATAAACAACACGATCACCTGATCTGTGAAAATTGCGAACACATTTTTGAGTTTTGCGATCCACGCGTGCAGCAGATACAATCGATGATTGGAGGATTGCTCCATTTCAATGTCACGCATCATGCACTTCATTTATTCGGAAAGTGTAATGAATTAGAGCAGCATGGAAAATGTCAGTATCTGAGTGCCAGAAAGTAAAATGGAAAATAGCATGATTGAAAATGAGAAAGCGGGACAAGGCGAGCGTGAGACTTGTCACACTTTCACATATTCTCACTTTCCCACTTTCTATGCAACATTCTTCCAGTCAAATAACACATACGAAATAAAAAACACCTGAATTAACTTCAAATATCTATCTTCGTCCTATGGATTTTACTTATAAGATAAACAACAAAGGCACGTACGCGATCGTGGAAATGACCGGTAACCTGATTGATAAAAACCAGGCAACTCCGTTGCTGGATGATATCCAGGAGCTGATCGGGAAAGGCACGACCAACTTTGTGATCTCGATGGAAAATTTCCGTTACCTCAACAGTAATGGGTTGAATGTGTTGGTAAACATTCTCACCAAGTCGAGAAAGAATGGCGGTGACACTTCCATCTGCAGCATTTCTGATAAGATCAAGGAACTGCTCATCATCACCAAGCTGAATACCGTTTTCACCATTGCTGAAAATCTTCCGGCTGCCATTAAACAATTTCAGAATTGAGAAGTGAGAATAGAATTCTATCAATCATGAAATCAGAAATTCTTTTTTCCAGTTCCGTGGGTTCAATTCTCTAACTTGTACTTTTAAGATGGAGTTGCCATTTTCAATTCATAATTCATAATTCATAATTCCAACATGCCGGTTGATGTATTGCTTGGTCTCCAATGGGGAGATGAGGGAAAAGGAAAAATCGTTGATGTACTGACTCCCAGGTACGATGTAGTAGCCCGCTTCCAGGGTGGCCCGAATGCCGGACACACACTCGAGTTCAACGGAATCAAACACGTACTTCACACCATTCCTTCCGGAATTTTTCGTGATGGAACCATCAACATCGTTGGCAACGGTGTTGTGATTGACCCGGTCACATTAAAAAAAGAAGTGGATGCTTTGCTCAAAATGAAGGTGAGCATGGATAAGAAACTTTTCATCTCACGAAAAGCGCATCTTATTGTTCCTACGCACCGCCTGCTCGATGCTGCTTCAGAAGCTGCAAAAGGAAAAGAGAAGATCGGTTCTACGTTGCGCGGCATTGGCCCTACGTACATGGACAAGACCGGGAGAAACGGTTTGCGCGTGGGTGATATTGAGTCGAAGAATTTTTCTGAACTCTATAAAAAACTTTCTTCAAAGCATACAGAGCTTTTAAAGAGCATGAATTATCCGCTGGCTGAACTGGAGACTCTCGAAGCAGAATGGTTCGAAGGAATCGAGGACATGAAGAAGCTCAACTTCGTTGATAGTGAACATCTCATCAACCAATACATCCGGGAAGGAAAACACATTCTTGCTGAAGGAGCGCAAGGTTCGTTACTCGACATTGATTTTGGTTCGTATCCGTTCGTCACTTCTTCCAATACAATTACAGCAGGTGCTTGCACGGGTCTTGGAATTCCTCCGGGAAAAATCGGTCGTGTGTTCGGCATCTTCAAAGCGTATTGTACACGTGTTGGAAGCGGTCCGTTTCCAAGTGAGTTGAATGATGCAACCGGAGAAGCATTGCGGAAAGCAGGAAATGAATTCGGTGCAACCACCGGTCGCCCGCGCAGATGCGGATGGATTGATTTACCTGCGCTACGTTATGCCATCATGATCAACGGAGTTACGGATTTGATTATGATGAAGTCGGATGTGTTGAGTGGTTTTGAAAAAATTTATTCCTGTGTTCGTTATAACTACGAAGGGATTGAAATTAATTACATGCCTTACGACATCGTGAACAATGAAGTGAAGCCGGTGTTTGAAGAAATAAAAGGATGGAAAGAAGATTTAACCGGCATCACCGAAGAAAAACATTTTCCAAAAGAGTTGAAAGAGTACATCCGTTATCTTGAAACACAACTGCAGGTTCCGATCACCATTATCTCTGTGGGGCCGGACAGGAACCAGACCATCATCCGGAAATCATAGTAATTCAAAGTTCTTAGTTCAAAGTTTGTAGGCACTTATTTAGGTCCGCTAACTTTGAACTAAAAACCAAAATCCGAAAGCTGTCTTACATATTCTGTGTAAGGTTTTCATAAAAATTGCAGCAACAATCACCTATTGCAATAGTAGAAGAATCACATACGACAAAAAGCCGTATTGATTTTATCTGATTGCAATGACAGAACAACCGATTAAAATTCTCATAGTAGAAGATGATGAACTTGACCGCATGATTATCAAGCGGGCGTTGAAGGGTTCCGGCATCAATTGCGAAGTGACATTTGCCGAAGACCATGAGTCAGGCAAAGAAGCCACCGATGGCAAAAACTACGATTGTATTTTTCTTGATTATAATTTACCCGGAGGAACCGGGCTTGAGTTGTTGAAAGAAATACGTCAGCAGGGAAATACCTCACCCATCATCATTGTTACTTCTCACGGTGACGAAAAAGTTGCCGTTGAAGCGATGAAGAGTGGAGCATCCGATTACATTCCAAAAAGTTTACTTACACCCGAAGGTCTTGCACAGAGTCTTCGTTACGTCCTTCGTTTTAAAGAATCTGAACGAGAGAAACAACGGATAGAACATGCTTTACAGGAAACGGAAAGACGATTACAGAAGGTAGTTTCCAATTCTCCCATCATCCTTTTCGCACTGGATGTAAGCGGGAACTTCACCCTATTTGAAGGAAAAGGCGTAGAGAATCTTGGTGTGGATAAAACAAGGATGATTGGAAAATCCATTCATACCTATTCTAAAATATTTCCTGAAGTAGTAGACAGTTTTGAGCGAACCATCAAAGGCGAAGAAGTAAACATTACGCATGAGTTCCAGGAAAAATTTTTCCAAAGTTATTATTCCCCGATCCGAAACAGTGAGAATGAAATCATCGGAATTATCGGTGTGTCAACCGACATCACCGATCACAAACGAGTGGAAGAGGAACTGAAAAAGGCAAAGATCCTCGCTGAAGAGACAGCCATGATCAAGGAACAATTCCTTGCCAACATGAGCCATGAAATACGCACACCGCTGAATGGTATCATCGGTCTGACACATATTTTATTAAACACAAAATTGGATGATGAGCAATCAGGTTATATGAAGTCCATCAAAATTTCTTCTGATAACCTGTTAATTGTCATCAATGATGTATTGGATTTTTCAAAGATTGAAGCGGGACGAATGAATTTTGAAACCGTTCCGTTCAGGGTTGAAGAAGTCGCTAAGCATACTGTTGATCTTTTCAAAGCAAAAGCGGATGAACGAAAATTAAATCTCAGTGTAAGCATCGAGAAGAAAATACCTTCCACACTTTGTGGTGATCCGACACGTCTCAGCCAGATTTTAAATAACCTCGTTGGAAACGCGATTAAGTTCACCGAAAAAGGAGAAGTATCCATTGCTATTTCACTTCGAAGCCAGCGCGACAAAAATGTGACGATCGATTTCGAAGTAAAAGATTCAGGTATCGGGATTCCGAAAGAAAGCATCCACTCCATCTTTGAAAGTTTTACACAGGCAAGCAGTGATACAACCCGCAAGTTTGGCGGAACAGGATTGGGTTTAACCATTGTGAAACGCCTCATCGAATTGCAAGGCGGAACCATCAGTGTAAAAAGTAAAGAAGGAGAAGGAACAACATTCTGCTTTCACCTGGCTTATGAAATTGCTGCCACGGAATCCGTTCAGCCAAAAGTCTCTGATGATGAAAATGAGAAATCGCTTGGCCACCTGAATATTCTCGTAGCCGAAGATAATGCCATCAACCAGTTGATTGTAAAGAAAATTCTGCAAGGATGGAACGTGAATGTCGTCTGTGCAGGAAACGGTTTAATCGCTATTGAAAAATTACAGGAAAGACATTTCGACCTGGTGTTGATGGATATCCAGATGCCGGAATTAGACGGCTATTCAGCCACACAAAGAATACGTGCAGAACTCGCTGAACCATTCAGAAGTGTTCCCATCATGGCGATGACCGCTCATGCTGTACCAATGGAAAAACAAAAATGTTTTGATCTTGGAATGAACGGTTACATCTCAAAGCCATTCAACCCTGCTGATCTAAAGAAAAAAATCATCGAACTTACCGAAGCGGAAAAAATTCCTGTTCACTCAGAGGAAAATAAAATTTCGTCAAAAGAAAACATCCCGGTAACGAATAAAACTACAGCAAATAAACCGCAGACTGAAATTATTGATGCGAAAATCGACCTCACCTATCTCAAAGAAATTGCTGAAGGAAACGAAGCCTTTATGATTGAGATGATTGAAATGTTTTTGCATACTACGCCCGAAGCATTGGAGCACATGGACGAATGTTTCAAAAAGCAAAACTGGGAAGAACTGCGGTTGATTGCGCATCGCATCAAGCCATCGTTTGCTTACATGGGACTGGCTGACACACAGAAGATGCTGGCTGAAATAGAAACCTGCAGCGATTCAAAAACGAATCTTGAAAAAATTCCTCAACTCATTTCCAACGTTCACAGGTCGAGTGAATCGGCATTTAAAGAACTGGAGAAGGAACTTGGAGAATTAAAATAAACTGTAAGATTTACCATGAAATTGAAAGTCCTTTCAGCCATACAAACGAAACATTTATCGCTTATTTTCCTACAAGTATAATACAGAAAAACCAATCGCATGATTAAGATATTTATAGTAGATGACGACCAGTTTCTTGGCAGCCTGATAAAGAAAGCCATTGAGAAACTTGACAATGTAGAAGTCACACACTTTCTGTCACCGGAAGAATGCGCGAACAATCTACATCTCAATCCTGATATTATTTCCATTGATTACCTCATGCCCGGCATGAACGGTTTGGAGTTGATGGAGAAAGTAAAAAACTACAACGATGGTATTCAGTGTGTCATTGTTTCTGGTCAGGATAAATTGGATGTGGTCGTGGATACTTATAAAAAAGGTGCACAGGATTACATCATCAAGAATGAAAATGCAATTGTCAACCTTGAACATTCGATCAGAAATCTTTGCAAGAATGTAAACCTGAAAAAAGAAAATGAAAATCTGAAAGATCAGATCATCGACCGTAACCGGTATAACAACATTTTAGGTAACAGTTCTGCTGTACTCAAGACATTGAAACTTGTACAGAAAGTAGAGAAGAGTAACATCATGGTACTGGTAACAGGTCAAAGCGGAACAGGAAAAGAATTGGTATCAAGAGCTATTCACTACAATTCACCGCGCGCGCGCAAACCTTTTGTTACGGTAAACATGGGAGCAATTCCTGAAGACCTGATTGAAAGTGAATTGTTCGGTCACGAGAAAGGAGCATTCACGGATGCACGCGATAAACGAATTGGAAAATTTGAAGAAGCAAATGAGGGAACAATATTCCTAGATGAAATCGGCGAGATGGATTCCATCTTACAAACGAAATTGCTTCGTGTTCTCCAGGAAAAAGAAGTAACCCGTATCGGAAGTAACAAAGCTATTAAATTGGATGTGCGCGTGATCGCAGCAACCAATCGTAACTTGGCGCAGGAAGTAAAAGAAGGACGTTTTCGTGAAGATTTATTTTATCGTCTCCAGGGATTTCTTATTCACCTCCCTCCTCTTTTTGAGCGAGGCGATGATGTGGTGTTACTCTCAAAAAGTTTTCTGAATGACTTCTGCAAAGAAAATCGCATACAACCGGTAACGATATCAAAAGAAGCTGTGAAAAGCATGCTTGAATACAGGTGGCCCGGTAACGTGCGCGAATTGAAAGCCGTGATTGAACGTGCTGCAATTCTTGCTGAGAACGGAACCATTACAACCGAAGACTTGGTGTTCGTGAACGAATAATATCCGCTGCATCCTTCATATCAAGAAAATCCTCCGACGAATCGGGGGATTTTTTATTTTTACAATGGAAAGCCGGAATTAAATCCATAATTATCAGCATTATCAATGCAACCTATGAGCTGAAACCTGCGTCTATTATAAATATAGGTATACCCTGTAAGGTGTCGGATTCTATAATTTTTTTTCAGATTTTTGGTGATCATTACCAAATTTTATTTCTAAAAAACACATCCGAATGAAAAAACTCTACACCTTCATCGTTTTAGTTACAGCGACAGTTCTCAACCTGATCTTTAGTACAGGGGCTTCAGCAACTCCTGTTTGCGATGCTCACTTCAACCATTACTCATCGAACACCAATGCTGACAGTGTTCATTTTTACCCGACAACAACAAACACAACAGGAGAAACATATCTCTGGACTTTTGGTGATGGAGTAACCTCCACCCAAATTGAACCCTGGCATTTGTACGCAAGCGCCGGTTCATATTATGTATGCCTTACAGTAAGCATTACCAATTCAACAGGAAGTTGCACAAGTACATTGTGCGACAGCATTCATATCGAAACTCCGTTGCCACCTGTTTGCAACGCTCACTTTAGTCATTATTCATCGAATACAAATGTTGACAGTGTTCATTTCTATCCGACCATTACCAATGCTACTTCTTACTTCTGGACGTTTGGGGATGGAACGACTTCTTCTCAAATAACTCCTTGGCATTTGTACGCAAGTGCAGGTTCATATTATGTATGCCTGACAGTAACCATTTCCAA